>MGBA01000013.1:0-147 GCA_001789965.1 Candidatus Roizmanbacteria bacterium RIFCSPLOWO2_02_FULL_40_13
CAAGCAAGACTGCAAGAGAAAATTGACGAAGGGGTTCATAATCAGCGTCATTGGTTGGAACTTGCCGAAGATTTCATAAATACAGCGTTTTACGCACGAAAGATACTTGAGGAAGGAAATTTAGAAGAAAAGCGGGAAATTATCAAA
>MGBA01000013.1:159-24348 GCA_001789965.1 Candidatus Roizmanbacteria bacterium RIFCSPLOWO2_02_FULL_40_13
AACCTACTTTTAAAAGATGGAGAGCTTGTCTGGACGTTCCAAAAGCCTTACGACATCCTTTTAAAACCCGGGTATCGTTCTAACATGTCCAGGGGGAGGGACTCGAACCCCCGTAGGCCGAAGCCAGCAGATTTACAGTCTGCCCCCGTTGACCGCTTGGGTACCCCTGGAGTAGTATATATTATAGCATTTTGAGCTCTCACAGCTGGTAGTTTTTAAGCTATTGAATATTGAATTAATATGGTTTAATATCTTATTCCATGCTTACTAAAACTGACTTTACAAATCTAAGAAATGAATTTGCAACTAAAAAAGATCTTAAGAAATTTGTAACAAACACAGAATTTAGATACGAAATTAATCGGTTAGACAAAAGAATTGACGACTTTCATAAAGAGTTTGTTGAGTTTAAAGACACCGTTTTACAAACTTTAGATTGGCTGGTCGGAGCGTTCAAGGATTTCAAAGATGAACTCCAAATACTCACTTCAAGGTATCCGGATATACACGACAGACTGGACAATCATGAAATTAGGATCACAAAGCTTGAAAAGAAAACAAACTAACCGCTAAAACCTTCTTTTTGCTATCATGAGGTATGACCTTGACTGATGTGTCCTACTACGTACGCAAGTACTATCCTTTCGTGATCCTTGGCGTTATCTGTCTTTTAATCCTGTATTATTCTATTCGCTTGACTATCCTTTATGTTGAGTCTCAGAAAGTCACACCGCTATTCATCAATACTACATTTGGCAGGATAAAAAAACCTCATCTTTCTGAAGCTACTCCAAGTGCGGGTTTAACATTTAAACTGGATACGATTGAAGGAGTTCCTACGACTGCGACTCCTGCGGCACGAGTATTTTTTCTTCCTCCTTCACAAGCAAGATTTGGTTACAAAGAAAAAGTTTTCCTTATCGCAAAAACACTGGGATTCAATGCTGATAATAATGCCTATAAACTGATTACCAATCAGGCTATTTTTACCGAGCCCAAGCAAAAACTCACCGTTGACATCCGCAACTTTAATTTCAGCTATCGCTATTCTTTTGAAGAAGACGTTGACCTTATCAATCAAGCAGTGACTCCGGAGACAGCAGAAAGTCAGGAAAACGCTTTGGATTTTTTCCAGTCAATCGGAGCATATCCTCAAGAGTTCGCACAGGGAAAAACCAATGTGATTTTTCTACGATATAATCCGGAAAACAAATCAATCGCAATCTTAAAGGACAATCTGAGGGCGAACCTCGTTGAGGTAGATTTTTACAGACCTGACATAGAAGGTTTTCCGGTTATTTCACCCAAGTACTTCAACAGTCAACATTATGTCCTCATGCTGTTTAACAAAGACGGGGAGGCAAAGATCCTGCGTGCCAATCTACAGTTTTACCCAAAATCTTTGGAACAGGTAGGGGTGTATCCTCTGAAAACAGGAGAAGAAGCATATAAAGAGTTGACAGATGGGAAGGCAAATGTGGTTTCAAATCCCCGTGAAAAAAAAAGCATTATTATCCGCAAGATGTTTGTTGGATACCTTGACCCTGACATTTATCAAGATTATCTTCAGCCGGTATACGTCTTTTTAGGAGACGAAAATTTTGTAGCGTATGTGCCTGCAATAAGTAGTGAATATCTTACTGACTAAGCGGTTCTTCGTAGCGTACGTTTTTATCTATCCAGTCAACTATGTTTTCGGTATCCTGAAACCGGTCCAGACTTTTTAATACTACAACTACAAACTCATGACCATCCGCTCTTTTGTAGAGACTGACTAAATTTTCTCCGGCCTCTTCCGTATACCCTGTTTTTAATCCACCTATCCCCTGGATCTCTCCCAAAAGCTTATTGACATTGGTCAAAGTATGGAAGTATTTGAAGTCTTCGTCGGAGATGATGATTTCTTTTGTCGAAACGATTTTCCCAAGATACCTATTTTTTAAAAGTTCACGTGCAGCAAGCGCAAGATCATAAGGAGTCGTGTATTGATTAAACGCATCCAATCCCGCAGGATTTTTAAATCGCGAATTATTCATATGGAGGTCTTTTGCTTTTTTATTCATAAGCGAGACAAATTTTTCTTCTCCATAATGATCTGCAAGAACAAGCGCCGCATCATTACCCGAATGCACCAGTAGTCCATAGAGGAGTTTTTCAATCGTAATTCTTTCCCCCGGGACAAGGCCCATGACCTGCCCGTCTTCAGTAACTCTTTCTACGGTTATGACCTCCTCAGGCTTATAAAGATCATATGCGACAAGTGCGGTAATAACTTTTGTCGTAGATGCAGGATAAAATCTAGCCTTTTCGTTTTTTGCAAACACCGGTGTAAATGAAGGGAGATCGAGAATGTAAATCCCCTCTGCGGTAAGAAACGGAGTAGGTGAAGGTTGCGCAATTGGTACAGGGTTTCGAAGAAGTGCCCTTGGTGTTTCCTTTCTTTCAAAAAGCTTTCTGTTAAACGCAAAAATCTGAAAAAGTTCAGAATCCCCCGGATAAAACAGAAGAAGCAGAGTGAAGAATGTAAACAAGATATAGAAGCGCTTTTTCATACCGGTTATTTTTTTCTTTTTTTCGAAAGTCTGACGTCAACTCGTTCCATATCGCGAGGGAAAAGTGCTGCTTCCCGTACGTTGGGTAACTGGAGAAGGGTTTTTGTCAGTCTCTCAAGTCCAAATGAAAATCCTCCTTCGGGAGGCATTCCATATTGAAATGCCATGAGATACATCTCAAAATCATCCGGATTCATTCCGCGATCCTTTATGGTTTTAACAAGTTTTTCATATTCATGGACCCGTTGACTGCCACTTGCAATCTCCAATCCTCGAAAAAGAATATCATAGCTTAAACTTAACTCAGGATTTTTAGGATCCGGCATCGTGTAAAAAGCCCGTTTACGAGTTGGAAAATGTGTCACCGTGACAAAATCACTTTTCTTTTCCTTCTCAGCCCACTTACAGATATCAACCTCATCTTCAGGTGATAGATCTTTTTCTCCGACTACATTTCTGCCGGTTTCTTTTTTAATTACTTCCTGCGCTTCCTTCAGGGTAAGCCGGGGAATCTTTCCCACCAGGACAGGAGACACGTTGTGTTCTTTCAGCTCTTTTTTACAGGCCTTTTCAGCATGAGCAATGGTTTCAACCGCAACTTTTTCTAAGAGATCAAGGAGCTCTTCAAACTCTACAAATCCAAACTCACAATCCATCTGCACTGATTCTGCCAGATGGCGTGTGGTAACAGAGGGCTCAGCACGATAGGCATGAGCTATCAGATATACTCTTTCTAGCGCGGGTATCACCATTTGCTTGTATAGTTGAGGGCTTTGGGTAAGAGAAGCGGTGTGTTCATAATAATCAAAGCCAAAAACTTCGGCTCCACCTTCGGTTGCAGTAATCGTGATTTCAGGCACGATCACCTCTGTACAGCGGAGGCTTTTTGAGATCTTGCGAAAGCCATCCATCAACGCTTCCTGTACTTTGAAAATTGACTTAACTTTTGGATGTCGTAGTGTCAGGGAGCGGTAGTCAAGAAGAGTAGGAAGGGTCACCTCAAGGTCTTCCTTACCCATATCAAAAGGAAGCGTGTCTGCGTGGGAAAGTACCTCAACGTCTTTTGCCTGAAGTTCAATCTCACCCGTTTCAACCTTTTTATTAATGAGTTTTTCTGGCCTTTTTTTTATAGTTCCTGATATTTTGACTACGTCTTCAGGGTGAAGATCCCGAAACCGTTCGTCTCCTACAACCTGAAGAATCCCCGTTGAGTCACGAAGATCGATGAACACGATTTTTTTATGGTCGCGGAGATTAGAAACCCAGCCGTACACCGTAACATCTTTTCCAATTTGTACTAGCGAATCTTTAACAAAAAAGTTTTTCATAAGTCTCAATAGTTTATTTTATATAACAAATCAGTTTTATTCTTCCCCATCAGGAGCTTCCTTGAGCAGTTTTTCATCATCCTTTTTAGAGGTAAGAAGCCGCGTTGATGCGATTTTCTGTCCCAAGGCGGAAAAATTTTTCCCAAATTGAGCAATTTGATTATATGCATTTGTTACGTGCTTGGTAAGGACGGCAAGCGCCTCGTCAGATTTCTCATAGTCTTTTTTAATCGATTGCAGAATCTCAAGAATTTCCTTTGCCTTGGATTGAATCCGTTGTCCTTCCATAGACATGAGTATTGCCCGGATATATGCGTAAAAGCTGGTGGGGGAGACAGAAATCACTCTTTGCCTACTTGAAAAATCATAAAGGTCTGCATCGCTTACGATCTCGTAAAAAATTGCCTCTGAGGGAATATACATGAATGCGTAATCCGTAGTTCCCTCGGTGACAAGAATATATTTTTTTGAAATGTCCTGAATATGTTTTTTAACATCCCTTACAAACTCTTTTTTTATTTTTTCACGTTGCATCTCGCTTGTTTCCTTTACCATTTTGCGATAGTTTTCCATAGGAAACTTCGAATCTATCGGAATGATTCCTGCCGCTGTTTTTATGACCGCATCAACTTTTTCACCATTTTTAAATGCGTACTGCATACGGTAGGACTCTTTGGGAAAATGCTGAGTGAGGAGATCTTTCAGGATGGACTCTCCGATATTTCCCCGAAGTTTTGGCGATTGAAGGAAGTCCTGAAGATCCCTCATTGATCTTCCTATTTCAGAAAATTCACCGATGCTTTTTTGAACTCCGCCAATAACTTTCGCCGCATTGTCCAAGCGGGTATTAAAAGCTTCTTGATTTCTCTCTAATGATTGCTGAAGGACTTTTCGATCCTCCGCACCCCCTGTTTGCAGTGTCTTTATCACTTCCAGCAGTTTGTCGGATGAGTCGTCGGTTTCCTTAAGTTGAGCAAGCCAGCGGTGGACAAAGAAAAGAATTACTCCTATGGAAAGGATCGAGATAAGGAAAATTAATGCGAGAATAATTGAGACATTCACAGTAGGAAATTATACCACGGTGGGTGTTGTTTAGAAGTTGGGTCTTAAGAGGAATTTAGGAGAGTTTGTCCGGATTGGGTCTGAAGATTTTGGGTTTAAGCCATTCTTCGTCTTCTTCATCTTCATCGTCAAAGTTGTCTCCTTCAAGACCGGTTGGCTCACTTTCAAGTGAATCCATTGAACGAGCTGCGGTTCTTTCAAACGAGATCTTTTTAGGCGCGTCTGGTATTTTTTCCTCTTTCGCTTTGACCGCCCCGCTTTTCATCAGAAAGGCTGCGGTTTCAAAGGTGTCTGCGGTTACCTGTGGAGATGAAAAATTCTGAGTAGCAAAAGAAAGCCCCTGATAAAGGTTTGTGGAAATCTCTTTGTCGAGTTCACAGTTAAGGCTTCGCAATAGGTTAAGAACAATCTCTGAAGTAGAGGAGATCCCTCGGTATACAAGGTTGACTGATCCAAAAAACGTGTTGGTCAGGGTCCGTGCGATATTTATCAGTTTTTTTCCTTTAAAAAGCTCTTGGTTGTCCTGATAGAGGGCTCCGAGTGAGCGCAGCGAGGTCGCATCAACCGTTATGATAAAGTCCACAGAGCCACCGGTATAGCCATAAGTAACCTCTTTTTCATTTAATTTTGCATGATTTTTTCCCGGAGTAACCACGATATTAAAGCGGTTAGCCTGTATGAAATAGTCGATTCTGTCGGTAGAGCCGTCGGTGTACGGGAACGAAATAACAAGATTTTCACCTGAAGTAGTAAGGGTAGGTTGAACTTTGTCGGCTGCAAAAAGGTCAGATTTGATATCGCTGGAGCAGGCAAGAGACACGTTTTTTCCGAGCTTTGAAAGACCCAGATATAGTGCGGCAGCCGCAGCTATGGTATCAAGAGATGGGTTTTCAGGAAGACAGATGACTCCTGAAGCTGAATCGTGAAGAACCTGCGCTGTTTTTTGCAAGAGATTTTTGCCGGATTGCATACAATATTATAGGATGAATTTTACCATATCTCCTATGCGTATGTCAAGCTGCGGATTAAACACCATCCCAGCTTCCTGGTCCTTTTTCACCTCTTCTACTGACTTTGCCCTTGATTTAAGCGAGACCAGTTTTGCTCGGCCTACAAGCGTTTTATCGCGGTAGATTTCTGCAGGATCTCCTATATTAGCCTTGCCTTTGGTAATCTTTACGCCAAAGATCTTTTCGTCGTGGACAATAAAGGTGGCAAGAATTTTGGCTTCACCTTTAAGATTTTTTTCGCGCTCTTCTTTTTCTTTGAGTAACTCCGAAACCTCAGAGAGCTCATCGATCAATTCATAAATTATATTATAGGTTTTTATTACTACCTTTTCTTGCAATGCTATATCTTTCACTTCGTTAGACGGCTTAGTATTAAATCCAATGACGATTGCCTTGCTTGTTTTAGCCAGGAAAATGTCAGATTTATGGATATCTCCGACACCTTCAAAAAGAACTTCAATATTGGCTTTTTGGCCGAGTGTATGAAGAATAGCCTCAAGAGATCCCTTTGAATCAGCTTTAACGATCAGTGTAAGCTTTTTTTCTTCAGTCTCCGGTTTGAGAAATGCCTTTAGGTCAAACGGAACATCAGGCTTAGCCACTGCGGCCTCTTGAATTTTTTTCGTCTCGGTGGATCGTATGACACTTCCGACTTCAGGAATCTCATTAAAACCAAGAAGTTCAAATGGAGTTGAAGGAACGGCTTCTTTAATCTGAACTCCGCGGTCATTGACCATAGAACGTACCTTTGTTTTTTGACTGTCTATATATATAGTATCTCCTACTGATAGTGTGCCGTCCTTGATGATTGCGCTAGCCACGACTCCACGCCTATCCTTTTTTGTTTCAACGATATGGGCTTGAAGTTCGCCTCTCGGATCATAGGTAAGATTCAATTCAGACGTAAGAAGGAGGATGGACTCAAGAAGAGAATCGACTCCTTTTCCGGTTTTTGCCGAGATGAGAACACTGGGGACCTTTCCACCCTTGTCTTCAACAATAACCTCTTGTTTCATAAGATCTATCTTTACCTTTTCAACATTTGCTTCAGGAAGATCGGTTTTATTAAAAACGACGATAAAGGGAATGTTTGCCGCCTTGATGTGAAGTATAGATTCTGCGGTTTGAGGCTTCACCGAGTCTTTGGCATCGATTATGAGAAGCGCAATATCTGCGACCTCTGCTCCACGGAGACGGAGCTTGGTAAACGCCTCGTGGCCGGGGGTATCTATAAAGGTGAGCTTGTCGGTATGATAGTCTTTTATTCCTGTCGTAACCTCATACGCACCGATACGCTGCGTGATGCCTCCATACTCTTTTTCAGTAAGTTGGGTTTTTCTGATGTAATCCAATAGGGTTGTCTTTCCGTGGTCGACGTGACCTAAGATTGCAACAACGGGTGGTCTTGAAACTCTCGACATATATCAATAATAACTAATGAAAAGCGAAGAAAACGTGTCTATTATACTTAATTCGTTTGGGGTTCGGGTTTACTTTCCACGGCGGGTACTTCCGCAGGAGTTGGTTCTTCTTCAGGGGCAGCCTCGCTTGGACTTTCCACTGCTTCTTCAGCTTTAGCTTCTACTTTTGTTTCTGTTTTAACCTCTTCATTTATAACAGGTTCTTCTTTTGCATCTGTCTTAACTTCAGCTGCCTGTGTTTTTTCTTCTTCAACAGGTTCTGCAACTTCCTCCGAAGGTTTTTCTTCGGCTTTTACTTCAACTTTTTCGGCTTTAGGTTCAGCTGGTTTTTCTTCAACAGCCGGTTTTTCAGAAGCAACCTGTACGATATCAATCTCATATCCGGACAGGGCTGACGCAAGATTTACATTTACTCCGCTTTTTCCAATCGCAAGAGGCGCTTGGCTTTCCTCAACCGTTACTTTTGCTTTGGGTTTCTCGCCTTCCTTAGCTTCTTTAAACTCGACATCGATGATCTTTGCAGGGGAGAGGGCTGAGATTAAAAAGAGCTTTTCATCCTTATTCCACTGGATGATATCGATTTTTTCATCTCCGCCTAATTCGCTGGTTACGGTCTGGACCCGTACACCCTTTTGTCCTACACATGCACCAACCGGATCTACTCCACCTTGACTACTGAAAACAGCAAGTTTCGCACGTTCTCCGGGTTCGCGTACTACTTTTTTTATCTCTACCGTTCCGTTTGCAATTTCCGGAACCTCTTTTTTGAAAAGTTCAGCGAGTAGTTGGGGATCGGTGCGGGATACAATAATTGCTGAATTACCGAATTTATCTTCACCGATCGACTTTATGTAAAAGTTAAGGTTGGTATTAACGGTGTATTTTTCATTTTTTATCTGCTCCTCTTTCGGTAGGATGGCTTCGACTCGTCCTATGTCAACGTACGCGTTGTAGCCATCGTATCGAATGACTCTTCCTTGGGTAATTGTCCCAAGTTGGCCTTTATAGTGGGAAATAACTGTTTTCTTCTCAACCTCACGAATTTTCTGAAGAATTACTTGTTTGGCAGTTTGTGCTGCGATGCGTCCGAAACCGGGTGGGGTAATATCTACCTCATCTTTGACGAGTTTGGCTTCACCTGTGGTTTTGTTCACCCGCACTATAATGCTTTCCTCTGCGTCTGGATCTTCTGGGGCTTGAGTCTCTTTCTTATACGCAGCAAGAATTGCCATTTCAATAGAGGCGATCACGTCATCGGGAGAAATACCGCGTTCTGTCGCAACCTGATTCAAAGCTAGCGCAAATTCACTTTTTACAATACTCATAGCATATAATTTTAGCACACGGAGGGACCAATTGGAACACCTGTTCGCACGAACTCATAGAGAGCAGAACCTTAAAATTTTTTTACTCCTGGTTTTCTACTGATATAATTTTTACATGAGAGTTACGATTAGAGCAGCAAAGCCAAGCGATATAAAAGAATATACATCTTTGTTGCAGCGTACCTATGAAAGTGCGTATACAAATGATTCTCTGGGACTTACAAAAGAGTGCTTTTCTCAAGAAGTTTTTAACACTGCCGATACTCAAAAGTATCTTCTTTCTAATCTCGTTAATAATAGTAGTCGAAAAGCGTGGCTTGCATTTATCGAATCACAAATGGTTGGTTCTGTAACAATAAAGAAGAAAGACAATAACTACGAAATTACAGGATTTTATGTCACCTCTGAATATCAAGGTCGAGGAATCGGCAAACAACTATGGAATAAAGCATTTGAATTCTCGTCAAAAGGAGATATTTTAGTCGATCTATATGTTCACAATAAAAAATCAGTGGCGATGTATAAAAAGTGGGGTTTTGTAATTGACAAAACGAGAGGAGAAAATGGCTACTTTTATCGTCATTGGCAAGAATGGCCTGATAACTTAAAAGCTAAATGTATGTATATGCGCTTGATCCGAAGTAAAGATTAGGAGTTATTCTTTTTTCCCTGCAGGAGGCTTAGCTTCTGGCTGTTTTTCCTTTTTTTCACCTTTATCGCCCTTTTCAGCTGGAGCAGCTTGTTTAGCGTCTTTACCTTCGGCTACTTCTGTTTCGGGAGCTGCTCCTTCTTCACCCTCTTTTACAGCTTCAGTAATAACTTCAGGTTCGGCTACTGCGGTTTCTGCGACCAAGCTTTCTTCTTTGTGAGCAATGACCGAGACCAAAACCTTATCAGCCTCTTCCTTTACAGTATATTTATCAGATTTTGGCAGATCCGACACCTTGATTTCATTTCCTATTTCTTTTAGTGCCGCGATATCAACCTCAACTTCGTGTGGAATCTCAGCAGGGAGCGCTTCGACGCGGACAATGTTTGAAAGAGTAAGAAGAACTCCACTTTTTTGAGTTACCGCTTCTGATTCTCCGACTACCTTTACCGGTACTTCGGTTTCGATCTTTTGAGTTAAGTCTACCTTTCGGAAATCAACATGAAGAAGCTTATTGTTCACGGGATGTCTTTGGACGTCTCGGACTAAGACAGGAATTTCTTCCTTGCCGACTTTAAGATATATAATTCCGGTTTCTTCAGCGACACGGTATGTCTTACTGAAATCCTTAAGTTCTACGGTTACAGATTGGGATTTAAACTTAGGCCCAAAGACATTCGCAGGAACCTTTCCCTGATGCCGGAACTTCTTAAGTTTTTTCCCAAAAAGAGTACGAGCTTCAGCATCCAGATGGAGCTTTACAGCAGTATGTTTAGATTGGGCAGCCATGGTATTATTTCAAAAGCTCAAGAAAAAAAATCTTGTCAGCAGTTAATGAAGTATTATAGAAAATCCGGTTGTCTTTTACAAGAGCAGAAAAATTTTGATTGGAAAGCGAAATGTTTTTCGGAAGAGTAATCTCCAGAATAAAATCAGAATTATTAGAACCGATCTGTTTTTGAAAAATTAGTTGATACACGCTTCTTCCGCTTTTTATTTGTCTTGGTAGTTCGTATGATATTTTTAACTCGGTTGATTGTCTCGGCTGAAGCTGTACAAATAATCCCACGCTTTTAAATTCAATCTCGCTCTCATCGTATTCCCCAACGGCTACATCATCTTTTGTAACTGATTTTATTATCGATCCTTCTGGAAGCAGTACCTGAAAATAATCCCGATAGGGACCACCGGGAAAAGCTTCATTTGGGGAATCGTTTTTCAGTTTTACAAAAAGATTACTAACGATTTTGCCATCCTCGCCAATATTTACTCTCTGAGTTAATAGCCGTGAAACGAAAAAATTTGCTTTATTGACACCGAGATTTGCATCAATAGGAAAGACGTAATCAATAACACAGTTTTGAGTTTGTATTGCACAGCGGGGTATAATCGTTTTACCCGACCAATACAAAGCATCAAATACCCGCTGGATTTCAGGATCATCCACCAAAATCGTCATTTGTTTTTCGTCAAAAGATTTTTTTACATTTTGCAAAAGTTTGGCAGGGGAAACATCATCCACATTAAGAATTATCTGATCGGCAACAGATCCTAAGAAACTTTTTTTCTGAATTGAGCCGGGAAAGAAATTTTTCTCAGCGTAATACTGGGCTTTCAAGTAAAAATTATCTTTATTTATCTGTTCGTTAAAATCAGGAAGATGAATCTGTCCATATGCATCTAAAAGATGTTGAATCGCTGTTGTTGTAATAAGTATTCCTCCGGAAAAATCGCCAAGTTTTAATTCCTGATCGAGAAAAAATTTAGCCTGATTGTAGTTGTCGTAAAAATCCGGTGAAAATGCCGAATCCCTTAAAAACCAGTGCGGTTGATTTAGATACTTCCGTATAGGTTCAGGAGGCGTTACATGATTGAGAAGTTGTCCATCAGCGTCATAGACATCATAGACTTGAATATTTTCAAGAGTTAGATCTTTCATAGTTAAGACGCCAAACGAGCCGATAAAACCTCCACCCGGCCTAAGCTCCATATTGTTTGCAAAAAGCAGCAGGTATTTCATTTCTTTTCCTTTGGCTAATAATTTATCGGTAAAAGGAAGGATATTATCCGCCTTGACGATAAGTTCCACACTTTTTGAAAGATCTTTCCGATAGGTATTAGCAAGTCCAAATGGGAGATCAGCCAGCTTTTGATCGAGAAAAATTAGATTGTTTTTAATGTCACTAATATTTTCTTTCAGTTTCGCCAGTCGTGCTTCAAGTAGTCCCTTTTCTTCCTCGGTTTTTCCCTTCTCAAAAACCAAAGACATGATATTGCGTGAATTTTCATACGAAATGTAAGTTTTATCCAACGTCTCGATGGCCTTATCGTTTACATCGACTAATGTATCGGAAAAAAGAGCAAGAGAAAAAAGAAGATAGCTTGGTCGTGAAAACGAATAAAAGGCTTTACCGGTGTTTTCAAGATTTTCAGCGATTTTCAGCGTCTGTTTTGCTTTGTCGAGTTGACCATCTTTAAATGTTTGAGCCGATCTGTAAATAAAAAATGAGGAAAGAAAAAGCGGAGGAAAGATGAGGAGATGGTAGAGTACAAATAATAAAAGGAAGAGAAGAAAAAGCTGTTTTTTTGTAAAAAATGGAAAATTTCTAAGTGGAGTTAATTGTTTTTTAACCACCGGTTCTTTCGAATGGCGCTCTCGGTCGTCAAACTTAAAAAATACTTCCCTGCTTTTTGAAAAAGAAAACCAAAAAAGTTTTTCCAGATCGCTTTGATCAAGATAGGGAGAATTGACCGATACTATTTTCACGTTTCCCAGACGGCGGGACCGTACAAAAGACGTGAGCTCTTCAGCCCACTTTTTTTTCTGAATAAAAATAAAAATAACTCGCTGTTTTTTTTGGATCGAAAGCGTAAGATCCTCCCTCCGCTTATTTACGATAAAAATGTAGGCAAAACGGTCGGTTTTGGCAGGAAGGTGGGGAGAGACGTAAACAGTGCTGTCATACTTTTTCAACTCCTCCTTTAGTATTTTTCCAAGAGGAGTAAATTTTTCATCCACCAGAAGAATCTCTTGTTTTCTTTCTGATTCCTGAACAACGAGCTTCATAGCTTTATTGTATAATTTCGTGATGATAAGTGGGGATCCCAACGATAAAATTTTTTATCTGCGCAGTTTAAAAGACACAGAAAAACTAAAAAATTTTCTTGCGCCGTACAAAAAAGCAGTTCTTGTCGGAGGCTGTTTTGACGTGCTTCATTATGGTCATGTTGTTTTTTTTAAAAATGCAAAAAAGCAAAAAGGATCCCTTATCGTTCTTCTCGAACCCGATACCTCTCTTCTCAAAAGAAAAAAAAGAAAAGCAATTCATACTCAACGTGATCGCGCCGAGATGGTTGCCGCGATTTCTTATGTCGATGCAGTTGTCGCCATTCCGCATTTCACCAAAGATGAAGAATACGAGAAGCTCGTTAAAATAATCAAACCGCGCGTGATTGCAGTAACCGAAGGAGACGAACTTTTGAGACATAAAAAAAACCATGCGAAACTTGTAGGAGCACAGGTTATAGAAGTAACGCCTAAGATAAAAGGACTTTCAACAAGTTTAATTACTAACTATGCGACTCTTTCTAGCGATTGATTTACCAAAAGAGGTGAAGCAGAGCATTGCAACTCAGCTCGCACCCTTAAAAAGCGAGTATCCGGACTTTCGATGGGTTGATGAATCCAGATATCACATCACACTTCACTTTTTCGGAGAAAGGGATGATCCGGAAAAAGTAATAGAGCGTGTTTCGACCGCTGTTTACGATATTGATCCTTTTAGGATGTATTCCGGACAGGCAAGCCTATTCATGAAAAATACGATCATCCTTCACATTACATTTCAAAGAAACAGAATGATAGAAAGACTAGCGTCACAGGTGCAGGATGCCTTTAATGAGAACAAGGCCATACGATACATTCCTCATCTCACGATCGCCCGCTATAGAATCCCTTCAAAGCAGCAATATCTGCTTATCAAGAAAAAAGTAGGAAGACTTAATCTAGATGTAGAGTTTGATGTTACTCAAATAACGCTGTTTAACAGCGTTATTAAGAGCGAAAAACCTCTGTACGAAACAATTGCAGAGATCCCTCTGGAAAAGCACGCGCCTTAAGCTGCGCCAATTCGGAACATTCCGGTTCCGCAATCAGGACATTTTCCTTTCAAGGCTGGTTTTCCGTTTTTCAAGGTGACTTTTTCTGGGTTATCGACCTCTTTTTTTGCTCGGCATTTTACACAATACATTGTTGCCATATTATTTCTTCACCTCCTCTCAATAAATCGAAATACTGTTTTCGAAACTAAAATTATAGATTTTAGCTTCAGAATTTAAAATAATTATTAATCGTACCAAAATACACTGCGATTTCAAGCGCAATAATACTCACGATCAAAACAAGACTCTTCTTAAAATCACGCTTAAAGTGTTGCAGTAGGACCTTTTCCTCACTATTAGGTTTTGTATCTCTTGAAGCTAAGGGTTCGATGGCAGGCGCTTTTTCGACATTTATTTGCTCACGCACAGCAACTGTCTCGGGTTGTTGAAGGTTCTGGAGAAGTCGTAGTCGCTTGCGTTCCCGCGCAAGATTCTTTTCATGCTTCGTTTTTTTAGGCACAAACTAACTTTTAACATATTGACACCTTTTTGTAAAGCGTCTAGAATAATAAACAATGTTGCTGTATGTTGCCCTCGGGATTTTATTTGTATGGCTTGCCATCCTGTCATTTTTTCTTTTTCAGACACGTCAGCACTATTTTCACTTAGTGCGAAGGACCGGAAGACAAAGGTTGGATGAAATACTAGAGACACTTCTTGCGCACGATCAAGGCATTCAGACAGAATTAGGAGCAGTAAAAAAAGAAGTAGGTCAACTAATCGATCAGTCAAAGTTCTATTTTCAAAAACTGGGACTTGTCCGGTACAACGCATTCAGCAAGACCACACCGGACCAGAGCTTTGTTCTTGCACTCTTGGATAAAGAAAGCAGTGGAATTATCGTTAATTTCATCTATACCCATGACGGGGTAAGGATTTATACTAAGCGTGTAAAACAGGGAAAAGGAGAGGAGTATCAGCTTTCCGAAGAAGAACAAACCGCGATAAAGACAAGTAAATAAAAAGATGCTATAATAAAATTAAGCGTGCATTCTTTATATCCACTTGACGCACAAGACCAACACAACGTATTATTAAATTTATGCTAACAAAAAAAGTCGCTATCTTAGTTTCGGTCGTTTTATTTATACTTTCAGCATCTCTTTCTTACTATTACTTTGGATATAGCGTAAAAAACAAGGAAACACTTGAAAAATATCAATCCTCACTTTCTGCCGACTCGGATGAAGAACTAAACGGTGGTCCAAAAACCGAAGAATGTCCGTTAAACGGTCGGCTTTATTCAAAAGCACAAAAAGGACGATGGGATAAAAGACGCCCGATGGGAATTATGGTTGAGAATCATCTTGATGCCCGCCCACAATCCGGTCTTCCTAACGCAGATGTAATATATGAGGTGGTTGCCGAAGGAGGTATTACGCGTTTTCTCGCAGTATTTTACTGTCAGGATGCAAAAGTTATCGGCCCGGTAAGATCAGCCCGCATCTATTTTCTGAAACTATTGGAAGGTTATGGCAGACTACCTTTATACGCCCATGTCGGCGGAGCCAATACTCCCGGACCTGCAGACGCCCTCGGTGAAATTAATGAACTTGGTTGGGACGGATATAATGATTTGAATCAATTTGCGGTTCCATACCCGTATTACTACCGTGATTATGAACGATTACCAAATCGGGCTACAGAACACACGATGTATGCAGCAACATCAAAATTATGGAAATTTGCAGCGAAAGACCGAAAATTAACCAATGTTGATAAAAAAGGAGCGTCATGGGATAAGGACTTTACTCCTTGGGAGTTTAAGGATGAAGCACCGGCATCCAATCGCGGAAAGGTTGCAAAAATCAGCTTCCCATTCTGGTCTCAGTTTGGAGGGGATTATTCGGTCACCTGGACATACGACAAGAAAACAAATACATATAGCAGGATTAATGGAGGAGATCCCTTCATAGATAAAAACACGGGAAAAACCCATACTGCAAAGAGCATAATTGTTGTTTTTGCCAAAGAATCTGCGGCAAACGACGGGTATCCGGGTGGCCACATGTTGTACGGGATTGTAGGAAGTGGTGACGGAATCCTTTTTCAAGATGGTAAAGCAGCTGAGATAAATTGGAAGAAGCCGAAAGACAATCAGATGATAAGATTCTACGATTCTTCGGGGAAAGAAGTGTCGTTGGTACGCGGTCAGGTTTTCGTGGAGATTCTTCCAACCGGTAACAAAGTAACATACTAAACTTTGCTGTCCGAATCAAACCTACCCCCAAACCTGTTCAAATTTTTTAAGTTGCATCTTTTCGTTTCACACGATACACTTTTTACTCGTTATGCTAAAAAAATTAATTCCGTCAAAGACTCGCCTAAAAATTTTAACGCTTTTTTTTCTTCATCCAAACGAAAACTATTACTTAAGAAAAGTAGTCCGTGAGATCAGTGAAGAAGTAAACGCAGTTAAAAGAGAGCTTGATATTTTAGAGGGTGAAAAGGTACTCGATAAGGAGCGGAGATTAAATAAAGTTTTTTATACGATAAATAAGAATTACATGTTTTATGATGAATTTTTAAGAATTTTCTCGAAGTTCGACAACCTTTCACAATTAATCTTCAAAAACCGCTCAAAATTAGGAAAGATTAAATTTATCGCCTTATCGACTAAATATATAAAGCGTCTTTCGATAAAAGAAGATGAAGTATATCTTTTGGTTGTTGGAATAGTCGTTGTCCCTGAAATCACAAGTATCGTAAGCGAAGTAGAAAAAGAATTCGGTAGAGAGATAAACTATACCGTAATGCCGGATGAAGAATTTGCATTTCGAAAGAAAAACAATGATCCTTTTGTCTGGAAATTTTTAAGACAACCAAAGATAATGCTTGTGGGATCTGAAGATGATCTTTTGAAATGAGACTTTTTACAACAGTAAGCATAATACTCCTTTCACTTCTTATTATCCTGATCGATTTACCCGAAAACACCAGAGTCCATTTTCAAGTTGCCAACCGCACAGTAGATTTTAGGGTGAACCCCTTATCAATTAACATAAATTTACTGGGTTTGCACGTCCAAAAAGATTTCCGGACTCATCTTGGACTTGATTTGCAGGGTGGGAGTCATCTGGTATTTCAGGCGGACACTTCAAAACTTAAAAACGAAGATGTGGCGGATGCGCTGGATTCGGCACGCGATATTATTGAAAAGCGGGTTAATTTCTACGGAGTTTCGGAACCGGCGATCCAAACGGTAAAATCCGGCGATAAATACCGGATCGTCGTTGACCTGCCCGGAATCACAAACGTTGAAGAAGCGGTGAGATTGGTGGGGAAGACAGCGCAGTTGACATTCCGTGAAGAAGCAAAGGATCAAATAAAGGCTGGAACTCAATCTGCTCCGATTATTGCCTTTAATCCAAAATCCAAGCTCACGGGAAAAGACGTAAAAAAGGCGACAGTTTCATTCAATAGTCAGAATGGCGAACCTCAGGTTGCTCTAAGCTTTTCAGACAACGGAGCGAAACTATTCGGAGAGATAACTCAAGCAAACGTTGGAAAACAAGTTGGGATCTTTATAGATGAGAATATTCTTTCTGCGCCCGTGGTGCAGCAACCGATACTTGACGGAAATGCAGTAATCACCGGACAGTTTAGTCTGGAGGAAGCAAAAAGTTTGGTTATTGCCATTAATTCGGGAGCCTTACCTTTGCCAGTTCAACTCGTCGAACAAAGAAATATTGGTCCGTCTTTAGGCGCTGTTGAAATTCAAAAAAGTGTCTTTGCAGGAATTGTGGGATTGATAATGGTTATGCTTTTCATGGTTTTATACTATGGAAGGCTTGGATTTATTGCTTGCCTTGCCCTTATTATTTATGGTTTGATTTCCCTTGCAATCTTTCGGACCATTCCTGTAGTTTTAACACTGTCAGGAGTTGCTGGGTTTATTTTATCCATCGGCATGGCGGTTGACTCCAATATTCTCATATTCGAACGCATAAAGGAAGAACTGAGAAAGGGGAGAGATTTTGATATTGCCATTCGCCTTGGGTTTGGACGTGCAATTGATGCAATAAAAGACGCAAACTTCACTACACTTCTCGTGGCGTTTATTTTGTTTAACCCGCTAAATTGGGAATTCTTTCCACAGTTTGGATTGGTCCGCGGTTTTGCATTGACGTTGGCAATAGGAGTTGGGACCAGTTTGTTTACCGGAGTATTTATCACCAAACATCTTATTAAATTTTTCTATCGACACAAATGATTAACTTTTTGAAATACCGCTGGCTTTATTTTGCAATTTCTGCAATCGTAATCGGGGCAGGAATTCTTTCAATGGCGAGGTTTGGATTCAGATATTCCATTGATTTTGTTGGCGGGACAACGCTTGAATACCGGGTTAACAAAAGCGTCAGTGAAAATACATTAGGAAGCTTTTTACAAAAAGAGGGCGTAGAGATTGTGGATCTGGAAACCATTGAGGGTAAGATTGGATTAAGAACGAAGGCATTGGATGAGAAACAAGAAAGTGCGTTAAGAAAAAACTTGCAAAAAGACCTTGGATTAAAAACCGAACTCTTAAGATTTGAGACTGTGGGGCCGGTTTTAGGACGGGAGACAATGTATAAAACAATAACGGCAGCAATTGTGGCAGTTATCGCAATCCTTCTTTATATGAGCTTCTCATTTAAAGGTGTCAACTTTGCCCTTTCTGCAATACTTGCGCTATTACATGATTTTCTCGTTGTTGTCGGGACCTATTCTCTTCTGTCTTACTTTTTCAAGGCAGAAGTAGATACTCTATTTGTCACCGCACTGCTTACCACGATGTCTTTTTCTGTCCACGATACGATTGTCGTTTTCGACAAGATCCGCGAGTACAAAAAGACAGAAGGGAGGGGAAATGTAGAAGAATATGCAAACCGTGCATTAACAGAAACCTTTGTAAGGTCGATCAATAATTCAATGACCATCGTATTCATGCTTCTCGCACTGATTCTTTTGGGCGGATCTACGATCAGATTTTTTATCGTAGCACTTCTTATCGGAACTATAACCGGGACATATTCATCCCCATTTATCGCAACGCCAATTCTGGTCTGGCTTGAAAAAAGAAAGCGATGAAAATCTAGTTGAAATGAATAAAAGACGCTTGATATACTAAGATGAAGATTTCAAGTAGGATCTTACCGTGGTCCAGTGTCTACACTGGTTTATGGGCTAGCAGTTGACACCAAAACAAATGGCGTTCAACACTCATAGAGTAGGTTCGTATACAAACCTACTCATCCCACGGCAACATCCTGCTTAACAGAAGGATCTGCCGGGATTTCCTCCGTTTCATATACGTTCTCTTCTTGATTTTTTTCTTTAAGTTTGATCACGTACAAATTTCCAATTTCAGCATTTGACTCATCAATTTCGTAAGGGTATTTCCCATAATAGAGAAGGGTGTCGAGGTTATAAGTTTTGAAAAAACTTCGGGCGATAATGTTTGCTCCATATCCGTGCTCACTTGGGTTTATTTTGAAACTACTTTTCTTTTCAGAATCGTCATTAGAAAATTTGATTCCAAGCGCTTTTTGGCTTTTATCAAAAAAAAGAGTAATATATTTAAACTGATTTATTTTATGAAGGTTGTAAAAATGTTTAGGCAAACCGATAGACCCCGTTTTCGTAACGGTAATTGCGTCAACGAATTTCTGATTCCTTTTTTCGTACTTCTCCCAAGAAAAACTCATATAGCTTACTTTGAAACTAACAGATTTAATTATAATAGTAACAAGTATACATTTGCAAGTAGTATTTTGTAATATTTAAAGGATCATAACATATCAAATGCCATGAAAATATTTTCTTATCCCCTTGGAGAGTTGCAAGCAAACTGCTATTTCTTAGTTAATGACAAAGAATGCATCATAATCGATCCTGGAGACTCTGCAGATTTCATTCTTGAAAAAATACAAATAGAAAACCTGAAGGTTCACGCGCTTTTTGCGACCCATGGACATTTTGATCATGTCATGGCAGCAGGGGAGTTACAGATGAGTTTAAAGGCTCCTTTCTATATCGCAGATGAAGATCTGTTTCTTCTCAAACGAGTTACCGAAACTGCAAGACATTTTCTCGGACATGTTCCTGCGATTATTCAGCCGAAAGAAACAAAGAATCTAAAGGGAGGAAAAATGAAGATTGAGTCGTTTGAATTTGAAGTCATTGAAGTTCCCGGACATACTCCGGGATCACGTTGTTTTTATTTTAAAGATGAGAAAACTATTTTTACAGGAGACACGTTGTTCAAAGAAGCGATCGGGCGATATGATTTTTCATACAGCGACAAGAGTCTTCTCAGGGAGTCATTAGAAAAACTTTATTTACTTCCCGAAGATACGTTGGTATACGCTGGCCACGGAGACATTACTACAATCGGCGAAGAAGCAAAAAGAAGAATCATTTAGATTTACTTTCAGCATGAAGAGCTGTATTGATAAGAAGCCCATAGTATGATATAATTTTGCATGCAGGAAAGATATAGAGGCCGAATCCAAGAAAGGTTAACTTATAGATTTGACGGTATTCAGCAATCGTACGTTCATTCCGTAGTTCGAGCGTTTAAAGAAAATGGAGCAGAACTCGAAGTAAGCTATCCCGCCGAACACAAACATGAACCTGTCTTTGGGAGCCCATTTATTCATATTACTGTTGATGGTCCACATGTAAGATCTTTCATACATCTAGTCAACAGAATGGCACGTGTTCAAAGGGGAGAAAGTACACTTGAGGGGTTCGATTTAAATGCAAAAGTTGCTACAACGGTGAGATTGGCTCAACGAAGATTGGAATCACAACGTGTTTCTACTTCAGGTTAATCATCCTTTCAAGTAGGGCTTTTTTTTCGTTTTTGAGTTTTCCTTCAACCACTTCTTCAAATAATTCGTTTAGAATTTTTCCTACCTGAGGCCCGGGTTTTATTTTCAACTCCTTCATTATGTCTTTGCCGTCAATTTTAAGATCGGATATGGAAAATGGTTTTTTTTGGACCTCGACTAGTCTTTTTTTGAAAAGATCAAGTCTCCACGAAGTCGCTGTTGATCCTGAGCCCACACGGTCGCCCGTTCTAAGATCCAGCATGTCTTGAATATTGTCGCGTCCAACGCCTCGTATAAATCTTCGTATTGCTTTATCAGTCTGTATTTCCGATACGGTGAATTGATGCTCCCGGACAAGCATTACCAGTTTGTCTTTATCATTTTTAGATAAGCGAAAACGATCAGCGATCTGACCTGCTTGTTTTGCTCCTATGACTTCATGATTGTAGAAAGTAATAAGTCCGGATTTTTCATCCTTTTTAAATGCTTTAACCTTTCCTATATCATGAAGTAGCGTGGCAAACCGAGTAATTACATCTTTGGAAGGCGTATGTTTTAACGCCATCACAAGATGAGTTCCTACATCGTAAATATGATGGCGCTTAGGACTTTTTTGTGGGATTTCAAAACAAGCGTCAATTTCAGGTAAGATTTGCTCAAGTAGTCCGCATGACCGCAAAAATAACACTCCCTCAGCCGGATTTTTAGAAACAAGAATTCGCAAGAATTCATCGCGGATTCTTTCAAATGAGATCTCTTTGATGAGTTTCGCATTGTTTCTGATCGAATCTCTTGTCTTATCTTCAATAAGAAATCCGAGCTCAGAAGAAAGTCTGACAGCACGCATCAGTCTCAAAGCATCCTCCTGAAATCTTTTATCTGGATCACCCACGGCGCGGATAAGTTTCTTTTTAATATCCTCTTGACCCTTGTACGGATCTGTAAATATTTTGCCGTCATAGGCGATTGCGTTTATGGTAAAGTCGCGGCGGGCAAGATCTTCTTCGATGGTCTTTGCCCACGTTACTTTTTCCGGTCTTCTGTTGTCCTTATAATCTCCTTCGGTTCTAAACGTAGTAACCTCGAAAATATGCTTAAGTCCTGAGCCTGCCGAAGGATTTTTCTCTTCTTGTGAAATTCCAACAGTCCCGAACTTATTATTGTAAAAACCTTTTGGAAAAAGTTTTAGGATTTTCTCAGGAGTTGCAGACGTCGCAAAATCCCAATCCTTAGGTCCGCCAGCTGGCGGATTACCCAATAAAAGATCGCGGATCGAGCCACCGACCACATAAATCTTAAAACCTTTTTTACGGAATACATCCATAAAGCGGGAAACATACACAGGGAGCTGTATCATGAAGTAATTATACAATCAACAGATACACTTTGATATAATCACTCCATGAATGTCAAAGGAAAAGCCGCGATAGAGCGACTTTTTGCAAAAGCAAACGTGCGCATCAACGGAAATCGCGACTGGGACGTACGGGTATCTGACAACCGTTTTTATGACCGGGTATTTTCACAAGGCTCTTTAGGATTGGGAGAATCCTACATGGATGGTTGGTGGGAATGCAGACGGCTTGAACAACTCTTCTATAAGCTACTTCACACCGACGTAAAAGCTCCGTTTAATTGGGAAACCATACAAATAATTTTCAGATCAATTCTCTCAAACATGCAGACGAGGATGGGATCGCAGGAAATTGCAGATACTCATTACAATCTTTCAAGTGAATTTTATTCTTTATTCCTCGGCCCTTACAACCAATACACGAGTTTATATTACCGAAACACTCAAAATTATGAAAAAGCTGAAGAAGCGCGACTTGATCTCATTTGTCGAAAATTGAATTTAACAAAAAAAGATCACGTGCTTGATATTGGATGCGGTTGGGGAGGCTTTGCAAGATACGCAGCAGAACATACAGGCAGTAAAGTGACGGGGATAAGCATTGCCAAAGAGCAGATTACATATGCAAAAAATTTCACCAAAAAACTTCCGGTAACATTGAAAGTGCAAGATTATAGAGATATAAAAGGAAAATATTCAAAAGTATTTTCCGGTGGGATGATAGAACATGTGGGGTATAAAAATTACAGGAATTATTTTGAAATAATCTGGAACGCATTACCTGATGACGGAATCTTTGTCCTGGACACCTTAGGAGGTCACGAAACAGGGACAGGGCCAGAGCCGTGGATTCATAAATACATCTTTCCAAATTCCATGATTCCGTCAGCAAGACATATAACAAAGGCTATTGATGGATTATTTATTATCGAAGACTGGCATAATTTCGGTGATGATTACGCCAAGACGACATTTAATTGGTCGCAAAGATTCAAAAAAAACTGGTCTACAATAAAAAAAATCTCACCGCGTTTTAACAAAAGATTTTATCGAATGTGGAATTATTATCTTCTTTCATTCTCAGGAGCACTAAAAGCTCGGAAACTATACCAATGGCAGATCGTTTTTAACAAAAAAACATTTCCAAGTAATTATTTATCAGTTAGATAAAAAAACGTGCGAAAAAAGCAACTAACACTGCTACAAATTGCAGAATTAGGCCGAGATCCAATTGGAAAAAAAGCAAAAGATGTAGTTAATGTAAAAAGCAAAAATATTCAGGAGCTCATCGACAATATGATTGCAACCTGCAGAGAAGCTAATGGTGTTGGAATTGCAGCTCCACAAGTGTATCATCCACTGCGACTATTCATTGTTGCTTCGCAACCAAATCCGCGCTACCCAAACGCTCCAAAGATGAAGCCTCTTGCAGTAGCAAATCCCAAAATTATTTCTACTTCAAAACAAAAAGTGAAAGATTGGGAGGGCTGTTTGAGTCTTCCCGGGCTCAGAGGATTTATTCCTCGACATAAGCAAATCAATGTTGAATACACTACAAGAGAAGGCAAGGTAGTCAAAAAAACATTTAAAGACTTCGTTGCGCGAATTTTTCAACATGAGTATGATCACATCGAAGGAATGGTTTTTGTGGAACGAGTAGAGAATCCGCGAGAATTTATAAGTGAAAAAGAGTATCAGCGCTTAATACGATTAAAACCTCGCAAGAAAAAATAACTCTCGATTACTTTAGTAGCGCGATTTGTTTGAGGATGGGTTTGAATTCTTTTGTTTTTACTTTCTTTACTATGTCTTTAAAATCTATCCAGCTCCCATCGTAAAATTCTCTTTTATCCAGACGAAATGTTGTTATTTTATCCATGTAAACCAAATACCAGATGTCATAGTGGATTTTACAAAACGGATCTTTTTTTAAGACATAGGTCGACGCGCTGAAAAGTTGTATCTTTTCATTGGTCAAGGTAAAGCCAAGCTCCTCATGAAATTCTCTTTTAACTGTTTGGACCGGCGTTTCACCTAGTTCTATGTGACCTCCCGGAGGAATCCAGCTCCCGGCTTTCTTATGATGAACTAAAAAAATCTTTCGTTTCTGAATATTTGCCGGAACAAATAGAGAAGAGAAGTGATCGTGTACTCCTTCTTGCTTCAGCAGTTTTTTATTCTTTTCAATTCGCTTAAGAAGAAGTAATAGATACTTATTGTCTATATGTGGATTGTTCTGAAGAGATTTGAGTTCATCCTTGATCGATCGCATGAAAGATTATACCAACGCTTTAAGAATGTCGAGGTTTTTTTTATCAGGACCCATATCGTCAAATCCCGGAACCTCGATGATGCAAGGCAGATTTTTAGTTTTTGCATGAGTAAGGATGTTTTTAAATACTTCTGTTCCTACCTCACCCTTTCCAATATTTTCATGTCGGTCTCGAAATGATTCAAAAGGATCTTTACTATCATTTAGATGCCAGAGCTCAAGTTTTTCCAATCCTAT
>MGBA01000014.1 GCA_001789965.1 Candidatus Roizmanbacteria bacterium RIFCSPLOWO2_02_FULL_40_13
ATCGTCGGAACAATTGCGAGTACAATAAAACAATGACCTCGTAGTTCAATCGGATAGAACGTCAGATTGCGGATCTGAAGATTGCGCGTTCGAGTCGCGCCGAGGTCACATTAAGAAATTTTATCATCATCGATAAGACTTCGTATATATTCGGAAGCATTCATGTGCTCTTTTTTCGCCTTCTCTTTTACATAGTCCATCTGTGATGGTGAAATAAAGCAGTTAAACCTCTCTGAGAACTGATTCTTTTTAACGACTTCAATAAAATTATCTACGACTTCCTCAATATTGTATTCGTTATACTTTGCGCCAACAAAATAGCGATTAATTATCTTTTCGCTAAAATCTTCACGCGTTGAAAGGCAGAGTACGTATTTTTTATTCTGAATCGCAAGCGTGGCCTCGTGTCCAAGTTGAAAATCCTCATTGCTCATCTCGATAACGACAGCATCGGCATCCTGAATATTGCGTTTAATCGCAAGATAATGAAGTTTTTCCTTGTTCTTTATACGTTTTCTATCTTTAAGCGGCAAGACAGACAGGTAGTTATCTTTTTCAGTAGATGTAATAAAGGCATTGGGGATTTGTTCGAGGGTTTTCAAGACGATATTGTAGTAGCGTTGATACTGTTTTTTGCCGTGAAAGGAAGCTGTAAAGAAAATTTTCATATGTATTTATGTATATAGGAATATTTACTATAACAGTCTATTTATCTAAAATCAACAATATTATATGTATAAGCTTTTATGGTAACTCAGTTTGGTATACACATTAAGGTAAAAGACATCAACCGGTCGCTGGAATTTTATCGTGCCTTTCATCTTAAACCCGACTTTGCCTATGGAGACAATACTTTTCGTACAAAATTCCGCGAGATTCAGACTGCGCCTGAAAAGTATAGAGGGGTAATCTTTAACATTAGCGGTGCGTTGCTTGAGATTGCAGAAGGACATATTGCGGTCAAACCTAAAGTTTTTTGTGAGACGATCAAAAGCTCCAAAATTTCTGCGATGCTGCATGTAAAATCGGTTAAAACCATTGTTAATATCTGTAAGGAACGTGGATTTAAAATTGCCGCTCAACCTCGGGTTTTCCCATGGGGGACTAAAGAGGTTGTAGTGAAGGATCCGGATGGTTTTATTCTCGTTTTTATCGAGAAGTTGTCCAAGAACTGAGGCATTCTAGAGTATAATATTCTCTGAGTCAGGGGGTGTCGTTCAGTGGTAGGACTTCGGTCTCCAAAACCGAAAACGGGAGTTCGATTCTCTCCACCCCTGCCGAGTATTTTATTATTGGGATTGTTGTTGAGGAGGTTGGTAGTCGGGGTCAATATACTTGTAGAACGTGATCATTTCGCTGTTGATCTGACGTGCTTCTGCTGCTTTCGTATTATATTCTGAGACCATAGCGTTGAACTGAGGAACAAGATCGTTATTTCCCGCGTCAATTTGGCCTTTCATAACAGTGAGTTTTTCGTTTAGCTCTGTAAGCTCTTGAGCAAGTTCATCCTGTCTTCGCATACGTTTCGTCGCTCCTTCACGGTCTGCAATAACGAGAAGTTTTTCACGATCTATAAAATATTCTTTGTAATGGTCTTCCAATTCTGGCAAGAGATCTCTGTAGACGGTGCCGAATTGAGAATGGAGCTCGTCCTGGTAATTCTTCTTTAGTCTTTTCATTGCTTCTACTCGGGCTACGATGTGTTTATCATCAGGACGTTTAGCGATCTCTTTTTCTATCAAGTCATCCACACGCTTTCTGTCTTTTGAGTCGAGTCTTTTATAGACGATATGAAGCATTTCGTGGGCGGCGGTCGTGTACTTATGGTCGACGAATTCAAGATCGTCAATTTTTAATATATATACTCTCATTTTTGCTACCGGAAGTCCGAATGGCCCACTCATAGGTCCTGCCAGCATGCATCCACCAGCCAATTCTCCCTGAAATCCCTTACTAAGACATTTCTTTTTGAAAGCATCTCCTTGAAGAAACACCGGCTCTCCTCGAAACAAGGTTGCCTTACCTTTATCGCTCATACCAGTCTGTTCAGCGAGCTCTGCAACTTCTGGAGGAGCTTGATAGCTGCTTAAAACAGTCTCATCCGATCTATTCCAATCTTGGCTTACGAAAGAACTGATTCCAAAACCCAATACGACTATTACAACAATTGCGGTAAGACATCCTTTCAAACAACCGTGACCTTTACCGCCTTGAGAAGTTTTTTTGGCCATGTCTTTACTTAGAGCTTAATTTGG
This sequence comes from Candidatus Roizmanbacteria bacterium RIFCSPLOWO2_02_FULL_40_13, assembly GCA_001789965.1. Taxonomy (GTDB): domain Bacteria; phylum Patescibacteriota; class Microgenomatia; order UBA1406; family GWC2-37-13; genus 2-01-FULL-40-42. The sequence goes on from MGBA01000014.1 coordinate 2,256, forward strand.
AAGAAGTAATAAGTCAAGACCTTTTCCCACCCAGATTCTCTCCACCCCTGCCATCCTCACTTTAAACCCTTTTGTATAATAAGCTCATGAGTGAAGAATCCGTTTTGATAAGACAATATAAAGATAGCGATTATCCTGCAGTAAAAGAGTTATATCTTGAAGGGGATTTGTATTCGGAGGAGATTGATAGCAGGGAAAGATTAAAAAGCAAAAGCGAAAAAGATCCGGAGTCTCTTATTATTGCCGAATCAGAGGGTAAAGTTGTTGGATCCGTTTCAACGATAGATGACGAAAGATTTGCATTTATCTTCCGACTTGTTGTTTCAAAAAAATACCAAAAAAAGGGAATTGGCAAAAAACTCGTCAGTGCTGCAGAAGAATTACTGAAGAAAAGAAAATATGAAATGATATATATGTTGGTTAATGACAATGACGAAGGGCTGCTTAATTACTATGAAAAACAAGGATATAAAAGAGGCCAAAATCCTCATCGCTTCATGTGGAAAAAGACTCTCAAATCTTAACTTTCTTACTGTAGGAATAGGCTAAATTGATACTGTCTTCTGCTATAATATATCGATGTCCGCCATAGAGACCGCCCGAAGAGCCAGAGATGCCGCGCTTGCTGGAGAGCGTGTTGCCGTCACCGTTCCTCCATCTCCTGAGAGTCCTGACGATCTTGGTTTGATCGCTGATGATTGGCCAAAGGTACTCGGATCGTTTGCGGGAGTTATATCTCTTCGATCACCATCTATTCCGGTACAGTCTCTTACCGAAGAAGAGGTAATTGAAAGAGGAAAAAATTATATTGATATAGATGATTTTAGAGCTGTATTCGATCCACTTGTCAACGGAATGAGGCTCGTGGTGCGGGGTGTACTAGCAAAGGCGATAAAGTCTAGAAATCTTGCTGACGTTGCTGATTTTAGCAATCAGGGCGAGCTACTCTCTTGGGCGATTAGTCAACCAGCAGCTGTACCTGCAGATGCAATTGAAACTACACCTGCTGAAAAAACACCAGAGGTCCTCACTCGCAATTCAACAGCAGCAGGAATAGGTACCTTTTCGGAAAAATCGATGGGTGTGGCAGGACTTCTGACAGAGCTTTTTTCCTCAGACGTAAGAATACCAAATGACTCTATTCGTGAGCAACTTTTGGAAAACGGGTACAAATTACTTGTTCCGATGATGTCTTCTCGGAAGAGACTTTTTGAACTCGGCAGTAGAGTGGGGCCTTATAACCTCGCTGATAGGAGAAATACTGCGCTTTCGGTAGCAGATAGTTTATTTCATTACGAGGTAGAGGACGGAACCGTCACCAATCTCCATTGGAGGCAACGCATGCAAAAAAGAGGGGACCACGCAGGCTGTCCATTTGCACTTGCTGAAAAGGGAAAACTTATAAAACCAGCCTGGGGGTCTCGTAGTAAACACCATGTGGGATCTACTTTTAGCACCTCGCGTAGAAAGTCCTGTAAAGGTCCGCGCGAGAACCCCTAGATTTACAGGGTAGAATTATCTTTATTGGGTATAAGGAGGTTTGGGGTCTTCTGGGAGAAACTTTATCTGTACAGGGCCGTTGCCACTTTTCATTCTCTCTTCAGCCGCTTTATTGATAGAGTCAAATATCGGAAACGCAGGATGCGTCGAGCCGAATCCTTCAGGAACCCGAATTAGAATTTTAATATGTACTCCGATAGGAGCTACTCTAATTTGGTCAGGTAATGTGTCAAAAAAAGGATTATCAAGTCTTGCTGTTGCCAGAGCCTTTATGTTGTCAGGAGCCTTACGAGCTTCTTCTATTATCCTTGCGCGCAAATCTTCACCAGAAAGCGGTTCATTTCCTTTTCCTCGCCTCCCCTTAAAAAATCTTTTAAAGTCTCTAAAGCGTCCTCTTTCTTGAGTCATAATACTTATTATATCCCCGTATAGCTAAAAAACAACCAGTATGGGTTGTCCTAAAAGCCTAAAGATAATAGCTTTTCTTATGAAGAGGATGCCGAGGGGGGTGTATCTTATCGGTTGGGCGAATTATACAATATCCTATAGTTGACAAATAAAAAAAGCCTGCTTAAAATAGAAATATGGTAGAAGGCCCAACAGAAAGACCTATTCCAAAGACTGTTAAGAAGGATATTCGAAAGGCAGAGGGGGTTGTAAAGAAAGCCAAAGAAAAAAACCTCATCGATAATCCGCTTGCTCGATTTAATCTTAATCTTGACGGGCAAAATCCGGATTGGGAAGCAAAAGATGGCACAAAGTCACCTGCTCACGAAAAAAAGAAACTTTCTCCATCCGAGAAAGTCAAAGATCCCAAAACCGGCCAGCAACTCAACGTCTTAAAATCCAATTGGGAAAAATTTGATTCACAATCACGGTCAAGAGTTCTCGTTTTCTTACCTCCATACAATAATGCCGTCGACACGGGAGCTACTAATTATCGCGCAGAGCAATTAGGAAGGCAGATTGACGGACCGGTATTAAGTATTGATCATCCCGGCATGGGAAAGTCAGACAAGCTTACTTCCGAACAAAAAAAGGCGCTTCAGTCCGATGAAGGATATGACCCTGTAGCAGAAGCTGAACTTAGAGTAATGAAAGAAATGGGTATTACCGATATCGATCTTGTTGGTCAGTCAATGGGTGCTTGGGCTGCTGTATCTTTAGCAAAAAAGGCTGAAAGTCTCGGCATAAAAGTTCACAATCTTATCGTAGTGGATTCCCCGGGAGAAAAAGAAATGAAAGAAAAAACTTTTGGGGGAGAGCTTACCGCAGGTGAAATGAGCGAAGGTAAATATCTCGATTTGTATCAAAGTGCGCCGTACGATACGGAAATGAGATCTGCCAGCGGCCAACATCATTCAGCGGTAAAGAAAAACGCAGATCTTGCCCGATGGGCTCTAAGCAGTCTTGCCAATGATCCTCGTGGTATCTACCGAAAAGCAATGGCGAGGGAATCATTAACAGATGATATCGCAGACGCTCTACACAGTAATCCCGATCTTAGAGTAAAAATCGTAAACGGCACATTGAGTCGGATCAGTCCACAAGAGGCAAATGCTAAATTGGTAAAAATCCTCAGTGAAAGATATCCGGACAGAGTTTCACAGGCAATTTTCCAAGGGGAGCCACACTTAGTTATGGAGCCTGCTAAGCGGTTTGCTTCGTTTGTGAAGACTGTCCTTAAATAGTAGTGATTATCTGCGTTCGGGATGTCGGGG
>MGBA01000015.1 GCA_001789965.1 Candidatus Roizmanbacteria bacterium RIFCSPLOWO2_02_FULL_40_13
TATGGAAACGTTCTAACATACTCAATTATATCAAATTGGGCTATTGTAACAGGCTAAAGTAAAGTGCTGCCCAGCGAGGATTCCCTTCGGCTAGTTTACGGTGAGTTTTCCGAACCGCTCAGGGTTAACTTCTCATCCTTACTGAAGAGCTTCAACAAGCTCAGTACGCCTATTTATACCAAGTTTTCCGTCAATAAGCATTTGCTTCTTTGCACGACTCCAACCTTTTAGTTGTTTTTCTCTTTTTACAGCCTTGGACTTGGTTTGATATTCCTCGCAGTAAGCTAACTGAATATTAGAAAACTTTTTAGTAAAAAATGTTTCTTTGTTTTTATGTGCAAGTAAACGACTTTTCAAATTATCAGTTATCCCAACGTAAAAAGTTTTCTTATTGCAAAGAAGCAAATAAACATACCATGAAATCTTTTTATTTTTCATAGTGAAAATGGCTTGCACTGAGCTTGCCGAAGTGCTGCCCAGCGAGGATTCGAACCTCGATAAGCAGATCCAAAGTCTGCTGTCCTGCCATTAGACGACCGGGCAAATATTACAATCTCCGTTTTAAATACGCTCTTCCAAATCCTGTTTTCAACTGCTTTTCTCTTTCTATTGCTTTCTTCCTATCCGTACAAGCTTCGTAATATACGAGTTTAAACGGCGCTCTATTCTTAGTCGCTCGTACCTTACCTGTATTATGATCTAAAATCCTTCTACTTAAGTCAACTGTCCAACCTACATATAAGTTATCGTCTTTGTCACTTTTTATAACGTATGTGTAAAAATACATATTGACGACCGCCCGCCTGCAACGCTATGCGTAGCATTGCGGGCAGGGGGCAAATGAACGATAAAGTATACCTATTTTATCAAATTAGGAGCAGCTATGATAGAATAAGGAATGAAGTCAGGCACAGTTCTCCTTATTGGGAGGCCCAATGTAGGCAAATCAACGTTTGTAAACAATCTTATTGGTCAAAAAGTGGCGATTACCTCTCCCAAGCCGCAAACCACCCGCTTCCCTATCCAAGCATTTTACGAAGACGAACGGGGACAGATCATTTTCGTGGACACTCCAGGAGTTTTTGACAAGACCAAAGATATGCTCGCAAAAAAAATAAACCTTCAGACAGAACACGCACTGAAGGAAACCGTCGATGTGGTCTTGTATATGGTCGACCACACACGGAGACGTGACTTCGAAGAAGCAAAGGTTCTTGGCATGGTGCGGAAGATGAACAAACCTACGCTGCTAATAGTAAATAAGACTGATCTTCAGGAAAAAACATATCTTCCGCAATACGAATTCTTAAAAGATGAATTTCCCGAGATGTTTAAAATATCGGCCCTTAACAAAACCCATGTGGACCCACTTCTTGCACGGCTTTTTGAATTATTACCGGAAGGAAAACAGGTAAAATCTCCAAGCGTCTACCCTGCGCTTAACATAGACAGTAAAACTTTTCTTTCAGAATTAATCAGGGAAAAGATATTTCTTAAAACAGGGGAGGAAATACCCTATAGCGCCTCCGTTGTCATTGATGAAGTGACTGAACGTGAAAATAAAGTGACATATATTAAAGCGCGGATTCTTACTACAAAAAACCGGTATAAAAAAATGTTGGTCGGGGCAGGAGGAAAAAAGATCAAGGAGCTTGGCACGATGTCAAGAAAAGAGATCGAGCTGGCAACGGGAAAAAAGATATTTTTAGATCTTACTGTGGAGACTGATCCGCACTGGCAAGAAGTCTTGCATTAGAAAGTGGAGCTGTCTTCGGAGAAAACGCAGTATTCACATTCAGGCGTAGTTTTAGGTACCACGTCGCTCATAAGACAGTCTTTCATTTTCTTAAGAATAGGCTCGATCCAAGAAGTATCTCCTCTGTGTGAAACTACGCTCATCTCAAACTCTAAAACTCCGTCGAATTTCGGTTTTGTTTTTCCTGCATTGGCAAAGACGAAATACCCCACTTCTGAAACCTTGAAACCAAGCTGTCTAAATATCCATTGATATACCTCCATCTGTCTTTTATATCCTTGCTTCCATCTATCTTCCAGAGAAATTTCTTTGCTCGTACTTGTCGATTTATAATCAACTAATACCAGATCTCCCTTACTGTCTTTCCAGACATCGTCAATGATTCCGCTAACTAAAAAGTTAGTTGGTTTGTGCAGTGCAGAAGCTCCTTCATATCTATATACGTCGTCCCGCCATATTCCCAAATCTGGATGCTTTAGCGGAATCGCATCTATTTTATATTTCTTCATGAGCTCGTGTGCTTGTCCTTTTTCGCGGAGAAGATCAAATTCTTTTTTGAGGAGGTGGTCGACAGCACTGTTTAAAGAAAAGCCAGGAAGACTGGGCCGTGAAATCCTGAGCCGGCGATCAAGATAAAAACACCGAGGGCAATCATAAAACAGGTCGATCTTGCTCCGACTTATACGGAACGGCTCTGAAGATCTCGGATCAAATCCCGGTCTTTTATATTTTCTGCGATCAAATGCTGCCATATCTAGTTAAAGAAGATTACTTCTTTTCAAATGTGATGGAAATAGTCGTATTTTTTTCTACTCCTGCGGTTATAAGTGTCCCTTTGTAAGCACTGTTTTCGAATTCGATCACGAAACCCCTCTCCGGATTAACGGTCCATCCCTTTTTCGGAAGCTCTTTTCTATACCAAGCATAAATAACTTCAGGCTTATCAACACTTGCAAACGTCGCTGATGGATTTTTTGCAGAAGTTAGAACCACTACTAATTTTGAGCCGGGATAAACTGGTATGGGAGGGAAATTGCGCGGAAGTGTCGCCTGTTGTCCTACTGAAACCTGCTCTCCTGTTTTGGGATCTGTCAGGCTAATTGAGTTTTTTTGAGGATTAAAACGAAAACCTGCTTTATTGAGCGCATCTCCATACATGAAAAATCCACTAAACATTAAGACAAAAAGGAGTATCGCAAGAACTGCAAAGACTATCGCGGCAACGAGACAACATCCCACCCATTTGGGCATTTTGTTTTTTACGGGAGATTCTGCTTTTACCGTAGATTTTAATTGTTTTTTAGCCATCTGAGTATTATAACAAACTGCTTAGCCTGTGGAGACATTCCTTTTTTCCTAAAATCTCCATCGATTCATTAAGAGGTGGACTGATTTTTTTTCCGGTTATTGCGACGCGCAACCACATAAAAAAATCCGCATTTCTTAGTTTTTCCTTCACGGTCAAATTCTGTAATGTTTGTCCGATTGATTCTGCTTTCCAACTAGTTATTTTTGCTAATGTATCATGAGCTTTTTTCAAAATACTCTTATGAGGTTTCAAATCTGCCTGATATTCCTCAGGCATTTTAAAGAAGAACTCGCAGAGAGGTAGATAGTCAGAAAGTTTTTTTATGCGCTCCTGAATGAGAGGAACCGTCTTCTCAATGGCTTCTTTTGGATATTTTTCATGGTAAAACTCAAGCAGCTTATTAGTCAGGAGTCCGGAATTCATCCTTCTTATGTACTCACCGTTCATCCACTCGAGCTTTACTACATCAAAAATCGGTCCCGCAGTCTGTATATTTTTTAATTCGAATACTGAGATGAATTCGTCAAGATCAAATATCTCTTTCTGCTTGGGGTGAGACCAACCCATGAGACAGAGGTAATTAAGCACTGCTTCCGGAAGATATCCGTGTTTTAAATACCATGATGCCCAAATGGGATTTTTTCTTTTTGAAAGTTTTGATCTGTCAGGATTGCGAAGAAGTGGAGTATGCACGTATATTGGTTTTTCCCAGCCAAATGAATCGTACAGATATATATGTTTTGGCGTACCTGAAATCCAATCCTCACCGCGAATGACATGGGTTACCTTCATAAAATGATCGTCGACTACAACTGCCAGATGGTACGTGGGAAATCCGTCTGCTTTGATAAGTACTTGATCGTCAAGATCTTTTCCAAAAAAAGTGATTTCACCACGGATTAGATCTTCGAAGGAAATGACTATATCTTCCGGAATATTGAGTCGTACCACGTAAGATTCCCCGTCTTCTACGCGTTTTTCTGGATCTTTGAGATTTAGACAATGCTTGTCATATCGGGGAACTAATCCTTCCTTTTGCTGTTTTTTACGCAAAGACTCCAATCTTTCTTTTGAGCAAAAACAATAGTATGCTACCTTTTTTTCGATGAGTTCTTTTCCGTAGATCTGATAGGTCTCAAGTCTCTCTGATTGACGATACGGTCCTGCTGATCCTCCCGCATCAGGTCCCTCATCGTAAATTAAGCCATACTCTTTCAGCGTTTTAAGAATTCTTTCCTCTGAGCCTTTTATCAGTCTCTGCTGATCAGTATCTTCGATTCTTACGATAAACTGTCCGTCGTTTTTTTTGGCAAAAGTCCAGTTGATAAGAGCAGTGTGAAGATTTCCGATATGTATATCTTCACCGGTCGGAGAAGGGGCAATGCGCGTACGTACCATTTATGAAATTATATAACAGGAGCCGATTAAGAATATGTAAAAAACTTATCGGGCGACTTTGGAGAAGTTCGCTTCTACGACAGTCCAATCTACATTGTCAAAAAAGATGTCTATATATTGGCCTCTGTTGGATCCGAAATCGATAAAGTATGCGTGCTCATACGTATCGAGCGCGAAAATCGGCTTCGCATTCCAGACGGGAAATGAATTCTGAGCGTCTCCCAGATAATTTACAAATCTTTTCTCGGCATAATTCCACGCAGTCCATACCCAACCTCGTGCAGAAATTCCGGTTGCTTTGACATCCTTTTTAAATGTTTCAAAGGACCCGAAATCTTTTTTAATTTGAGATGCGACGTCTCCCGACGGCTGCCCACCTTTTCCTCCCAAATGATCGAAGTATATTTCGTGATTGATAATCCCACCCCATGCAAATGAAAGTTCCACTTTTAGCGCCCGAATATTGGAATACACTTGATTGGCTTTTTCATAATCTTCATCCGTGAGACCTGCTAATTTTTCATTAATTTCATTGTATTTGTTTACGTATCCCTGATATAACTTCAGATGTTCCTCAATGGTTTTTTTAGAGATTCCATTCATTGATGTGAGACTTTCCCGGAACGTTTTCGGTTCCCGTTTTGCTGGTGCCATAGGAGAATTGTAAAACTTATTCAACGACGAGCGTGCCTTTCATTCCCATCTGTCTGTGGTTACCGACACTGCAGTAGTATTCAAATGAACCTTTTTTATCAGCTACGAATTCTATCGTTTCACTTTCTCCTGCGGAGAGCTGTTTTGTACGAGCATCAAACTCATCAAGAACCCAATCATGAATTCCTCCGGTATTCTTAAATACTATTCGTACGGTGTCGCCTTGCTTTACCTTAATTTGTGAGGGTGTGAGAGAAAAAGGTTTCCCTTCAACCGTCACGGTTTTTACGTTTGACTCATCTTTAGCTTCTCCCGTAGGACTTACTGAAGTTGCGGTTGGTGAAGCGGTTTTTTCTTCCATTGCGGGTGCTTTCTGATCCGTCATTTGCTCATTTGGAGCAGGCTGTTTGTTACTAGTTACGGCAAACAAGACACCTCCGACAAGAAGTAAAACTATTGCGACAATTGCAAAATTTTTCATAGGAGTACTTATACTAACGCATTATTACTTTTTAGTCAACCCTTGGTTTTTTAGGAGATCCGGTCTTTTTTTTACGGTTTCTTCATATGCTTTCACAAGTCTCCACTTTTCAATTTCTTTGTGATTTCCCGAAAGAAGAACTCCCGGTACTTTTTTTTCTTGAAAGGTTTCCGGCCTCGTGTAATGAGGATATTCAAGGAGTTGCACTTCTGTTACATCACTATTTTTTAGTTTTGTCAGTATGTCTGTCTGACCAACCGCATTGATTAATTTTTCAACATCAACGGCAAAAAAACTCTCCTCTTGGGTCGCCTCCTCTTTTTTTAAAACTCCCGGTAATAATCTCACAACCGCGTCAACAACCATTGCCGCCGTGAGCTCTCCTCCGGTCAAGATAAAATCTCCGACCGAAACTTCTTCATCTATAAAATCTCCCACTCGCGCGTCGGCTCCTTCATAATGTCCTGCGATAATTATCAGGTGGTCGAGCTTTGAAAACTCTTCTGCTTTTTTTTGACCAAACTGTTTTCCTTTTGCAGAAGTTAACACAACTTTTGAATTTTTTTTCTTGAGACTTTCTACTGCTTTGGAGACAATATCGACTCTCATCACCATTCCGGCACCCCCGCCATACGGTTTGTCGTCTACTGATCGGTGAGCATTCTCAGCAAAGTCGCGGAGATTCACTAATTCTATTTCTACGAGTTTTTTTTCCTTGGCTCTTTTGATGATGCTCTCTTCAAAAAACCCTGAGATCATTTTCGGAAAGAGTGTCACAATAGAAATTTTCATACTCCCTTATTATAATTCAAGACATATGCTGTTTCGCTCATCATAACAATGAAAGAAGTAATTTTAAAATTCATCCGGTTTTATCAAAAGACCTCAATCTTTCACGTAGGTATTCTTGAAAGGCTTTTTATGACTGATAGCATTTGCCGCTTTACTCCCCGTTGTTCCGAATATACATATCAGGCAGTGAAAAAATATGGCACTGGAAAGGGATTATGGCTCGGACTAAAGCGAATTTCGCGTTGTCATCCGTGGAGTAAAGGCGGCTACGACGCTCTTAAGTAAACAGGAAAAGATTCAAGTTTTCATAAAAAAACCCAACTAATTATTGTCTACGACGTCGTCTTGCTCTTGGAGCTTTAAACACCGTACCTCTTGCTTGGATTAGTATCGAATCGCTTGCGTTTTCGTCGAGCAGTTGAGCTATCCTTTGCTCCATCCCCGTCGCCACTTCCCCTACTTCATGTGCTTCGTCTAATCTTTCATCTCTTATCCTAGAACTTATTGGCGGTGGAGCTACTCCTCTCAACCGGAAGATTTCATGTTCAGGGCGGGCCATTACTTTAGGTTTATCAAGTCTCTTAAAAAGATGCAAGTGTATTTTAGAAGGCTTTGCGGATTTTCGCGGCAATTACTTCAAACTCTTCTTTGGAAAAGGAAAGATGCTCGTCCGGAAGCATTGACGCTCCTTGAACATCTTCATACCGAGGTTTCATATGAATGTGCGCGTGTGGGATTAGACCATGCGTAAAGTATTGAGTCCATTTTGCTGAAAGACCCTTTTCTTGCGCTCTTGCTATTTTTCTTGCGACCTGCCAATACTCGCCAAACGGCTCTACATCATGCACCCACCTGAAATGTTTTTTTGGAATTATAAGTGTGTGTCCTTTTGATTTTGGATATATGTCTAAAAAAGCCATGAATTTATTATCCTCGTACACTTTGTGTGAAGGGAGTTCTCCTTTTACTATTTTGCAGAAAATACAGTCTTCCATAGGCTGTATAATTATAGCACCATGAATAAAACTCTCAACCAAATTGCAAAAGAAGTAGTCGCGAAGACGATTCTTGCCGCAGATGAAAGTACGGGAACAATTTCGAAACGACTTACAAGTATTGGAGTCGACTCTACTCCCGAAGTCAATCGTGAATATAGACAGATGCTTTTTACTGCGTCTGGAATTGAAAACTATGTCAGTGGAGTTATTCTTTTTGATGAAACCATCCGGCAATCAAGCAACAACGAAATTCCCTTCCCTAAATTACTTGATGAAAAAAATATTTCTCCTGGAATAAAGGTTGACAAGGGAACGGCTAAATTTTCTGAAGATAAAGTTGACACATATACAGAAGGTGCAGATGGCTTGGAAAAAAGATTGCTGGAATATAAAAATCTTGGAGCACGATTTGCTAAATGGAGATCAGTATATATGATATCCAATGGGTCCCCCACTCAAGAAGCTCTTGATAAAAACGCTGAAGGACTCGCTTTATATGCTAAAGCATGTCAGGATGCCGGCATTGTTCCTATCGTTGAGCCAGAAGTTTTAATGGACGGCGATCATTCACTTGAACAAGATAAAGAAATTACAATAAAAGCCCTCTCTGTTGTTTTTAACAAGCTCAAAGTGTACGAAGTACACCTCGGAGGTGTAATCCTAAAGCCAAATATGATCACCGCGGGAAAAGACAATCCGAAACAAGCAGATGTGGAGACTGTTGCGCAAACGACACTAGATGTTCTAAAGACAACGGTTCCTTTTGAAGTTTCCGGCATCGCGTTTCTTTCGGGTGGACAGAGTCCTGACCTTGCGACTGGACATCTTAATGCAATAAATAAATTACGAAATGCGAAGCCAGATGAGTATCCATGGCGGATCACTGCCTCGTTTGGACGCGCTCTTCAAGGAGAAGCTTTAGAAGCATGGGGAGGAAAAAAAGAAAATATAGAAAAAGCACAGAAAGTTTTTATTGAAAGAGCCGAAAAAGTCTACAAAGCCAGTCTGGGACAATTGTAATTTTATATGCCACGTAATTCGATCACTCTCACAGAACATATCCTCAAGGAAGAACAAAAATTTCCTAAGGCCTCCGGTAATCTAACCCTTCTTCTTACTCAAATCGCAGAAGCGGGAAAAATTATCGCTTCCCATGTGCAAAACTCCGGACTCATTGATATAGAGGGAAAAACCGGAAAGAAAAATGTCTATGAGGAAGAGGTAAAAAAGTTGGATGAATTCGCAAATGACACGATGGTTAGAGTATTAACTGAAAGTAAGCAGGTATTTGCTCTCGCATCGGAGGAAATCGAAAAACCGTTCTTTACTGAAATTACGAAGGCGGACTATGTAGTATTTTTTGATCCTTTAGATGGATCGAATAACGTAGATAACAATAATCCACTGGGAACTATTTTCTCGATTTACAGAAAAGGCGACAGTCTTCTCCAAAAAGGAAAAGAACAAGTTGCTGCAGGATACATTTTTTATGGTTCGAGTGTCATGTTCGTGTATTCATGCGGAAGTGGAGTAAATGGCTTTACGCTTGATCCATCTGTCGGAAGCTTCTTGCTTTCCCACAAAAATATAACGATTCCCGAACAAGGAAGTATTTATGGAGTAAATGAAGGAAACTTCAATCTATTTGAAAAGCCCACTCAGGAATTTATTCTCTCTCTAAAAAAGAGCAAACCCTATCGGCTTCGCTGGGGAGCGTGTATGGTGGCAGACGTTCATAGATTTCTTATGAATGGAGGTGTATTTATGTACCCCAAGGATAAAAGTGCGCCAAACGGCAAGCTCCGCCTTATGTTTGAAGTGAATCCTATGGCTTACATAATTACCAAGGCCGGCGGCATGGCGCTTACAACTACTGAAAATCCCTTGGAAATTAATCCATCCGAACTTCATCAGAGGACTCCAGTCTTGCTGGGAAGCCCTCATGAGGTAAAAAACTTTCTTAAATTTCACAAAAAGTAAAAACACGTTATACTGATAGTTAGATATGAAAAGAGTCAAGGTCGGTCTCAATGGTTTTGGTCGCATCGGTAGAGCTTTCGCCCGCGTGGCACTTCTGAAAGATTCTTTTGATATCGTATTAATAAATACGAGGAAAACTCCAGTCGATATGCTTGCTCATCTTCTTTCCTATGATTCCGTATATAGAAAGTTTGGGAAAGATATAACTATTTCCGGAAGCGATTTATCGGTTGCAGGAAAAACTATTAAAACCTCGCGAAATTCCGAAATCCAACAGATTCCATGGGATTCTCACCAAGTAGACGTGGTAGTTGACGCTACGGGCGCATTCGAGAAAGAAGAGGAATTAAAAAAGCATCTTAAAGGAAGCGTCAAGAAGGTAATTTTGACCGCACCTTCAAAGGACGAAACTATGCCGCACGTGGTGTTTGGTGTAAATGATGAAGGTTTTGATTTCGCTGGAAAGAATATTATTTCAAACTGCTCTTGTACGACTAACTCTGCGTCCCCTCTTTTTAAGGTGTTGGATGATAATTTCAAAGTCTTGTCCGGATTCCTTACCACGTCTCATGCATACACGCAGACTCAAAGTCTTTTGGATGATGCCGGAAAAAGTTTTGACAGATCACGTGCGGCAGCTCTCAACATTATTCCTTCAACCACAGGTGCAGCAATTGCCGTTGTGAAAACTCTTCCTCATCTTGCAGGAAAAATTGACGGCATGTCGATCCGGGTGCCGGTACCTATCGTTTCTTTTACTGACATCTCTGCTCTTGTTGAAAAGACTACGACTAAGGAAGAGGTTAACGAGATTTTTAAAAAAACTGCAGAATCATCCATGAAGGGATTTTTATCCTATGAAGAAAAAGTTTTGGTTTCATCTGACTATATCGGATCGCCTTTCTCGAGTATTTTTGACGCCAACTATACGAAAGTGATGAATGGGCACCTAGTCAAAGTGTTTGGCTGGTACGATAATGAGTGGGGATATGCTGCAAGATTGGTAGACTTGGTTGAAAAGCTTGCGAACTATGTATGATGAGCAATATAAAGTGGATTGATGAGGTAGATATTCAAAATAAAAGAGTTCTATTACTAGTAGATTACAACGTAAAACTTTCACCGGATTTTAAAATTGACAGCAACGAGAGAATCCTACGACCACTTCCTACAATAAAATATCTTCTCAAAAAAAGGAATAAGTTAATTTTGATAAGCCACTTGGGTCAGCCAAAAGAAAAGGAGGAAAAGTACTCTTTAAAACATATCCTTCCCGTGCTCAGACCGCAACTTCCATCCCAAGAAATTACTTTTATTGATGATTTTCTCTCTGCGGCGGGACAAGAAGAAATTTCCGCGCAAAAAGAAAATGAAATTTTACTTCTTGAGAATATGCGGTTTTATTCCGGCGAAAAAAATGGCAACCCGGAATTTATTAAACAACTCGCATCACTCGGAGAAATATACGTTAATGATGCCTTTAGCGTTTCACATAGAAATGATGCCTCTGTGATTGGACCACCCAAACTTCTCCCTTCATACGGAGGACTCCTCCTTAAAAAGGAAGTTAAAACTATTTCTCAATATATAAATCAACCAAAAAAACCATATGTAGTAATCATCGGGGGAACTAAAATTTCAACAAAAATTAACCTTTTGGGGAATTTTTTTGGTCATGCAGATACTCTTATTGTCGGTGGTGGTGTTGCAAATACAATTCTCAAACAACAAGGGTACACCATAGGGAAAAGCATTGAAGAGCCAAAAGAATATGAACGTATAAAAATACTTTTTAAACTTGCAAAAGAAAAAAATACGGAAATGTTACTACCTGCAGATGTACTTATTGGAAAAAATAAAGAGGATCCTTCAAGCTTAGTTAAAAAAGTAAATGAATTGGCGGCAGACGATATGATCCTTGATATTGGTCCGGAAACCTCTGCCTTATATGCTAAAAAGATTTCTCAAGCTGAAACAATCGTCTGGAATGGACCTATGGGTTATTTTGAGAATCCCGTGTTTGCCAATGGGACTAATCATATTTACAATGCGATTGTACAAAATAATGAAGCCGTATCTATAGTTGGTGGAGGCCAAACTTTAGCTGCAATTTCAAAAAAAGAGCAGACTGAAAAAATAACTCATATTTCTACGGGTGGGGGCGCCATGCTAGAATTTATTGAGAAAGGAACGCTTCCCGGACTTCAAGCTCTTTCAACGGAGTAATTCGATTACTTTATTCACTGGTTTTGGTGAAGATACCGTCACAATTTTTTTTGATTGTTCAATAGATGGAAGAAAGCTTTTCCCAACTACCTTATCGTCATCCAACCAATATATATCTAGATTTGTAAGTGTATTTTTATTCCAAAAGTTTCTTTTTTGCTTGTCGGGGAAAATAAAAATCATGCCGTCAGCGCCATTGAGTTTTCTTACATACATCAGTCCTCTTGCATATTCTTCGGGACTATCCGCAAGAAGAAGTTTATAAGATTTATTGTTTAGCTCGTATGAAAGAGTATTAGATTTAAACACTTGAGAAAAAACAATAAAGAACAGGAAGAATAAGAGAAGAAATAAACCGACCAGTACTTTTTTCATGATAGGACAATCTATAGTATAATAGAAGTTCAAACGGGGTGTAGCTCAGATGGCTTAGAGTGCGCGCTTTGGGAGCGTGAGGTCGTGGGTTCAAGTCCCACCACCCCGACCATAGTATGTCAGTATTAGAAAGAATAAGGGAACATCCTGCGCGTTTTCTTATTCCAAACGCAATGACCGTAGCACGCCCAGTTCTAGGATGGCAGGCTTTACGGGCTGCACGGAGCGGCGATTGGAAAAAGGCCCAGGTAAAAAACCTTCTCGCTTGGATTTCGGACGCCGAAGGTTCCGTTGCGCGTCCATTAAACGCAACTACTCCTTTTGGCGCAATGCTTGATCCGGTGGCAGATGGTATTTTAAGGTTTGAAATGGCCTTAACATTAGCTCCTCATTTTAATAATTTTTGGGGAATACTAACTACTGCCTTAGAGATTCAAAACATAGCAATTAACAAAAAGGTTCAAGAAAGTCCACTCGAACCTATCGTACCCAAAGGTGCGAAAAATGGTACAGCTGTGGAAGGAGCGGGAGTTGTATTATTTATGAGAGGTGTGGAAAAAGATAGCGAAGTACTAAAAACTCTCGGAGAAATTACTGTGACCGTTGGTGCTCTTATGAGAAACGCATCTTACCGTACGCTTAGAATGGAAACACGAAGGTCTAATGAATAAAAAAACTGTTTCTCTTCTTCTTGCTCTTCTCACTCTCATATTGTCTTCTTTTTTTGTACCACAAACAAAGCAAGTCTCAGAAAAAAAAGCAAAAATAAAATCACCAAAAGAAATTCATATCTCTACTGATTCTGCAAAGGTCATTAGAGTTATTGATGGCGACACCATTGAACTGGACAACAAACAAAAACTAAGATACATTGGTATTGATACTCCGGAACTTCATCATCCGAAAAAAGAAGTTCAATGTTTCGCTCAAGAAGCCTATGAAAAAAATAAAGAGCTTGTTGAGGGAAAAATGGTCAAACTCGAAAAGGATGTTTCGGAAACCGATAGATACGGAAGACTCCTCCGATATGTATATCTTGCGCCTGAAATACAGGAGACAACCGCTTCTGGACTTTTGATAAATGACTTTTTGGTAAGACAAGGGTATGCTCACTCCGTTTCTTATCCGCCTGATATCAAACATCAAGAACAGTTTGTCCGCGCCCAGCAAGAAGCCCGAGATAATAATTTAGGATTATGGAATCAGTGTGAATAAATTACAATATCAATATGAAACCAGTTGTTTTGCTATTAACGTGCGGAGGTAAGGAAGAAGCTGACAAAATCGTGAAAGCTCTTCTTGAAAAGAAATTAATCGTCTGCGCAAAAAGTTTCTCCGTATCATCAACTTTTTATTGGAAAAACAGTATTGATTCCGGTGAGGAAATTTTTATAGTGATGGACTCTAGTGAAAATCTTTTTGAAAAAGTCGAAGAAGAAATAAGAAAACTCCATAGTTACGATACATTTAATCTTGTTTCGATTCCTGTAACAAAAACTTCAAGGGGTGTTGTAGAGTGGATGAAAGAAGGCTTACTGAAGTAATACTACGCGTGCTGGTGAACCGTCGGTACCAATAAATTTTAGCGGTAACGCAATAAGAAAATACTCTCCAGGTTCAACGTCTTTTAAATTAATTCCTTCAACTATTGGAATATTTTTTGCAAGTAATTCGGTATGTGGTCTATTATCCGTTGACCCTTTTTGTTTTATCGAAAAATAATCAATACCTACCAAGGACACCTCTGAGGTAGCAAGATGAGAAGCGGCTTCCGGAGATAGAAAAACAAAGTCTTCATAAAATGTCTCCAGACCTCTTTCGGAATTTGAAGTTTTAAAAAGAATTCTTTCTCCTTTTTGTGGATTTGTTTTTTTTACGTCTTCCGTGCTGATCGATGGTTTTGAACTTTGCATATCTACAACTCTGCATGTCCCTATAAATTTTTCTAAATTTATTTGATCAAGAGATATTCCCCCTGCAATCGCATGAAGCGGTGCGTCAATATGCGTACCTATATGAGAAGAGAAGGTGATTTTTGAAAGTTGTGAACCAGTTGCCGTGCTTTTTGTTTCCTCTATCACCATTTCAGGAGTCCCCGGATATACAACCGTCTTTTTATTAAGATCAACTGAAATGTCGATTATTTTGTTGAATTTCATCAGACTAACGTGTGGCCCCCGAATTGATGCCTGAGTGCGGTTAAGATTTTTCCTGTGTAGTCGGGGTTTTTTTCCGATTGTTTTCTGAATTCGAGCGCACCCTCAATGATTTTTGCTGCGACTTTTAGTTCTTGTGCTGTATTTATGGTCCACTCTCCTTCTCCTGTATGTTTTACGACTCCGGATACATCCTTTAATTCAGGTCCGTGCAGCGCTAACGCGCTCTCTAACCAAGCGGTGAGTTTAGATTCTATAACGCTGCCATTGTTGTAAATTCTTGCAACTCTTTGAAGATCTAATTTGTAAGAAGATTTTTTAAGAATTGCGAGGCCCTCGGCAAGCGCCTGCATCATGCCGTACTCTATGCCGTTGTGCACCATTTTCACAAAGTGGCCGGCACCAACTCCTTCAAAAAATTCGTAGCCGCCGGGAAGTGCCAGATCTGTAAAAAGTGGAGATAGTAATTCAAACTCCTGCTTTCTTCCCCCAATCATAAGACATGCTCCATTTCTTGCTCCGCCGGGACCTCCGGAAACTCCAATGTCAAAAAAGATAACGTTTTTCTTCTTCAATTCTTTTTCCCGACGGATTGCATCTTTGTAAAAAGAGTTTCCCGCATCAATCACGATATCTCCTTTTGAAAGATGTGGAATTAATTTTTTAATAGCAAGATCAACGACGGGTCCTGCCGGAAGTGAAAGTAGGATTACGCGCCGATCTCCGGAAAGTTTCTTCACAAGTTCTTCTTCTGAAAAAGCGCCGGTTAAACCCTCTCTTTCTAACTCTTTAGTAGTTTTTGCTGTACGATTGTACCCTGCGACATTCCATCCTTTTTCTAAAAGTGAAAGCGCCATTCCCGCTCCCATTTTACCCAACCCATAGACGCCAACTTCTTTTTTTATTAATTCTGACTTATGTTGTTCTTCTTCCACCGCTTGTGCTTTTCGCCCAACTTCATCAGTGTCGGGTTTATAAGTATTTAGCTGAACAACGTTTTTCTTCCATGCTTCGATTATCGGATCTATATATTTCCACATTGCCTCTATCTCTTCCGTACTTAAAAATAAAATTTGATTTCCTTCAATAGCATCAACGAGGAGCTTTTCGTATTCTTCTACGTACTGTGCTGTTGGCTCTTTTACCCTGTAGAGGGATTCAAGGGTTCTTTTTTCCAACTCGGTTTCTAATCCTGGCTTTTTGGATATAAATTGAATCACTATTTCTTCATTTGGCTCAAGACTAAAAACCACTTTATTTTTCAATCCTGACTCTCCCTGAATTGCCGGTTTAAATGTGACAATTATTTCTTTTAAAGCTTTCTTAAAACGCTTTCCACTTTCCATATAAATCGGCACGGATCTCCATCTCGGATTATCAAGAAACGCCCGAACCTTAAAATATGTTTCTGAACCTGAATTTTTAGTTACGCCATCGACCGAACGAAACCCTTCATACTGTGCACGGAATGTGTGGTATCTAATCTCTTCAATAGTTGGAGGAATCAAGGTCTCCAGAATTGAACTCCTGTTTTTTCTTACGCAATCCGCATCGATTCTTACCGGTTTGTTCATGGTGACCAGTGCAAGCATTTGTAAAAGATGATTTTGTCCGACATCTCGAAGAGCTCCCAATCCATCATAAAAAGCACCTCTCCCCTCAACTCCAATTTTTTCATGCAGGCGGATGTCGATTCTTTCTATATATTTATTGTTCCAGCTCGGCTCAAGTAGATTGTTTGAGAAGCGAAACAACAAAATATTTTGAAGCATCTCTTTTGCAAGATAATGATCTATGCGGTAGATCTGTTCTTCTTTGAATAACTGCGAAAGCAGTTTATCCAATCGTTCGGCAGTTTTTAAATCCTTACCAAATGGTTTTTCGACCAATACCCGTGTCCAGCCTTCATCCGGACCACATGGAATAGTGAGACCTGATGATGCAAGATGTCGAAATATTACCTCGTAATAATGAGGTGGAACCGAAAGATAAAAGAGCTTGTTTGAGCAAACCTTCCATTCGTCATCAACTCTACCCAGCTCTTTTGCTAAACTCGCATAATCCTTTTCTTTATCAAAGGTTCCTTGATGATAGTAAAAATAATTTAAGAATTCTTCAGTTAGTCTTTTTTGAATTTTAAACGTTTCATTTTTTTCAAGAATCCGTGTTATATGAGTGCGAAATTCATCGCGGGAAAGCGGTCTTCGTGCCACCCCCACGATGCGAAAAAGCTTGGGGAGTTTTCCCTTGAGGAATAAATTATACAAAGCGGGCGTTATTTTTTTAGTCATCAGGTCCCCTGTTGCCCCGAAGATTACAAGGACTGTCGGAATATTTTTCTGATTGGCCATCTTCCTATTTTACAGGTAATTTAAGCTCTCTTAAGCGCAAAAAATTGTTATAGTAATAAAATGGATGTTTTAATCGTCTATGGAACTTACTCAGGAGGGACTCTGGAGGTTGCCCATGAAATTGCAAACACCCTCACAGAACAAGGCCATAAAACAACCCTTGAAAATATCATGACTACATCTGATGCGGGAACTTATGCGCTCAATGATGCAAAAGTACTCGAGGGTGTTAAATCGCATGATTTGGTGATCATAGGGTCATGTACTTGGTTTGAGGAAGGAGAAGAAGGTCAGATGCATAGTGGGTTTAGAATGTTTGAGAAAAAAACCGATCCTACAACTTTTGAAGGTGTGAACTTTGCTATTTATGCTCTTGGTGATTCTAACTATGCTCAATTTTGCAGGGCAGCCGAACATCTTGAAAAGTTCATAGCTGACAAAAAAGGTTCTGTTGCTGTTCCATCACTTCGGATTAACCGTTATTACGCACGTCCGCAAGAAGTCAAAAAAACAATAAGGCAGTGGGTTCAGCAACTATTGACTACTGCGAAAGAGAAGCCGCGCTCGTAGCAGGAGTCGGAGATGAAGATTTCGATTGGTATTCAAAATTTCTTTCAAGGAGGGTCTGATCCTGTGAGACCGTGCTTTTTACAATGACCTGAATCTTATGTTCTCCTGAGGAAAGATTGTTAAAGCAGAATAATTTGTCATTAAAAGAAGACCAGTCTCCCTCATCCAATTTATAAGACCATTGGACACTACAAAAGTCTCCGCTCTTCTGCGCTATGTCAATACACAGAGGGCTATCAGATACTTTTTGATTTTCCGTTGGATAGATTATGTCCACAGGACCAACCTCTTTTTTGCATTGTGGTCCAGTAGGAGTTGTTCCTTTATCTTTTAACTCAACAGGGACTATGGTTACATTATTTGCCGCTGGCTGCGCCGGCACGGTTTCATTTGTTTTATTATTGCGGAGATTACCAACATTCAAAAGGATAGCTGTTGCCAAAACAGGTATAGAAAGAAGAGCGGTCACAATTTCTAAGTATTTCTTCTTTTCGGGCAGATTCTTCCACCATTTTTGTATTCGTTCGGTTATTGTCATATCAGAGGCGACACAAGAAAAGTCAGTAATTTATTGTACCATAACGGGATTTTGAAAGAAAGGTTTACGCCTACTTGAGAAGCTGATCAATCTTTGCGGCAAGGATAAAATCGTTGAGAGAGAGTCCTTTTATCGCATGTGTTGAAAGGGTGATTTTGACCTTATTCCAGCCGTGAAGAAATATATCGGGATGATGGCCTTCGTGTTCTGCAATCTCACCTACTTTATCAACAAAATTCAGCGCTTCTTTGAAATCTTTGAATTTAAACTCTTTTTCAATCTTTACGGCACCGACCACCTTCCAATCAGCTACTTGCTGCAGATGGGGCTCGAATTGTTGCGGGGTCAGTGGTTTTGCATCCCCTTCGCACGGCACACATTTTTGACTCGTCAATGAATCTGTACTCATACCCTCATTCTACTAAGATAAGGCTTTATTGACAATGTGTTTGTTAATGTGTCACAATAAATAGAGTGAGAAAGTTTTTAAGAAGAATCTTCAAGCTTATCGGGCCGGGATTTGTAACCGGAGCCGCAGATGACGACCCTGCAGGAATAGCAACATATGCGCAAACAGGAGCGCTATTTGGCTACAATCAGCTTTGGACTGCTTTTTTTTCTTTTCCTTTTATGACCGTGATTCAAGAGATGTGCGGCCGGATCGGAATGGTCACAGGAAAAGGTATCGCTATAATCGTAAAAAGACACTATGCGAGGCCGGTTTTATTTATTGCGGTAACATTGCTCCTTCTTGCCAATACGATAAATATAGGAGCAGATCTTGGCGCAATGGCAGCCTCAGCCCAGCTTCTTTTGGGACTTCCATTTGGTTTCTGGCTTATCATTTTCACTATAGTCACACTTCTCCTTGAAGTATTCGTACCTTATCCCGCATATGCAAAATTTCTCAAATATCTGGCGTTATCTCTTTTAGCTTATGTATTAACCGCTTTTGTTGTAAAACAGGATTGGACTCAAATTGCGTGGGCAACGCTCATTCCGACATTTACTTTTGATGCAAAATATTTCCTTAATATTGTTGCGATTTTCGGAACTACTATTTCTCCTTATCTTTTTTTTTGGCAGGCGGATGAAGAGGTCGAAGAAGAAGTCGCACAGGGAAAACTTAAAATGATGGGGAAAGGAATTCCGAAAATAAGAAATAAGGATATCCGTGAAATGCGGCTCGATACTACCCTTGGTATGTTTTTCTCAAATATGGTCATGTTTTTTATTATGGTGACAACCGCCTCGACTCTGAATGTCAATAACGTCTTTGCCATAGAAACCGCTGACCAAGCAGCTCAAGCACTTCGACCTTTTGCGGGTGACTTTGCTTTTATTCTTTTTGCTGCAGGCATCATAAGTACCGGTTTACTTGCCGTTCCCATACTTGCCGGTTCTGCATCGTATGCGATTTCTGAAACGATAGGTTGGAGAGAGGGTCTGTATCTGAAATTCAAGAGAGCTCATGGATTTTACGGAATTATAACTCTTGCTACTTTGTTTGGTCTCTTAGTTAATTTCACACCAATAAAACCATTTCAGATGCTGTATTACTCTGCAGTGTTTAATGGAATTTGTGCGCCTCCCCTCTTAATGCTGATTCTTTTTATTGGAAACAACAAGAAGATTATGGGAGACCATACTAATTCTCTTTTTTCAAATGTCATGGGCTGGACCATCACGCTTTTTATGACATCATCTGTCGTCGTGCTTTTTTTAAGTTTTTTTAAGATAATTTAATAATGACAAACAACCGTCTTTTTACAGTTTTCTGTATATTTCTTTTTCTTAATGTGTTTGCAATTGACGCTTGGATTTTAAATGTGGGAAATGTACAAGATCTAAAAAAACTTGAAGTAAATAAACAGCCCACTTCTACAAAACCTATAACTACATCTGTGCAGGCGTGTCCGCAGAGCTGTATTACCTACATTGAAGAGGCAACAGCAGCTTCACCTATCCCTGAAGTTGAAGCTCAGGCAGGAGGAACGCAGCAGGCGTCTTCACAGATAAGGGAATTTTTCGTACCGATCGGCTCTGGTACTAATTCTTCTGAAGATTGGGAAGATGTTCCAGGACTCCAGGTAATCGTAGACACGGCGCAATATGGAAAAATTAAAAATGCGTATTTTGAAGCAGCCGTCTATGTCCCCTCGGGAAATCAAATAGTGCATGTAAGACTGTATAATGCAACTGATAAACATCCTGTCTGGTATTCGGAACTTGCTTTTCCGAACGCAAATACTTCACAGCAATTAACTTCCGACAATATTACACTGGATCAAGGAAATAAAGCATATAAGGTGCAGATGAAGACGCAACTGAAGATTCCTGCGAGTCTCAACTCGTCAAGAATTAGAATTCTTACTCAGTGAGATTTCCAACGCTTGAGCTCTGGAATAACTTTTTCTGAAAGTTCCCGCGCTTTTTCTTCAGTGAAATTGAGTTTTTTGCTCATGTGGTCAACCGACGCCTGAATCATTTCTCGAAGTGTAAGATCAGGTTTGGTAAATGAACCCTTTTCAAAACAAAATCTGCAGTATTCTCTGTTTTCTGATCCGTCAGCATTAGTTCCGTAAAAACCCTCGACCTCAAATCTCATTCCGCAACTCTGACAACGTTTATCTTTCATATGTTTTTTCTTCTATATCGGGTGGGTTAACAATGTAGTTAGTATAACGAACCCAATGTGGTTTCACTTTTATAAAAACTAATTCTGGAATTCCACGAAATTGAAGCGTTTCTGGATTTTGTTCAAAATAAACATCTGCGAGCATTTTGTAATCGTTGGGATTGTTAAATAACTCTGCTCGGCCTTCGAATTGCACTGTTGATTCTTTAAACCCACTTCCAAATACTAAAGAAAGATTTTGATTTATTTGTAAATTTTTCCATTTTCTAGAGTCAG
>MGBA01000016.1 GCA_001789965.1 Candidatus Roizmanbacteria bacterium RIFCSPLOWO2_02_FULL_40_13
TTCCCGGCGTCCTCTAGATTATTTTGTGCTAAAAGATTTGTACGGCTTCGAGTAGCATAGATAGAAGTAGTCGCGTTAGAAAATATGAGAATAATAATGGAAAAAGCAGTGAGTATCGCAAGTAACTTCTTCATGATTTCTAATTATCGTATTTACTCTAAAAGTTTACAAGGTTATTTTTGTTGATTTGCTTTAAAAGCAGAACGCATCTGAGCTAAGATCATCAACATGAATATCAATACACCAATCGGCAGAAACTGTTCGATAAATCTTGCTCCACCTCCCGCACCAACTGCTTTTCGGTACTGACCCATATGCACATCGTTTTCTTCGTGACTTATCACTCTTCTTCTTATTATTCGTCCTCCTGACGCCTTTTTTACGAATCTTGAAAATAAACCTGTCATTTCCTCATATGTTGGAGTTCCTTTATGCGTCCATTCTACATTCGCTGTCTGGCTGATTTTTCTCCCCATATATGCTAAGTCTTCTGTTTCCATACGGGTAACCGGTCTACCTAAGTGCTGCTTGAATGTGTCGCTCATAAGCGTGCTCTGTACTCCTCTTTTTGCACGGGATAACGTCTCAAATAAATTTCCGATGCCTTTTATTCTGTATTTCCGGTCCTTTGCTAAAATTCTTTCCATAAATATTCCAAGTTTTACCGCTATTCTTCTTCCTTCCATAGGATCTATGTTAACCCCTACTGCAAGAGATGCTTCTGCTATATGCTTTACTAGTTGTTCATCAATTCCTTTTTTCATCTCTTCTCCTCCGGTATATCCGGCAAGTACAAATCCGGGAATTCCTTCGTTAATCAGCGCCATGAGAGCGGGATTATGTTTGGTTGCGATGACATTCGCCTCGCTTGCCCACCGTGCCCCTACACGGCGTCCTGCCTGTGTCATTTTAAATTCGCCGTAATTGAAAGTGCTTCCTCCGACAAGATGATCCAGATGTCCCATCTTCTTGCTCATTAACACCGCATATCTTCTGGATAAGGTTTCCATCGGTGCATGAACGTCTTGTCGGGAACGCTTGGGTGCACGAAGATGGCTTAAAAGCTCTGTGTGAAATCCTTTCATCATGGTAAAAAATTGTTCCTCGTCCATGGCGTCCAGGTTATAGTTGCGGCCGTTGGCATCTGGGAATCTGAGAGCGACGCCTCTTTTATATGATATGAAATATCGTTTTAATTCATCACTAAATCCATCTAGATCTTCAGGTTTAAATCGCTCGTCGTTAAGATTTGGCCTTTGAGGATTCGCGAGGGGTTCTGATATTCCTCCCCTTTCCCATCTCATTTTTTCAGTCATGGATAATGAGGACGTGAATAACTTCATTACATGATTTCTCACGTATTCTTTAGGTACATCTCCAAAAAACTGGGCAGAAAGCCATTCTGTCATATGGTCGTTTATAAAATCTTCTCCTTTTGGAGAATAGCGTACCTGCTCATCTCCAAACCATTGCGAGGGAGAAACGTCTATCGTCCTTTCAAAAATATACTTTTCATACATATGAAGTTTATATTCATCGTAATCGCGGAATTGATTTTGTATTTGACTAGGAAGTCTTTTAAAAGCGTCTTTATCGTCTGCGAAAGCTTGAATTGCTTTAGGTCCAGATTGCTTCAGATTGTGTAAGGTTGCTTCAAAATCTATTTCTGCGGTTTCTGTATCAAGTGTCTGTCCCGGAGTTGGCTCCGCATATTTGATATCCGCTTTATACTCATACAGTCTCCATCCTCCACGCTGTGGAAGACCTACGGAGTTGGTTCGCAAGGCGTCCATGAGAAATTCATTATCCTCATCAAACTCTGCAAGAAAATCACTTCTTCCCGAAAAAGCTGCATCTTCAGCTGCCAATTTGAGATCGTGAACGTCAGCGTGATCGTAAAAACCGTTAAACCGGTCTCGACTATATGCTCCTTTAAATTTTTTCAGATCGCGGGGGACATATGCAAAACGGATCGCATGATAAATATCAGGGACGCCAAATCTCTCAAGAGTTATGTCAAGATCGAGCTGACCGATCATTCGTTCAAATCCGCTCGCAGAAGCACTATTAAACGTAGGTTTATATTTAAAATATTCTTCCATTTTGGGTTGTCTTTGTCCTTGAGGATCCGTATCCCAAAGTAGATTTCCTTTATTATCTTTTGCCTGTCTTGACGCTCTCTCACGCGTTCCCGGCATTCGTTGAGATATTACAACGCTCCAATAATCACCGGTTATTCCTTTGGAGATAGCACTCGCCATTCTTACAATACGTTTCATCTTTTGGGTAGTCGCGTGACTCGGTTCAGTTTGTCCAGGATCAAGATGCTCCATTGCTAAAAGCTGTTCGTAAGTAAGTCGTTGTGCGTGGTCAAAAAAATCGTTTTTATCTTTTTTACCAAACTCTCCGGTAGCTATATGTCTGTTAGTAGCAAATTCATTTTTTAAGTTTGTCAGATAGAGATTGTATGCCTGATTTAAAACTTTATCGTTATGCATAAGCCAAAAAATATCTGCGTATGCTATGCGCTCTGCCTGTTGTGCAAGTGTCTCCCATCCCATTCCATTTTCCACAATTGCTTCTGTATTGTGGAGAAACTCGATATCATTCTTAAACGTGGTCATTTGATTGCGGAGACTAACACCCATTGCCTCCCAGAGAAATTGCTCACCTTCTCCCAAATAGGATAGAGGTTCCTTACCGGGTGCCCATCCGGGTTGTCCCACATTCTCCATCATTATGGTCTCTTCGAGCTTTACTGGTTTGTTTTTCAGTTCTGAATCTTCAGAAATGTGTCTTCCTATCGTATCTAAGCGCAATAATAAAACTCGGTAGAAATGTCCCTCGTAAAATTCGTTGAATGCTTCATTAAAGAAATCATTGGGTCTGGCGCCTGCAACATTTAATATCTCCTCGAAGATTGCCCGTATTTCTTCTGAAAGCTCCGGCCACTTGATCTCAAGTTCTCCTGTTGCGGCATCGTGATAAAGATATCTTTCACTTCTTAAGAACTGCTTAAATGTACTGTAATCTCCTCCCATCGCAGCCACAAGTTTTTTCTGCTTTTCGGAAAATCCGCTGAAACCCGCCCGCGCGGCTTCACCAAGGAGCACGTTGCGCTCTCCATCTTCACCAGTAAGACTATCGAGGACCTCGAACATAGTCTCGGTTTGGTTCTGTACTTCAAGCAACTTATCTTGTTCTATATATTTTTCGTTTTCCAGATTTCCTAATAGCTCCGAATACTCATCCTGTGCTCTATCGCGGTCTTCCGGGGTTATTGCCCGAAGTACTTTCTGATATGCGTCTATGATTCTTCCCCGTATTGCCTGTTGGGCATTTTTAATTCGCTCGCTTCGAATTTGTCCGGGTATGTCTTCATCCAAAAAACCTTCGGTTACCAACTTCTGTATCGCTGCTTGATCTCCTTGCGCGGCCCGCTCGATTGCAGCTCCGTGGACAGGTAAATTTTTTAAAAGCCTCATCGTCCTTTTTTGTTTTTGTCCAAATTCGGTTCTGGAGTTTATCAGTTGATCCATTACGTCTTTTTTTTGTGAGGACTCAATATATCCTCCCACCTCGTCAACCAAACTCTGTTCAGCTCCTACAGCATCTCCTTTTTCTGTGAGAGGTTCCAGAATCGATCGTACCAAACGCTCATCGAGCGCCCGCATGCCATAGAGGTCAGCTAACAGGAACTCCACTACCGTATGATCATTAAGATCCTGCTCCATCGATCCTTTTAATAATTCAAAGAGAAGCGGTGAATTTACTTTAGTAATTTTGCCCGGATCAAGCGTCCGCAATAAATCCTGTACTTCTTGTGGAAGAAAATCAAACTGATCTCTGGTTTCTTTGCTTCGCGCTGCTTTTAAAAGTTTTTTTAGTCTTTCTCGTAGGAATTCCGCTTTTCTATTCGTGCTACTATCTTCAATTTCCTCGTTTCCGTCAACTAATATTTCTTCTATGGTTGCATCAACCGTATTTTGATATTCTGTGAGTATTTCCTCTACCTGTTCCTTGGGAGTTGGCGGCGGAGCACCTGTCCCTTCATCAGGGGGTAGAGGTGGTGGATTGTCCGGACTTCTTGGCAATTCTCCCTCGGGTGGTTCAGGCATAATAGTGCGCAATCATTACTAAAATCAGCTTAGCCGAAACGGACTGGCAAATCAAGTTGAAGTAGAACAAACTGTGTCTTTTTTTGGAGTTTGAGAGTAGGAGAAAGAAATTATTCTTCTTTGGCGTTTTCCTTAAGATCGATGACCAAGCGCCTGTCTTTTCCCTCACCTGTTGAGTATGAGGCTAAATCAGGATGCTGTTCGGTCACATGTTCATGAATAAGCTTTCTTTCGTATGAAGAAAGGCCGCGGATATAAGAAGCTGATCTGAGATCCTTTGTCTTTTGCACATACCGCTCTGCAAGCTCTTCTAGCCGTTCTTTTTGTTTTTCACGATAATCGTTTACATTTACAAGAATCTCGACAGATTCTCCGACTTTTTTGTATAAAATAACTTCGAGAAGTTTTTGTATCGCTTTTATAGTCTCCCCGTGTCTGCCGATTACCACAGGTGTTTCTTCGTCTGTTTTTATCGTGACGTGGAATGCTCCCTCATCATCGCTGACGTCAAGTTCATATTTATCTACGATTTTATCAAGAAGTTCTTTTGTTTCTGATTTTATGAGTTTTACTTTATCCATATTAATTAGTTCTTAGTTTTTAGTTCCTAGTTCTTAAAGGTTTAAAAATTAAGAAATAAGAATTAGAAACTATTTATGCATATTCTTGTACTGCATTATACTGAAGATCGAAAATATGTTCCAATAGAGCGACAATCCGACCGGAAACTGAAATGAAAACCATCCGATAAGTATTGGAAATATGTATTTCATCTGTGTATTCATTGCTTTTTGAAA
Source organism: Candidatus Roizmanbacteria bacterium RIFCSPLOWO2_02_FULL_40_13 (assembly GCA_001789965.1). Taxonomy (GTDB): domain Bacteria; phylum Patescibacteriota; class Microgenomatia; order UBA1406; family GWC2-37-13; genus 2-01-FULL-40-42. The sequence continues at coordinate 4,916 of MGBA01000016.1, forward strand.
ATCTTCTCCGGTGGTGCTTTTTTGCGATTCATCTTTTTTAACTAATCCTTCCTGCTGCTTTGGGACCGACACCGCAACCTGATAATATTGCAAAAATCCCGTGATAACCGGAATCAAATAGTAATACCATTGTCCGGCTTGCGCAGGAGTGAGGGCTAGATTAAATCCAAAAAATTGGGGATCTATCGAGGCGATCTTAAGAAAAGGAAAATACAACATTTTATTGAAACTCGTAATTGCCAGTTTCATATTTTCTCCTGTTAAGAAAAACTGCAGGGCCCGGTAGAGCGCTATAAAAATTGGGATCTGAATGATAAGAAAAACGCAACCTGACGCCGGGTTGATCCCTGCCTCCTGATAGAGTTTTAGTTGTTGTTGCTGCAGCGTTTTTGGATCCTGTTTGTGCTTTGTTGAAAGCCGATCCAGATGAGGCTTCAATTCTTGCATTTTTTTTGCCGTATGAAGTTGTTTTTGAAAAAGAGGATGCAATATCAGTCTCACGAGTACGGTCAATGCAATGATTGCAAAACCAAATGCTCCGGGAAGTTTGATAGCTGAAAAAATCGTGTAAAAAAATACCAAAAGATTGAGGATTGGCACTATGAAAATCGCGTCAAACGGATGTGAAGGGTCGATCATATGTTACACAGCAATTTTTTTGCGTCCTTTTGCTCTTCTTCTTTTAATAACTTTTATTCCTCCCGCGCTGCGTCTTCTTTTCAGAAAACCATGCTTTCTTTTTCTCTTTTTTTTCTTTGGTTGATATGTACGTTTAGGCATGTCGATTTAGAATTGATTTATTCTGTCCGTAAAATGTCTGGTAAAGTGCCTCGGTGATAAACGGCATAAACGGATGAAGCATCTTCAAATTCTCGATGTATGAGTTTGTCAAGGTAGACAGTGCCTCCATATTACCATTTTTAAGCTCATCTTTCAACTTTTCTACATATACATCGGCCAACCGATGCCATAAAAATTCATGTACCAAATTCAGCGCTTTTGAAAACTCATACTTATCCATATGCTTCTGGTACTGCTTTTTCATTTGTTCGAGTTCTTTATTTAAATCATCGGTTGCTTTAATTTTTTTTGATTTAGATTTCTTTTCTTCGTTTTTATTCATATGAAGAAACCTTCCGACATTCCAGACTTTATTGGCAAAGTTTCTCATGCCGACAATTCTTTCTTCGGAAAACGATATATCGTTTCCTTCTTTTACACCGAAAAGGAGTGCGGCACGAAATGCATCCGCTCCAAACTTTTGGACCATATCCATCGGGTCGAGTACGTTTCCTTTGCTTTTACTCATTTTTTGTCCGTGTTTGTCGCGAACCATGCCGTGTAAAAAAACATTTTGAAACGGCTCTTTTTTTGTGACAAAGTATCCAACCATAATCATCCGCGAAACCCATGCGCGCAAAATATCGTATCCTGTTTCCATAACGGTCGTTGGATAAAAATAGTCAAAGTGATCTTTACCAGTACTTTGAAGCGTTACAAAAGGCCATTGAGCAGAAGAAAACCACGTGTCAAAGGTGTCTTCATCCTGTATGAGTTTGCCGGAGCTGCATTTGGGACACTTTTGAGGTTTCTTTTTCGAGACGATCCATCTTCCACATCCGCTGCGTGATTTGGTTATCTCCTCAAATGTATATTCGTAAAGAAAAGCTTTTGTTTGTTTGTTAATTTCTTTTTCCGGATTATGGCGTTTAAATGCTTTAATGAGATCTTCATAAGTACTGTAAACCGCGTAGTGAGATTTATCTTGTAAATCAATACTCCCAACAGAGGTTTTTTGAATCTTCATAATAACAGCGTATCCGAAAAGTTCCTTTTTTTGACTATTTTCTAACGCAATCCTGTCGCCAACTTTAAATCCATGATCACGAAGTCTATAAGTTTTAGTTTTGCCTTTTATTACTTGGGAGACAACGCTGTCATGAAAACCCATAATTTTAACTTTTTCAGGTCGAACGCAACGCCATGCAGGAATGCGTATTCCCCAGACGATTTGACGTGAAATATTCCAATCTATAAATTCATCCAGTATTCGTGTCAGTTGTTTTTTAAATCTTTTGGGATATATTTCTACCTTGTTTTTTACAACGAGCTTTTTTGCTTCATCAACAAGAGGTTTTACTTTTATGTACCACTGATCTTTGGGAAGAGGCTCAAGTGTCCGTCCGCACCGGTAACAGGTTGCAACGCGGTGCGAATAATCTGTTTTTATTTTGACCATAAGTCCTTTTTTTTCAAGGTCCGCGACTACTTTTTCACGGGCTTGTTTTACCGTCAGTCCTTCATATTTTCCGGTCAGATTATTAAGCCGCCCATCAAATCCGATGACTTGCTTCAAGGGAACATCGTGACGCTTGGCAATTTCATAATCATTGAAATCATGTGCGGGCGTTACCTTTACTACACCTGTCCCAAATTTGGGGTCAACCACATCATCACCGACAACTTTCAGTTTAAACTTGCCGATCAAACCTTCTACCTCGACTATTTTCCCAATCCATTTTTTATAGCGTTTGTCCTTTGGATTTACAGCAACCGCAGTATCTCCGAATTTTGTTTCCGGCCTCACAGTTGCCAGCGTAAACGGCCCGTATTTCATGTAGTACAACGGATCGGTTTGCTCCTTGTGAACAACTTCAAGATCGGAAAAGGAAGTTCCACAGGAAGTACAGTAATTTACCAAGCGCTCGGCTCGGTATATCAGACCGTCTTTAAATAATTTTTCAAATGTATCATATACAATGTCGACAATGTCCGGATCCATCGTGTATTTTTCTTTTGTCCAGTCCAGGGCAAATCCTAGACTTTTGAGCTGTTTTTCCATTGTTCCTCTATTTTCTTGAACGAAGTCCCAGATCATCTGGAAAAGTATTGGTCTTTCAAAATCGAACCGGCTCTTTCCCTGCTTCTTAAGATGTTTCTCAAAAACAAACTGCGTCTCAATACCCGCATGATCTGCACCGGGAAACCACAATGTTTCAAACCCCATTAGTTTGTGATAGCGGATCATGACATCTTCATACACGTACATTGCATGTCCCCAGTGCAGCGCAGCATTTGCATTTGGCGGAGGAAGAATTATAGTAAATGGTTTTTTCTTTTTGTCTACCTTTGCTACAAAAAGTTTATTTTTCTCCCAAAAAGCATAAATATCTTTTTCGAATTTTGAAGGCTGAAATGTTTTATCCATAAGTGTTTTAAGCGAAGATGTTCATTTCGTACGATTTGAGAGGTGCTTAAGGTACGAGCACGCTCACGGAGTAAAGAAATGAACATCGAGCGACATTCTTGGAATTATAGCAAAAATGACTATATAATGTACGGGTATGCCCCGTAATACAACTTCCCAAATGTTCTTTTACATCTATGTATTAGAAAGTCTGAAAGACGGTAACCGTTATATTGGATATACAGCTGATTTTAAAAAGAGAGTAAAAGAACATGAAGATGGTAAAAATTTTTCTACTAAATTTAGGGTGCCTTTTAGACTTATCTATTTTGAAGGTTGTTTGGATCAATCAGACGCGAAACGTCGAGAACGCTATCTTAAAACAACACAGGGTCGCAGATTTTTAGGTTTACGATTAATAAATTACAGACGTCGATCAGCGTCTGTGGAAAGTTGATATACGGGGTATGGATTGGTTTATCGCGGCAGTTGGATGGTATATCACACTGTTTGTTTTGGGTTTCGGTTTCCTTCCACTGACGAGGACTTTTTTTTCTTCGTGGCATGATCAAGGGTATCCATTTGCAAAAACAATCGCAATTCTTGTCATAAGCTATGCGCTTTTTATTTTCGGGAGTCTACATGTCCTTCCATTTGCATGGCCAAGTATAGCGGTCGTTACGATAGCGCTTTTTGGCTTGAATTTTTTTTTATTCCGGAAAAAGAAAGGGGGATTAAATCTTCGTCTGCTTCTTTTTGAAGAGTTTTTGTTTCTTATCTCCTTTTTCTTTCTTGTCTATACTCGCGGACAGGAGCCCTCAGTCAGGGGTCTGGAAAAATTTATGGATTTTGGTTTTATGAATTCTATACTCCGGAGCAAATTCTTTCCGCCAATTGACATGTGGCTTTCCGGGACAGCAGTACAACCCCAAGGGTTTCCGATCAATTACTATTATTTTGGCCACCTCACCGGAGCTTTTTTGATTAAGTTAAATGCCGTCCCTCCTGCTATTGGATACAACCTTATTCTTGCGACAATTTTTGCGCAAGGGATAACTCTTGCATTTTCTCTCTGCTCGAATTTAATTTATCTTTTTGAAAAATTCGTTCATAAAGCCAGGAAGATTAATATGTGGCTTGTGTCCTTATTTGGACTGATAGGAAGCTATATTATTAATCTCGGCGGAAATCTGCATACGGTATATCTTTTTAGTAAAGGGTATCTCAATGAGAAACCAGTTCCGTTTTGGGAAATACTTTCCATGTACAACCCCGCTAAATATTGGTATCCAAATGCAACCCGTTTTATTCCTTTTACGATTCATGAATTTCCTTCTTATTCATATGTGGTTGCCGATCTTCATGGTCATGTATTTGATATTCCCTTCGTGCTTCTTACTATCAGCTTGCTCGTAGTTTTTTTATTGCGGAAAGATGTGAAACGGGAAGCTGTGAAAAAAATTACTGCAAAGTCTTCGTGGTGGGAAAAATACCGGGCGCTTGACGCAACGTACTACATTTCTTTTGCAATACTCTTTGGATTCCTTACTGCGATTCATTATATGACCAATGCATTTGACGGACCAATTTATCTACTCCTTGTCGCGCTTGTTTTTTTAATCTACCATGGACTTTCGCTTACCTTCCTTATCGGAATTCTCATGGTACTTCTCTTTTCCCTTATATTCTCTCTCCCCTTTTCTCTGAATTTTGCGCCGTTTGCCTCAGGAATAGGAGTAAATTGCAGCCCGGATGCTCTGGTCAATATGAAACGACTGGGACCGTTTCTTTTTGAAAAAGGAAACTGTCAGATTTCCCCAATCTATATGCTTTTTATTCTGTGGGGCTTTTTTGCCATAAACTTCGTTCTTTTTCTTTTTCTTGCTCTTCGTCAACACAAGACAAAAAAGAAGAAGTCTTACAATTTCGTATCTGTTTTTGTCTTTTGCCTCTTTGTTCTCGGGTTTTTTCTTATTTTGATTCCTGAATTCTTTTACATAAAAGATATTTATCCTGCTCATTTCCGTGCAAATACCATGTTCAAGCTGGGATATCAAGCATTTATTATGATGGGGGTTGCCTCTACCTTTGTCTTTTACCTTATATGGAGCTCGAAAGGTGTTACCCGTTATATTTTAAAGGCGTTTTTTCTCATTCCGTTCTTTCTGGTGTTTTTATATCCGTTTTTCTCGTTTCCTTCCTATTATGGCAAATATGATAAAAAACCAAACTTACAGGGTGATACGTGGCTCGCGCTGGATTTTCCTGAGGATCGTGAGATTGTCGACTACTTAAATACCCACATACAAGGCCAACCCGTTACCCTTGAAGCTCATGGAGACTCTTATACTGATTATGCGCGTGTTTCTGCCTATACAGGGCTTCCGACGATTGCCGGATGGTGGGTACATGAATGGCTATGGAGAGGATCTCCTCGGGTAGTAGGTGAACGTATTCCCGACATAACCAATATCTATGAATCCTCTGATCTCAAGGCTACGAAAATGCTTCTTGAGAAGTATAACGTCACTTATGTAGTCATCTCTCACTTTGAAAAAGAGCGCTTTAAATCACTTAATAAGGAGAAATTTGAGCAAATTGGTACGAAAATCTTCGAAAGTAAAAATAAAAACGGAGCTATCTATCAAGTAAAACTTGACTAGATCTTGACAACAAATTTTACGTGTGATATTGTTTCATTTGAGCATTACTACTCGTCGTCACCCTTATACGAGCGGTAGTGATGCTCTTTTTTTTATAGGTGAAAAAGTTTCACCGGTATGCTAAGTTTTCTTCTCTTAAGTTGTTGGAATTCCGAGGCTGCAAATGCCGCAGCTTCATCAGTTTTTAGCTCTTTTGAACCAATCATGACTTTAGCTTTTTGTAATGGCTTATTTAGCTTCATACCATTACTGTAGAGTATAAAAATTAATTTGTCAAGTCCTATAGAAAAACCGATCCGTTCTATAAGATATCCCATAGAATATATAGTAGAATATATCTTGTCCTGTCAATCTAAAGTGTTTAGTAACAAATTTGTGGACAGTTTGTGTATGGAAAAGATGTCATATCTCAACTATAATGAGATTTACTCTGCCCTATGAAATTTTCCGTTTTAACCTACAATCTTCTCGTAAACCACGCACTGGACGAATTACAGCACGTTTTAGCTAATTCAAAGCCGGATATTCTTTGCTTTCAAGAAATAAATACTGACGAGCAAAACCTCAAGAAGATCGAGAAGTTGGGATACCGTCTTGCCGATTTTTCCAATAGTTTCCTTCGGTTTGGCAGAGCATATGGAGTTGCAACGTTCTACAATCCCCAAGTTTTCAACCTTTCCCGTTCTCAAAGCCTCAATCTTCCCAGTAGTGTCTATCAGATCATTACCTTTATTATCAAAGGTAAAAAAAATCCCCGTACAGTGCTCCGCAATGAATTCACTTCTAAAGATAAGGGTGCAAAAATTACCACATACAATATCCATTTAACCCCTCTTTATGCCACGAACATTCTCCGCATAAAGCAGATTAAAAATACATTTGCAGACCTTCATATAGCTCAAAAAAATCATCTTGTCATCGCGGGAGATTTTAATTTTCCGTACGGAAGGAAAAAATTTGAAGAGTTAATAGGAGTTTACGGACTCAAGGAAGCGACTAATAACATCATGTATACTCTGGAAAAACGGATTTTAGGATTGTTCCGGATAAAACTTAAGCTTGATTACGTTCTTTATAAAAATCTCGAAGTCGTGTCAAACGATATGATTCAATTCAAACATTCGGATCATTACCCTATTCTCACGGTATTTAAGACACCTGCTTAAGGAAGAAAATAAGCTTTGATTTTTTTGAAATAGTCCTCAACGTAGTCCTTTTTCTTATCCTTTTCCAGATGGTATTGACCGCCCATCTCATACTCAAATATCTTGTCTTTCAACTTTCCGGTGAAAAGTATATGAGAAGTAGAAAGAGCAAATTTATAAAATGTCCTCAGTCTTCCTTCTTTTTTTGCTCTCCGAAGCGAAAACCGTACTTTTATTGTGGGAAGAAATTTCGCACGCACTCCCCAATCTTGTGCACGTTTAAGAATTTCTTGATCTTCACCAAGCGACATTTTCTCATCATAACCACCTATTTTTACAAAAATGCCTTTTTCCATGATTAAGGCGCCTGGTGACGGAATCGGTCGGCCGATATTTTGAGATGCCTCGATTATCATGTTGCTTATTTGAAAAACTGCTTTTGTCTCTGGTTTACGCTCATCTGGCATCATGGTAGGAAGAAGGATGAGGCCTTTCTTTTTTTCTATAAACGCTTCAAGTTTCTCGGTAAAAGAAGGTCCGATGCCAAGGTCGGCATCTAGAAAAATCAAATACTGGCCGCTTGCTTTATGCGCTCCGTTATTTCTCTGCCGTGATACATTTCTTTCTTCTGCTTCAAGAAACGTCAGAGGAATCTTTTTTTTAAACTCTTCTGCTATCTGTTTTGTCCTATCATCTGATATGCCGTCGACAATGATCACCTCAAAATTTGACTTTTTTTGTTTTGAAAGATTGGTGAGAAGCTTGGGCAAAAATTTCTCCTCATTAAGAGTCGGGGTTATGATAGAAAAAAATGGTTTCATAGGGAAAAGCAGGTATAATTATACCATTACGCATGAAAGTATCTGTTGTTATACCGGTCTTTAACGAAGAACGCTTTATTCGAACTTGTTTGGTCAGCCTTAAAAATCAGATTGAGGAGCCGGATGAAATAATCATCGTTGATAATAATTCTTCGGATCGCACTATCGCAATAGCGAAGAATTTTGCAGTACGGATTGTCCGTGAAAAAACTCAGGGTATTACGCACGCACGTAATCATGGTTTTGATACCGCAAAATACGAGATTATTGCCCGTTGCGATGCCGATTCCATCCTCCCGAAAGATTGGATCCAAAAAATTAAAAGACAGTTTGAGTTTTACCCGATTGACGGATTGGTCGGACCAATCAATTATTACGATGTTCCGGTAAGAACCGCGCTTGGCATGCGCTTCTATATCACTGCCACAAAAAAGGTTCTCGGGCATTATCCTTTAAACGGGCCCAGTATGGCAATCACAAAGCAGATATGGAAAAGGGTAAAAAAATACATATGTCCGGACGACTCAAAGGTCCACGAGGACATCGATCTTTCCATTCATATTCATAAGGCAGGTGGAAAAATTAAATACGACAGAACATTACTTGTGCAGGTTTCCGGACGCCGTGCAAAACATAATCCCCGCTCTTTTTTCTTGGAATACCCCGTACGGTTTTTTAAGATGATACGGGAACACGAACAGACTCACCCTTTTTGAGCTTGAAACATATTTTTTAATTCTTGCAGTGTAGTCGCGTCATTCGGTTTCTTGTCTTCACGGAAGCGCACCAGTCTCGGAAACCGCAGAGCATACCCTGAAGTATCAACCTCAAAAGCGCTTCCGCTTTTTGAAGCCTTGAGCGTACGTCCCGCTGTATGAACTGATGAACGGGTTATCTCATCTGCCTGTATTTCAACAACGATCGAGGGATTTACCCAGACATCAACCTCCATTTGTTTATCCACTTCATAGGCTGTGGGTTTTTTATTTGATTTGAATTTATCACACCGTTTACGGAGCTCACGCCACTCCTCATCGGTAAGTCCGGTTCCAATCTTTGCAATAGTTGCATACTTGTCTCTTTTATCATCAAAAAGTCCGACTAAAAAGGCTCCGATGCCAAAACCGGTACGTTTTCCCTTTCCGAAATCGTAGCCAAACACCACGCAGTCGATTGTATCTTCTATTTTTGATGAGTAGCTTTTTTTAAGCTTTATCCAGTTAGAAGCCCGCGCCCCCGGCTGATAGACCCCGTCAAGTCTTTTTGCGATTATTCCTTCCAGCCCTTCGGCCAATGCATCTGCAAAAATCTTTTCAATTTCCTGCGGGTTATCTGTAATGGTTTCGTTGGCAACAAAAACCGTGTCTTTGGCAATATCGTTCTTGGTACGGATACTTTTGGCTAGTTTTTTTCTTCTTTCTGAAAAAGGTTTGTTAATATAATCACTTCCGTCTTTGTATAAAAGTTCAAACACAAAAAACTTTAACGGTATTTCTTTTGCTTTTGCCTCTATCTCATATTTTCTTTTTCGTTGTACGGTCTGCTGGAAAGGAAGAAGCCGGTCTCTTTTTATGTCGTACCCTATAGCCTCACCTTCTATGATAATTTCTCGTGCTTTAATGTTTTTCTTTATTCCCTCAACAACATCAGGATACATAAAAGAAACCTCTTCCAAATTTCTGGAATACAGGCGTGCTGGTTCTCCTTTTTTATAATGCACCTGAAGACGGAATCCATCGTACTTTGGCTCAATTGCGGATGCTCCAATCTTTTCTACGATTTCGGCTCCTGAAGAAAGTCGTTCAGCGCGCATCATAAGAATTGGTGTAAAAACAGTGGGGTGAATGTTAGAAAGTCCTTTTTCGCCTTTTTCCCGCAGGACAGCACCTATAAATCCAAGGTCGGGCCGCACATGATAGGCTTTTTCAATAAGAGGTCTCAGGCTTTTATCTTTTTTAAGCATCCACGAATATGCATCAAGAACAGTCATGTCAGAAAAGCCCAATCGTAATACTCCTAAGATAATCCGCACAAGATATCTGCTAGATAATGGATCCAGTTGTCTCAAAAGGTGAGCAAGTATATTGGTTTTGGACTCTTGCGAACCGGTTCCCTGTTTTTTCGCAAGATCAACGAGATCTTTATAAACTTCCTGTATAGAAAGATCTTTTTCTTCAAATGAGGAAAACTGTTTTTTGAAATGTTCAACGGTTAATCCAAGGTCTCCTATTTTTTTGTATTCTTGTTCGAAAAACTTTCTTTCAAGATGAAGAGCGACAACAACTCCACGAATTACATTTTTTTCTCCCATCCCAAATTCGGTTGGCTCAAATAATGGTGTTACCCTTCCTTGAAGGAGATAGATCGTCTTATCAAATTCACCAGTAGATAGTTTCTGAAAAAGTTCTGCAAGTAAATGAGTGATCGAAAGACGCGAGCTGGTTTGTTCAATCTTCTCGATAAAGACTGCAAGTTTTGAGAATTTCATTTTGGCATGATAACTGCGTAAAATATTCCGAGTCCTATTAAAAATAGCGTACCGAGTATAAGAGTTACGACTCCATTTTCATGCTTGTGGATTTTATATATTCCTTCGATAAAAAACGTGAGAGAAAAAAGACCAGGGAGAAAAAATCCCATGTAGAGAATCTCCCATGAATAGTTTTTCATATTATTCTTTCACGTAGCGGGCGGCTTTCGTGCTTCCAATTTTTTTAATCAGATTCTTTTGGATAAGGTCTTGAATATCGCGAAGTACAGTGTCTTCGGAAATATCTGCAAAAAGCGTGGAAAAGCTTTGATTCTGTAGATATCCTATCTCTTCGATGTACTCGATTATTTTTACCTGTCTCTCGGAGAGAAAAATTTGTTTTCCACCAAAACGTTCTTTCAGTTTTGCGTCACGGGAAAGCCGCAGTACTTTTTCCTTGACCTTGTCAAACTCGACTGCTGCTCCACTCGTAAAATACTCGAGCCACGACGTAAGATCTCCTGCTGATGCTTTTTGTAGATTTTCATAATAGGCGAGGGCGTCTTTATCATAATATTCTTCAAGGGAGAAAAATCTACGGATGTCGTATCCTCCCAAAAGAAGGATCAACATCGCAAGAACCCGCGCGACCCTTCCGTTTCCGTCAAGATATGGATGAATCCGTACCATTTCGTGATGGGCAATGCCCGCTTTTAAAACCGGATGTAGTTCATCGCTATGATCCTTGTTGATCCAGTAAATAAACTCTCTCATGAGAAACGATATCTCAACCGGCGGAGGAGGACGAAATGTAATTTCCCCTGTTTGGGAGTTTTTAATAACCACCTGAGTTTTTCTATACTCGCCAGCCTGTTCATCCGGCAAAATATTCTTTACGATCAACCTGTGAAGCTTGGCGACAAGGGAAGCAGTTATCTTATCTATCTTTTTTTTTGCCTCGTCGTCTATAAACTCGATAACTTTCCTGTAGTTGATAACTTCCTGGACATCTCGTGGTCTTGCAACCACATCCTTTCCCAAAAGAATGTTCATCGCTTCTTCTTGCCGCAACTGATTTCCTTCTATATGAGTGCCGTGATATACTGCACGGACCACTGCGTCATCCTTGAATTGTTTTTCCCAGAGAGGCAAGAGGGGTGCGTGTTTTATAA
>MGBA01000017.1 GCA_001789965.1 Candidatus Roizmanbacteria bacterium RIFCSPLOWO2_02_FULL_40_13
CCTCCTGAATACGCTAGCGCAGGTCGAGCCTCTCAGACGTAAAGACTAGATTATTTGGTTTTATTACGACTTTTCTTTCTCCTTTTTCTATATATCCAGCATCTAATGCTTTATAGCCGTACGCTTTTATTATTCGTAATGCTTTTTTGACATTGTCCTTAGGAAGATAAATTGCGAAATCCATTCCCATATTGAATTCATCATACATATCATACTCTGTTAAGTTTGCATGCTTTTGAATAAAAGTAAAGATTTCTTGGGGTTTAAAAATCTTTTCTACATAGTATGAAAAATTAAATCGTGCTCTCATAAGTTTTCGAAATCCGTGACCTGTTATATTTACAAGATAGTGGATTTCGATTCCTCGATCCAAAAGAGCTTGTATGAGAAGAGGGTAGAGGTTTGATTTAGTCAGAAGCGCTTCGCCATACATTTTTCCATTAGATAATTTTGTTCTATAGCCTTTTTTAAGCTTTTTTGCAATTGCACGTGCAAGTGATAAGCCATTCGCATTGATTCCATTACTTCTTAAAAGAATAATTCTGTCACCAGATCGTATATTTTTGTCTGACATTAGTCTTTTTTTATTTCTAATAATTCCTATTGCGGAACCACCTAAAGCTGCAGTATCTTTTTCAATTATTCCTTTCAACGTCGGGGTTTCGCCACCACCCCATGATGCCCCCGACAAATCACAGGCTTTCTTCCAGCCAGCAACTAAGTTTTTTATGCGCTTTTTATCTGCTAACCAAGCGTTGTTTTCAACTGCCCAGTACGCATGAACTACCAGAGGTCTTGCTCCCGATGTGGCAAGATCATTGATTATAGTTGCAACCGTATCTTGCGCAATAATGTCGTAGTATGTTTTGCCGGTAATTTTCCTCATTGCATCTGCAACAAGGTTTTTCGTTCCCAACTGTTCAGCGACAGCAGCCATATAATAATTTCCCTGTTTCCAAACATAAGCTGATTCACCTCTACTATCTTGTATCTCTGCAAACCCAACCTGCTTTAAATTTCGAGCTGTCTGTAACGCTGCAACCTGTGCAAATTTTTTTATTGGGTCTTTTGTGTCGTAATCATCTCCGACTTCTCCATATTTAATTGATTGCTTCCTCTTCAATAATGGGTCCAAGTTTTTTAAAATTCTCTTTTCGATAGGATAAGAGTATTTAGAGAAATTTTTTCCAGTAAGTTTTTCGTAAACATCGACATACCTTTTGGATAAGGATGAAATCAGTTGCTTTGACATTTTCTGAGGTTTTTTTCCATAGACATAACCACGATTGGTGTACCATAGCCGCAAAAATTCCTTATCAAAATTTTCAGGTTCAAGTCCTTTTTTAAAACGAGTAGGATATGTTTTTTTTATCCAAAATCGTGAAGAATCAGGCGTATGGACTTCGTCGATCAGGACAAGTTCTCCATCAGACAATCCAAACTCGTATTTTGTATCAACAAGGATAAGTCCCTTCCCCTTGCACATTTTTTGTCCCAAAGCGAAAAGTTTCAGAGAAATTTTTTCCATCTGTTCATACAGTTTTTTTTCGACAAGCCTTTTCTTCAGAATTTCTTTTTTTGTCAGTCGTTCGTCATGCATTCCTGCACCTGCTTCAGGATGGGTAGTCGGAGTAATTATAGGACGGAAAAGTTTTTGATTTTTTTTCATACCATTAGGAAAACGTATTCCGTAGATCAGTCGTTCGCCTTTTTTATAAGATGACCAGATTGATGTAGTTGTCACTCCGGTCATATATCCACGTACCACCATTTCTACAGGAATCGGTTTACAGTTTTTTACAATCATTACATTTGGATCCGGTACTTCGAGCATGTGATTTTGGACGATGTGTTTTGTTTTTTCAAACCAGTATTGAGAGAGAAGATTAAGCACGGTTCCTTTATATGGAATGTGGCCAAGCATGATGTCAAAAGCAGATTGTCGGTCAGTAGTAATGAGAATTCTTTTATCGTTATCTATATAGATATCCCGTACTTTTCCCTGATACTTCTCAAGACGGGGGAGAGTAATAGTCTTTAATACTTTCATTTTTAACCTTTTAAATACTTTTTATATTTAATCTTTTCCAGTTTACTTGCCTTCTTTAAGACTTCTTTATTCATGGATTTCTTAAACTTTTTAATTTTCTTTGAAAAAGAAGGTTTTTTTGAGGATAGAATTTGAATTGCCAGAAGCGCTGCATTTTTTGCCCCATTTACTGCAACCGTTGCAACCGGTACACCCGGAGGCATTTGAACAATTGAAAGCAAGGAATCAAGACCGTCCATAGTTTTAGTTTTGATCGGGACACCGATTACCGGGAGATGGGTAAATGCTGCGCTCATGCCCGGGAGGTGAGCCGATCCGCCGGCGGCTGCGATAATAACTTTAATGCCTTTTCGCTCTGCTTTTTTTATATAGCTTTTCACCCTGTCAGGAGTTCTGTGAGCTGATACTATCGTTAGTTCATAAGAAATGCGGAATTGATCCAGCACCATCGCTGCGTCTTGCATTACTGGCAGGTCGGAATCAGAACCCATGATGATTGCAACTTGAGATTTCATATAGAAATATATTTTCTTGCTAGTCGTGCTTTTTTATACGCATCTTTGATATTTTTTCCAAGAGCGGTGATATGGCCCATCTTACGATCAATTTTGGTTTCCATTTTACCATAGACATGCACGAAGACCTGCGGGATGGTGAGAGTTTTTTTTAGACCTTTTAATTTTGAAGGTCCGGTTCTTTCTCCAAGAATGTTTATCATAACGGCCGCAGGAACTTTCATTTCTGTTGACCCCAACGGCAAACCCGTGACTGCACGAATATGTTGTTCAAACTGCGAAGTGATGCATGCCTCGATGGTATAGTGGCCGGAATTATGAACACGGGGAGCGATCTCATTAATAAGCACATTTCCTTTTTTTGTTAAAAACATTTCAATTCCAAAAGCACCTGCACCTTTTAGTGACTTCATAACTTTCCTCGCTAAACGCTCCGTCTTTTTTTTTATGTTTTTAGAAACCGGCGCCGGAACTATTACAACGTCACAAATATTTCTCTTATGAATAGTTTCACACACAGGGTAGACTACAATATTTCCATTAATGCTTCTTACGACAATAATTGAAAGTTCTTTTACAAACGGGATATTCTTTTCAATATATAATTTCCTTTCTTTCAACTTTTCAATTCCTTTGGAAATGTCGTTCTGGTTTTTAACTAAAAAATTACCCCGTCCATCATATGCGTCAAAACGAGCTTTCAAAAGAAAAGGATAGCCATATTTCTTCGCATACTTTTCAATTTCTTTTTTATTTTCGACTATTGCAAAATCTGCAACCGAGATTCGATGTTTTCTTAAAAAAGCTTTCTGTGCAAATTTGTCCTTTATGATCCCTAGGGTTTTTGCAGATGGATTTACCTTAATTCCTTGTTTTGTGAGTCGGTTAAGAATGTCAGCGTTTGCAAGTTCAACCTCAAAAGTTAAAAAGTCAGATTTTTTTGCAAGGTTCTTAATTGCTTTTTGGTCTTTATAATCTGCGACAATTTGCGAGTCAACTACCTGTCCGGCAGGACTTTGTGCTGTCGGATCGACCACGTGAACAGTAAAACCTAATTGTTTTGCAGAAAAAGCCATCATTCTTCCCAGTTGTCCGCCTCCTACGATGCCGATTCTGTTTTTCATAATGCTTTTTGTATTTTTTTAACTAATTGAAGAGCTCTTCTTTTTGCAGTCCCGGTGTGTTTTGAAACATCTAGTAATTTTTCAATCTCTTTTGGTTTCAAATATTTTGCAATAATTGTGTTTTCCATCAAAAATTCTTTTATTGGATTTGATTTGCCATTTTGAATATCTTCCCATGTTTTCATTGCAATTTGCCTCAGAAGTTCATGTGCTTTTTGTCGATCTACTCCTTTTTTTACCAGCTCAATGATTATATTTTCGGTTGCTGCAAAAGAACCGTACACTGAAAGATTATGTTGGATACGGTTTTCGTGAACTACTAATCCTTCAAGGATCCGAGAAAACGTAGTAAGTATTTCATCGGTCGCCAAAAAAGCATCAGGAAAAATAACTCTTCTGTTAGCCGAATCATCAAGAGTCCGTTCAAGATAGGAATTAGAAACATTTCCGGCAACAACAGAAGGAAGCGCAGCGATATAACGTGCAAGTGATACTATCTTTTCCGAACTGATTGGATTTTTTTTAAACGGCATTGCAGATGAGCCCACTTGTTTTTTTCCAAATGGTTCGGACCATTCACCAAAAGAAGGGGACTGCATAATCCGCAGGTCATTTGCAAATTTTGCTGCTGACGAGGCAATGCTATTTAATGAACTCAATACTAAATAGTCAAATTTCTTAGTTGAAACCTGCGAGGTGATAAGAAGAGGATCGAGACCGAGATCTTTCATTACTTTTTTTTCCAGATTGTCTGAGGTGACCTTACTTTTTACCAGAAGCTTTACAAAACTTGCTGAAGTTCCAACTGCACCTTTTAAACCCTTTGCTTTTAATTGCGTTTCTATAAATCTTAAAAGTTGAAGGTCAATGAGCAGATCCTGCGCATAAAAAGCGAGTCGGTATCCAACCGTGGTTGGCTCAGCTGGCTGGAGATGTGTGAAACCCATTGAAGTAAGATCAGCATACTGTTTAATTTTTTTCTTAAATTTTTTTAAAACATCAACGAGTTGCTTTTGAATAAGGTCCAAAGCTTGTTGAGTCTGAATTGTTGCTGCGTTATCCACGATGTCGTAACTCGTTGCACCCAAATGTATTTTTCCTCCACCTTTTTTTGCTTGTTCGGCAAACTCTTTGATTGCCGCAACCACATCATGTCCAGTCTGTTTCTCAATTTGTAAAATTCTTGTAATGTTGATTTTATTCTGATTTCTTATAAGATCATCGAGTTCTACCTTAGAAATTAACTTTGCTTTTTTTTGATGTTTTGCGATTGTTACCCAGATTTTTCTCCAAAGAAGATATTTATTTCTCTCACTGAATATTTTTCTCATCTCCTCAGACCCATATCTCCAAGAAAAAACAGAGGAGTAGGAGTCGTATTTATCTTTCTTTTTCTCTTTCATAAAACTCAATACAAACTTTAGCCTTTTATGACGGGACATAACAGGTACTATAACAGGATCAATTCCAACCCTATTATATGCTTCAAGAAGTAATTTTTCTAACTGTTTTGCCTGTTTAGGTGATTCAGTACGCGCGTAATCTTTTTTAAAGGGAAGCTGCTTCAACAAGAACACATTTTGATAAGAGCAATGTCTTAGTGACTTTTTTAATAATTTAGTTTGCCTTTTTCCTATTAGTTTTAAGTATGCTGATGTATCCGGAATTCCGCGGTCAAGAAAAACCAATTTATTTTTATCTTGTTTTTTTTCAAAACTAATTTTCATTTTTAAAACTTCGTCTTGAAACTTTAGTTCGTTTTTCCTTATCTCTTTTGTTGTCCGCCCTTTCTCTCTTTCCTTATCAATGAGAACGCGTGCCATTTCAGGGGTAATTTGATATCCTTCTTTTTCAAGTTGATTTAAAAGTGTTGTTTTTCCCGCACTTGGTCCACCTGTTATAACTATAAGATTATTTTTTTTCATACTCTCTCTGGAGAACGCCGAGGGTGTCCCAGTAAAATTTCATTAAATTCTTTCCCTTGTTCTAATAATCCTTTTCGTGATTGAAGCATTTTTCCAAATTCGCTCCAATCACCAAATTTAAATCTACTGGGTGCCAAATCGGGTTGAAAAGCATCTCCTTTTTTAAATAACCCAAAAGTAATTCTGGCCCTTTCCGCCATATCGCCGTCTTTGTGTGGATCATCACCGATAAAAGCAATATTTGGTCGGGTGCGCCGTGCTAAATCTGAAAGACCTTCCATAGCTCTTACCCACAGGCCCCGTTCTTTCAGCCATTCGAAATGAGCCAAAGCCAAAGGAAAAGCTGAAGGTTTAACGCGCCGTTCGACTTCTTTTGGATATTTTTTGCCTCTTAACGTATCGTCAGTTATTAAAATTGAAGGCGCTTCTAAACCCCATGTTTTAAATACCCTGTCAATAAACAGATCATGCCCGGATGAAACAATTGCCAGATCTACAGCAACTCCATCATTATTTAGCTGAGTGAGAGATCTGCGAAAATCAATAAAACCTTCAGTAGGAAGCGGCCATTTGCCTCCGATCTCGCCATATGAATATCCTAATTTACATCGGACGACCAACTCCGAAACTATTGACACTGGATCATCTTCTCTCCATTCAAGAGAAAGCCCTTTTCCTTCAGGGACAAGATCGTGTAGTTCATCTCCATGAGCAAGAAGAAAACTTCTCGCGCAATCTAGAAGATTTTTTCTTTGCGTGGAAGTTGCATTTTGTAGTATTTCGTAGACTACTTCTTGAGGTGCTCGGTTACGCAAGCCACCTCCTTCATTATATATTTTAGATCCTTCTTCACCTAATACATCTGCAACAGCAAGAAAATAAGAGCTCTCAACGCCTATATCATTTGGACTCGGTGTAAAAGTGTCGGCAATTGTCCCATCAAAATCCAGAATGAATAGATGTCCCATTTTAAAGTGCTATATTGTACTACTGAAAACATTTTTTTTCCATTTGGTACAATAAGCAACAAATGCAAAACAAGAAAAAATCATTAAGGGTAGGAGTCGTAAGATTCCCTTGTTCAAACTGCGATTTTGACACACTCCGTTTTTTTATAAAATTTGGACACCGTCCGGAATTTATCTGGCACAACGAAAATTTTTTCTCTTCATATGACCTTTTGGTAATACCTGGAGGATTTGCATTCGGAGATAGAGTTTATAAAAAAGCTACAGGAAAATATGAAATAGATCCCGGAGTGCAAGCCCTGCGTTCTCCCATCATGAAAGCTATCTATGATTTTGCTAAAAAAGGAAGGCCGATTCTTGGAATTTGCAATGGTTTTCAGATTTTAGTAAAAGCAGGATTATTGCCCGGAAAATTAACTCAAAATAATTCTCAAAAGTTTTTTTGTGATTTCACAATCTGTAAAATTACAGGAGATTCTTTTTTCGGCGATAAGAAAATGCTCGGAAAGAAATTCAAGGTCCCTGTTGCGCATGGATACGGAAAATATGTAGTAAACGATAAAGAATATAAAAGATTGCAAAAAAATAAACAGATATTTTTGGAATACCAAAATTTTAATCCAAATGGATCGGTAAGAAATGTAGCGGGAGTAACAAATAAAGAAAAAACCATTTTTGGAATGATGCCCCATCCAGAGAGAACTCCAGATGGAAAGTTTTTTATGAGGGCCATAGAAACATATGTCAAAAACTAAATCAATTCTTGAAACACTGGCTGAGGCAATGAGTAGTGAGCACACAAGCTACAAGAGTTCTAAGCAATATCTTACTCAGCTCCCGACAAAAGGAAGACAGGTAATACAAGGTCCGGGTGAAAATGCAGGAATCATCGATCTTGGAAAAGGATGGGCTCTTGCAATCCGTGTAGAAAGCCACAATCACCCCACTTTTATAAAACCCTATCACGGCGCTGCAACCGGCGTAGGTGGAATACTCCGTGATATTTTTACAATGGGAGCAAGACCAATCGGAAGTCTCGACTTTTTGAGATTTGGAGCAAATAAAAAAGGAAAAGAACTTTTAAAAGAGGCGGTTCATGGAATTGCCGACTATGGAAACTGTATAGGAGTGCCAACGGTAGGAGGAGATGTCTTTTTTGACAAAACATACAATTACAACTGTTTGGTAAACGTAGCAGCCTTCGGAATTGTAAAAAAGAAAAATATAATCTTAGGAAACGCGCTTAAACCCGGAAGCGATCTGATTTATGTCGGAGCGCGGACGGGAAGAGATGGGATTGGTGGAGCGCAGATGGCGTCAGAAACTTTGGATACTGCAAAAGCAGAAACAGTACAAAAAGAAGACCCCTTTCTAGAAAAGCTTCTTCTTGAGGCGTGTTGTGAGCTTGCCGAGACAGATTGGATTGAGGGAATGCAGGATATGGGAGCAACAGGTCTTCTTTGTTCCACCACAGAAGTTGCTTTGCGAGGAAGAAGAAGAACAGGGAAAAATCTGGGGACTAAAGTATTTTTAAATCGTGTCCCAACGAAAGCTTCACACATGACACCTGTAGAACTTTTACTTTCAGAGTCTCAAGAGAGAATGTTAATTGTCGGAAAAAAGAAATTCCGAAAAAAGATACTTAATTTATTCAAACACTGGGATTTGGAAGCAAGTGTCATCGGAACGGTTACAAACGATGGAAAATATACCATTTTGTATGACGGACCAAAGAAAAAAAACATTAAACTTGTTATGAAGTTTAACGAGGTTATTCCGGATATTTCTGAAGATTGGCAAAGAAAAAAATGGATTCCTCAAAAAACTCCTCATAAAAAAGCTTCAAGAAAAGAAGTTCGAAATATCTGGCAACAATACGACTGGATGGTGGGGACAAGAACTTTAAAAGGACCAAATAA
Source organism: Candidatus Roizmanbacteria bacterium RIFCSPLOWO2_02_FULL_40_13 (assembly GCA_001789965.1). GTDB lineage: Bacteria > Patescibacteriota > Microgenomatia > UBA1406 > GWC2-37-13 > 2-01-FULL-40-42. Next base: position 8,502 of record MGBA01000017.1, read on the forward strand.
ACCCGGACATTATGCGGTTCTTGATTTGCATGAAATCGGAAAAAAACTTGTAATAAGCTGGAGTTCGGATGAAGGAAGATCTGATAGAAGTCCGTTAAAAGGAATACAATACGCGTTTGATAAATGTTTATTGTATCAAAAAAAATTAAAAGCAAAGCCGCTCGGTATTACTAACTGCTTGAATTTTGGACATCCAAAAGATTCGATAGGAGCTTTTGCAGAAACCATTAAAGGTCTAAGACAACGCTCATTAAAGCATAAAATTCCAATCGTGAGTGGAAATGTGAGTTTGTATAATGCACATCATAACGATTCTATTAAACCAACGCCGACACTGGTCATGGTAGGAATTGCAGATTAATTATATGAAAAAAAGACTGGATGAATTTGTAGTCGACATAGAGTTTTTATTAATAAGTGTGGTTCAGGGTGTAGCGCTTGCTGCACTTGCCGCCGCCGCCGCCCCAATTGTCGCAAATCTTCAGTTGGAATACTGGCCATATATAGTTTCGGCGCTTTTATTTATCCTGATTTTTTGGTCTCAAGCTATCATGCATGTTCTAGGATTTATCAAATGGCCGTTGGACATGATTCATAATTTTTTATACTTCGTAGCGAGTTTAATTGAGGTTATGGCTTTTAGCGTAATGAATAAACCTCTCGTATGGTTTTCGCTTTTCTTTTTTTTTGTATTAGTTGCCGGCGTTCTATATTACTACGATCTTCTTCTTATAAAAGCATGTAAAAGCGATTTTTCAAAAACTTCATCAGGAAAAGCATTATATGAGGATTTGCATAAAGAGCAGATGACCAACATGAAATTTTTTGTTCCCGGCGGTTTATTATTCAATGCCGCCTGTATATTTTTGATTGTTAAACATCCGCAGATTTTTATACAAAATCACAACCATGTTTTTTTGGTTGGAATACAAATATTGTTTGGTTTAGTGATACTTCTTACTTCCTTGAAGACATTCAAGAAAAGACTTGCTCTTATTGCAAAAAATAAATAACATTAAAAGCACATGAAGGATGATCTTTACGTTCAGGAAAGAATCACGGAAGACCAAATAGAAGAACTTATTAAGCGCTCCGCTGCTGATGTAAAAATAAAAAAATTCACGTCGGATCGGAGACGCTTTAAAAGCAAAAAGATTTTTAATACTTGGAAGAAAAATAAAAAGATTTTTATCTTGACCAATAAGAAAAAAATTCTTCTCGGCCTTATCTGGTTTGAAAAAAAGAGGCTCCCTGTAGACGAATTAAGAAAAAAATTTAAAGAATACGATCTAACGTTTGCGATACGACTGTATGAAGAGGTAAGAGGACAAGGACTTGCAAAGCCGTTTATGAAAGAAGCATTTAATGAAATTACAGATAGATATGTATGGTTGAGCACCTTGTCCAATAATAAGACAGCGGCTAATTTATATACGAAATTTGGCTTTGAACCTGTAGGGGAATACGATAGGAGGTTGTATATGATCTATGAAAACAGAAAATAATAAACTTGAAAAAGCCACATTTGGTGCAGGATGCTTTTGGAGTATAGAAGAAATGTTTCATCACGTGGACGGCGTCAAAGAAACTGTAGTGGGCTATATGGGTGGAAAAACCGAAAATCCAGACTACGAACTTATTTGTGGAGGAAACACCGGACATGCAGAAGTGGTGCAGATAATGTACGATCCAAATATAGTTTCATACGAAAAATTACTCAAGGTTTTTTGGGATATCCATAACCCTACAACATTAAACCGACAAGGTTGGGATGTCGGAGATCAATACCGATCTGCAATTTTCTATCATAATGACAAGCAAAAGGAACTTGCTGATAAATCAAAAGAGGGGGTTGAGAAATCCGGCCGGTGGAAAAATCCAATTGTTACGCAGATTGTTCCCGCACAAACATTCTGGAAAGCCGAAGACTATCATCAAAAATATCTACACAAAAGAGGACTTACATCCTGCAGATTTATTTAAGCCGCTAATCTTTTGTTCTTCGGGTGGGCTAAAAATATAAGATCGATTAAAAGACCAACTTGGCTTTCAGGGCTAGCTTCAGGACCAAATAGGCGAGCTACAGCCCGAAATCGATTTTCAGCCTCACCTCTTGCGCCTCTAATTGCGGCGCTAACATCATCTTCCGTTGCATTAGGAAATTTAGTAACTGAATCAAATAGGTTGGCTGATCTTACGAACTGCTCGTCGGGTGGCCACCTAATCGCTCCATCTTCATCCCACTCTAATTCATTACTAACAACGGTAAGTCTATCAAATCGTGGATAGGCTTCGTCACCAGCACCCGGTCTATCCCATGTCATACGGAATAAGTATGTCGGATCCACGGTTCCATTTACTTCGTATCCTGGAATCATTGACATTTGTATACCCTGGGATCCAGCAAGGCCTGCAAGTTGGAGAGCTGTTTTTAGATGAGTAAGTCCATCTTGATAAGCACCCATCTTTAAAGTTGTATCTATAACATGAGATCTTCTTCTTACGGCTAGTTCTCGGAGAGATCTGATCGGCTGAGGAGCGAGAGGTAATTCTGAACGAACAGGAAATATGTGAGGCTGATTTGGAAACGCCGGGCTTGCACCTCTACGATCGACTTCAACTGCAGACATATATGTCTATTTATATTATTAGTACAGCCCCTTTCAAAATGCAAGCGGAAAATATGACGGGCGTTTTGATAGAATTATACTTATGGGTAAAGGACGCAAAAAAAGAGCGGTCGTATTCTTAATAATCGGCTTTTGTTTTTTAGCCGGACTGTTATTGGCCCATCTCAACAGCCCAGATTCAAAGCTACTTTGTTCTATAAAGAGCAGTTGTCAGAGACAGCCTTCGCCAAAAGGCGTCTGTACGGAAGGGGGAGCCTGTTTAAACTAAGATATGAATAAAATTCCGATCGACAGATTTTTTTACTACGCCTCCCGTTTTGTCATTATTATCCCGATAATGACCGTGGCATTCATCCTCCTTTTTGCAAAAAATCCCCTTGAGAAAACCCAAAACCTCAGTGTTCCGGCACCCACAGAGAGTCCGTCGGTAAAGGCACAAGCGGAGTTTGACATAAATGAAAGCTATATTTGCAAGACGAAATCCAAAAATAGCTCAATGACAGCATATATAAAAAACAAGTCGATCAGCGCAATAACCCAGGAAAAAGGCAAGATAAAACATACAGTCTTTGTCGGAGATTGTTTATATAAATGGCAGGATGGTCAGACAATAGGAGAAAAAACATGTGGCCTCGCTCAATATGTAAGTATTGCAGAAAACTTAAGCAGTATGAATATACTCACACCGGACACCATTATTGAGTCTATTGAAGGAAAAGGTGGAGATTCAACCTCAGGAGAAGCTTTTTCGTTTTCCAAATCATGCAAAAAACAAGAAGTAAGGGACGATGCTTTGTTTGCGATCCCTAAGAAAATAACCTTCAAAGAAATAAAACAGGAGCAGCCTCAATCAAAATAAAAATGCCCCGGCTACGACCTACTTTCCCCAGCTCCGTTGGGAGTGAGTATCATTGGCGCTGGCTCGTTTCACTTCTCTGTTCGGGATGGTAAGAGGTGGTGCCAAACCGCTCAAATAACCAGGGCAACTGAAATTATAAGAAAAAACCCGAAAAATCGCAAGTCTAATCCCAACCTTTTTGTATAATAGGGTGAATGGACAAACTACATGCACAGCCGGTACATCGCTTTTTTCACTCATTTTGCATACGTCCCAATGTTTCGTTTGAAAATCAAAGTGAGGGCGAAGTAGTTGTATTGGTATTAAGAGCGCATCCTGTCACTCAAATACCATGGATCTTGAATGTGGTAATCCTTTTTATCTTATTATTTGTCGCAAATCTGGTTTTTGCAGGTTCTCTGGGGGGGATGCAGGTATTTTTCTTAAACCTTTTTCTTATAATATTCATCCTCAGTTACGCATGGCTAAATATTCTGGTGTATGTCTTTAACGTAGGCATTCTTACCAATGAAAAAGTCGTTGATATAGATTTTAGTGCGGTTATATATAAAGAGACCACCGAGGCACGATTGGATAAAGTTGAGGATGTATCTTCTAAAGCAGCGGGGTATTTTGCATCGCTTTTCAATTTTGGAGATGTCTTCGTTCAAACCGCAGGAACCGAAGCTAATCTTGAGTTTGCAAAAGTACCTCGCCCTTCGGAGGTCGTAAATTTTATAAATGAATTAACAGAGGCTCTATGAACATTTTTGAACTTTTCAATACCAATTCTCCGGAAAACCTTGTCATTAAGGTCTTTCTGATGGTTTCGAGCATTCTATATCTTATTGTTGCAGTCGTCTTGTACAGGCAAACACAGGTGATGGCTCGTACGATTACCTTTGAACAAAACTGGATTGTCATTGCGGTCTCATTCGCTCAGGTTATCCTTGCGCTCATTCTTATACTTATAGCCTTTTTTATCGTGTAAGCTAAAAGTATGCTCTACGCTAACTTTGCGGCATATAAAAAGGAATTTGCCGGTGAAGAATTTCAGGGCTCAATCTGTGAAAATAACTTTTTCGGAGTTCTTTCAACCGAGGGGGGACTTGAAAAAGAAAAAGGAGAGGCTTTATTGCGGAAGCTCGCTTCTGATATTGCAGAACAAAAGATAGAGCATTTGGTCGATCTTGACGCATACGTAACAGATTTTTGCAAAAATGAAAATCTGCCTGCAAGTTTTTCATTCTCCTGCGGGTATCTTACCGGTGAAGTTTTTTTGTTAAAGACAATCGGAGACGGCGTAGTATATGTAAAACGAAAACATATCTTCAGCAATCTTCTTGAAAAAAACTTGAGCGCGTCGGGTTATGTGGAAAACGAAGATTCTTTTATCTTTACAACCGACTCAGGATCTGCGGGGTATAAGGAAGCATTAAAGAAAATAATTGACAAAGCAGATCCTGCAGAGGCGGCTCAGGCTCTTGTCCCAGAAATCGCTCAAAAAGACCTAAAAGACAGAGTGGCTCTTTTTGTGCGTTTTGAAAATAAAGAGCCAACGCTTACGGAAGCAGAAGAACATTTGGTCGCCGATCCCTCGGCATCTACCATAGCCTCTCAACAAATTTCCGAGCATCCAAACATATTTAAAGAATGGCTAGGAAAGGCAAAAGCTGAGCTTCAAGGTCAGGATAAAAAAAAGAAAACGACACTTATTCTGATTTCCATAATTCTTGTTGTTTTTATATGGAGCGTGGTGTTAGGGTATCAACGGAGAACATCGGCGACACTTGATCAAAGAACACAAGAAACAAAAGAGCTTGTGGTGGAAAAATTACGGCAGGCAGAAGACGTAGCGTTTCTTAATCTGGCACGAGCAACAGCTTTGATCACAGAAGCAAAAGGAGATGTCGCAGCTCTTAAAAAAGAGCTGAAAGGAAAAAAGCCAAATGAGATCGCCGATCTGGAAAAACTCGTTGCCGAAAAAGAGGAGAGTGTCTTAAAAAAAGAGGAGCGAAGTTTTGAAGAATATTACGATCTTTCGGTAGAAGATAGGAATGCAGTAGGAAGCAGATTGTATTTTGATGGAGAAAATACAGTAATTCTTGACACTCAGTCCGGTACTGCATATCTGCTTTCACTCTCAAAGAAATCACTGGAAAAGCGGAACGCCTCAGAATTCCGCAATGGAGATCTGGTTGTCCGATCGGATGACAACATTTTTGTCTTAAAAAAAGGAGCTGGAATTTTTGGAATAGATACGGAAAACAAAGCAAAGAGAGTAGTCGAAAACGACAAAGACTGGGGCGATATTTCGGCAATGGTTACGTACAATAAGAACCTTTACTTACTGGATCGCACAAAGGGAGACGTATATAAGTATGTTCCTGCAGAGCAAGGCTTCTCGGAAAAAAGCTCGTATTTCAAAGGGCAGGATAATCCCAATATATCGGGCGCAAATTCACTGGCGATTGATCTTTCGGTTCATGTTGGCTTCCCTGATGCGATAGCCAAATTTACATCAGGTCAAAAGGAAGGATTTAATCCTACATTTCCCGAAGATGATACGAATATCATAAAAATTATCACCAATACAGATATCGAAAAAATATACGCGTGGGACAAAAAGAAGTCCACGCTTTATGTGGTAAATAAATCGGGCGTCTACGAGAGACAGGTAAACTCACCAATCTTTGGAAAAGGGGACGATATCGAAGTTTTCGGCGCAAACGCGTACATCCTGAAAGGTTCAAAAATCTACCGAGTAAGCGTAGATTAATAGATTGTTAATACCATACGAAGATTGGTATAATGATCTTTCTAATTAGAAAGTCCTGACGCCCTATGGCCATTAGAGAAAAATATACTGAGAGGAGAGATCCTCCACTTACGATTACCTTACCCGGTAGGAGTTACGAACCTGTGATGCTTGCGGATGCAGGATACGAAAGAATAGCTGTCGGTTTGATGATATTACGCCGAAATCAGAGTGAAGGAATAGAGGTTCTCATGGGTAAGCATCGTGGCTCAGAGCGTTCCGAGGAGGAAAGTGGTCGATGGAGCTGGCTTGCCGAGACGGTTTATCCGAGCGAACTTCATGGAAACATTGCGCATGTTTTAGCCCGACTTGTGCCTGAGGAAATGGACCGTGGACTTGTAGATCTTCAACTCTTAGGAAGAGATGATTCAATACAAGAGGTAGATCTCGTTAAAGAGGGAAGACGTCATATGGTACCTATTTATGTTTTTGCGACAAGTCAAGATTTGGCAGGTCCTCTAGGAGAATCAGAAGAAATAGAAGAATTAGGTTGGTTTCCTCTCGAACCCTTAATTGCCGGGCAGGTAGACGAATCGAATCCTGTAAGAGAATTTACAGTGTCTGGATTCCAGCAGTTAGCTGAAAAAGGAGTTTTTCACCCCACCCGTTTTCCAACCAGTGCAGTTGTAATCCCTCCTGAATTTCAAGTGAATGGCTATAAGGATTCGCGGAGCGCAGATCTTACCAAGTTTAGATCAAAATGAAAAAGCTTATCTTCATAAAATTTGGAGGAAGCCTCATCACTTATAAAGATAAACCGTATACTCCACGGAGAGATATCATACGAGAGCTCTCAAAAGAAATAAAAAAACTTCAGCAAATTTATTCGGACCACGCGTTTATATTGGGAAATGGAGCAGGATCCTTTGGTCACTATGCGGCAACCGAACTTAATGTAGCGGACGGAATGAAAAGTAAAAAACAGAAATATGGATTCGCACTCGTTCAAAGTAAAGTAAAAGAACTTAATAAAATCGTAGTCGACGAGCTTTTAAAAACCGGAGTAAACTCCATTTCAATTCATCCCTCATCCGTAGTAACCGCATCAAAAGGAAAAGCAAATAAAATTTTTCTCGATTCTATAAAAGGAATATTATCTCTCGGGATGACCCCTGTTGTATACGGAGACATTGTTTTTGACGACAAAAAAGGTTCTCATATCTTTTCTACGGAAAATCTTTTTGAAATTCTTGTCTCAAAACTGTATAAAAAATCATTCTCCGTAGATAAAGTTATTTATTTATCCATAGTTGACGGAGTTCTTAATGCAGAAAAAAAGGTTATTCCCACTATTACACAAAAAACATACTCCAAATTTAAGAAACATTTATATAAAACAGAAGGGTATGATGTG
>MGBA01000018.1 GCA_001789965.1 Candidatus Roizmanbacteria bacterium RIFCSPLOWO2_02_FULL_40_13
TGTGACTTTTTAAGTTGTTGATTTTTGAGTTCGAGCTCTCTTGCCTTATCGTTTATATTTTGACTCGTAGAGGACATTAATCCTAAAACTCCAAGAATCAAAAGTATAACGATAATAATTATCCAATGTTTGAATTTCATAGGAGTATTATATCAGGAAGATTACTTAGAGATAAATTTATGGATTAATTTTTACTCGGGTTTGACTTAATAAATTGCATATTTTATATTTAGATTATTGAAAAAGTGGTACCAGAAAGGTAAAAAACAATCTCTTCCTTTGGCTATACTTGTCCTCTTACTTTTACTCGGTGTTTTTATACTATCAGAAACGGTCCGCCTCGCAAATCAAAGACAGGACCTGCGAAAATTTGCTCAAGAAAGGCGTTCGGAACGACTACCTCTTCCGGCAAATGACCACGCACGTGGTTTGGTATATGATAGCTTAGAAGAAGATCCTGATGGAGCCTGTAACGGCCTACTACATCTCAAAGAGAACTCTCCCGCAGGAGATAAATTGGAAGCTCTCTGTACTCACGGCCCAGACCCTGCACCTGAAGGAGTAGATATTCAAAAGGACAGTCCTCCCGTTGTGCAAGCGAAAACATATTCAAATAAAAATGTACTTGGATTAACTTGCAGTGGTGACGGATCGACAGGGCCGAGGGTACAGGTTATCTACGCACGTTCATCCGACACCGTGGATAGATTTTCGGCGTATTACTTTTCCTTTCAAACATGGGCGAAAACAATGGATGATATCCTACAGAACTCGGCGGCAAAAACAGGTGGGAACCGACGCGTACGATTTGTGCATGATCCAAGCTGTTCTTCGTTGGGAAGCCCTATTATTTCAAATGTAGTAATGAGTCCTACCGGAGACGATACGTTTTCAAATACTGCAAGTGAATTAAGGACACAAGGATACAACCGTCCTGATAGAAAATATCTCGTCTTTGTTGATGCCAAAGTATATTGTGGCATAGCCACCATATCTCGTGACGATCAACAAGGATCAAGCAACTTGAATAATAGAGGCCCCAGCTATGCCAGAGTAGATGCAGGATGTTGGAACGGAGCCCTCGCAGCTCACGAGTTTATGCATAACATAGGCGGCGTTCAACTTTCCGCACCTCACGCAAGCGGAGGGTATCATTGCACTGATGAATATGATCGGATGTGTTATTCCGATAGCCCAAATCATCCGGCAATGACATATCCATGCAGTAGCGATCAAGAACAAAAATATGATTGTAATAATGACGATTATTTTCACACAAACCCTCCTGCTGGAAAATATCTAGAGACACATTGGAATACGGCAAATAGTTATTACTTGATTGGCGGACAATACCCGCCGACACCAACACTTCAAGCATCTCCCACCCCAACTCCGGCAGCTTCGCCTACGCCGACGATAGCACCTACCAAAACGCCTACGCCCACACCTATTCCTACGGATACTATTTCTCCAACAGTGCAAATCACATATCCTCTGTCCGGAAGTGTACTGAATCGAAAATCCAATATTATTCTCACTGCAGTAGCCTCAGACAATGTGGCTGTTGCCAAAGTAGATTTCTATATAAACAATTCGTGGCACTGCACTGATACCTCCGCTTCGTATAATTGTAGTTGGAGAATACCTTCTAAACCCAATGTATTGTATACAATTGAAGCGCGCGCGTACGATACTGCGGGAAGATCGGCATCTCAAAGTATCAGGATAACTTCACGCTAAAAATAAATAGCGATCTTATCTTTAATCTGCGTCAAACGAGGAATCTAAGAATTATAACTCATATCAACAAGATGGATTCCGACAAGAAGATGGATAGTTAAAATTATCCGCAACAGACTCGATTTTATTAGACCTTGGGAGAAAAGTTACATCGGTGAAGGCTGAAGCATGCCTACATTGTTGTCTTCAGTATCTTTGAATGAGATGTATTTTCCAATCCCTGGAATATCCATAGGTTTACCAATTAGTTTGCCTCCACCTTCTTCGACCTTCTTCATGCTTTCTTCTAAATTGTCGACCGCGATAACAAGATGAGGTTGTCTAAAACCATCTTCATCTTTGTAATCAAAAAAGCCTCCGTTAATATTCCCCGGGGTTTTAACCATATTGTTTTCATCAGTCTCAGTAGTTCCTGCGAGGAGATAATCTCCCATTTCTGCACCTAACTGATTCATTGTCCAACCAAAAACTTTGGCATAAAACTCTGCAGTACGTTTTTTATCTTTTGAAGGCATTTCGAAATGTACGACAGGATTCACTTTCATAAGTTTTTATTGTAACTCATATTTGTAAGAAGTGTGTAATAAATTACTTCGATGAAAATTTTAGGTTTTGCTGGAGCAGTTGAACATCCATTGCACGCCAAACTTATCCGTGCAGGATCCAAAGTAATCTCCCCAAAACATTTCCTGGAGTTTCATCTCGACTTTTCCTCCCTCGGAAAGTGCTTTGAATAATTTTTCAGTTTCTGCACGTGTATCAGGTTCAAGGTTTATATAGATGTTGTTTCCATGAGTTACTTTAAATCCCATGGATTCGGGTGCGTCAGTACCCATAAGTACATGACCACCTAGGATCGGAAGCGCTACATGCATGACTAGATTTTTATCTTCTTCTTTCATCGGAGGCTGACCTTCTTGAGGAGGCACTTCGCCCATCCGATTAATACCACCATCAAATTCTCCTCCAAAAACTGATTTGTAAAAATTAAATGCTTCTTCTGTATTCCGAGGAAAATTAAGATAGGTGCTTACTCTTGCCATAAATAAATTATATCAAAAACCTTTTTTTCTTTTTTTCTATTTGTTTGAGAATTCGCTCAGCTCTAGAAAACCCTATTTTAAATTTTCGCTGGATTAATTGAGCGAGAGGAAAATCAAACTTATTAAGATAATCAAAAACTTCTTCCATAAGTGGATCCTCTTTTTCAGACTTCATGCAAGAATTATATCAAGGGGTTTGGAGAAAGATCATGTCGTTGGGATCGGTATTCGGAGTAAAATAGACGTCGCCCCCAAGACTTTCTCCTGTAGTCGGACATGAGTTCTGATCACGGTACTCTTTACTAATCGTCATGTTTTCTGGAGTAATGCCGACTTTGGCATATTCGGAAAGTACTTCATCTGAAAAATGGTCCATCGGAAAATCTATAGCAGGACTTGCCCCTGGTCTCGTAAATTTCACTGCCATATCAAAATTATCTGTAAAATTTTGAGGACCTCTTGTCATGTATGCGGTTCCTATTACTTCTCCTGCTTTTACAGGGGAACCCTCTTTGAGGTCGTCACGTACGTCAATGTGAAAAAAAACAAAATGCCACAATCTGGGACTTACAGGATCTCCTGTATCTGGAGTAAGCCAGACTTGTTGATCGTAAGGTTTTCTTTCAGGATCTTTTTTTTCAAAATTCGATATTCTCCCATTGAAAGGAGCTATTGCTTTTACTACCCCGTTTTTGCCACCAAGCTCTTCCTTAACTTTTACGTAGTGCTTCATAGACCGTGGCGTTGACTCTTTTTCCGAGTCAACCAATGGTCCTCTGTAATCATGTCCCATACAACTTCTGTATTTTGAGAAGCCTTTAATTTGTGAGAGATCGAGCGGATTAATAACGACGAATTTTTGATTTAACTCATCTTTTGTCACCGGCCCAGAATATTTGAAGCCCATGACGAGATAAAAAGCAACGATCAGAAGAGGAATGACCAAAAGCCACCTTAGTTTAAATGACCTTTCCGAAGCCATAATCTCATGATAACAGAAATAATATAAGTCACGTCGATAAGTAAAAGCACTGAGAAACTACCGAACTGCTTTTTTTACGAGTGAAGCAATTTTTTTTTCTTCAGCGGAAGTTAACTTTTTCAGTGCAAAAGAAGTCGGCCACATGTCGCCTTCGTCAAGGTTTGCCAAGTCACTGAAACCAAGCGTTGCATATCTTGCTTTGAATTTATCTGCATTTTGGAAGAAACAAACAACTTTGCCGTCGCGATTTGCATACGCGGGCATCCCGTACCATGTTTTAGGCGATAAGGTTGGTGCGTTTTTCATGACGATAGCATGTAGCCGTTTTGCCATGGAGCGATCCGATTCCGGCATCTCGGCGATCTTCGCGAGCAATCCTTTCTCCCCGTCTGCCTTCTCCGTTTCCGCCTTCAGTTCGAGGGCGCGTTCCTTCATTGCCGCTCGCTCAAAGTCTGAGAATCCCTTGGACTTCTGCGTGGCCTTCTTAGTACTTGTCATATTTTATTTGCTTCCTGTTTCAATAATGTATCGAGTCTATTGATTGGATTTTAGGACAGCAAAACACCACCGTCAACCACAATCTGAGTGCCTGTCATATAGGAAGACATGTCGGATGCCAGGAATAACGCAACTTTACCAATATCGTCAGGTTCACCCATCCGGCGCATGGGAATTTTGGCTAGAAATGTCTCCAGGACTTTTGTCATGTCCACTCCTTGAGGCACGTGCATTGCTTTTTGTAATTTCGTAACACCGGGTGTTGTAACTCCACCTGGTGCTATGGCATTTACCCAAACTTTATGGGGAGCAAGTTCTAGAGCTACATTTTTTGTGAAACCCCAAACTCCGTGTTTTGACGCATCGTAATGAGCAAGTCCAACTGACGAAGGATGAAGTGCGTCTATAGAGGTAATGTTTATGATCTTTCCACCTTTGCCTTGTTTAATCATTTCTTCTGAAACATATTTGGTGCATAAAAAAACCCCTTTAAGATTTACCGCCAGTACTTTCTCAAAATCATCAAGGGTCATCTGATGAACAGGTATAGAAGGATAAATCCCCGCATTATTTACCAAAATATCAACTGCCCCAAAATCAGAAACAGCTTCTTCCACCATTTTCTTCACATCTTCTTCTTTTGAAACGTCAACAATCGCTCCTTTTACCTTCCACCCTTTTGAAGTCAATTCGGAAACCGTTTTATCTACTTCTTCTTTGGACCTACTTGCAACTAAAACGTTTGCTCCAGCCTCTGCGAGTCTGTAGGAAATGCCGTATCCGATTCCCACAGCTCCAGTAACAATTGCGGTTTTTTTGGTTAAGTCTAAGAGTTTGTTGCCTGCTGTTATTTCCATTTATTAGAATTATACTACTACTGTATGCACGCAAAAGATATTAAAAAACTACACCTCTTGAAACTCTCGAAGGGTGAGAAGATTGTCTGTTGCCATCGTCAGCACTGGACGATGCTTGTTTTCCCCATTTTCCTTCCAATATTTATTTTGAGTCTTTTAATAGGCGTCAATATTTTTCTTGCATCTCAACGTCTATTACCGAATCAATCACTGATAAATCTATTTTTGTTTCACTTATATCTGCTGATTGTAGGAATAACCCTTGTTTTTGGCACATACACGTATCTCTTCTGGTTTTATCAGTTTTATATTATCACCAATAAGCGAATTGTGCACCGGAGACATTTTACTTTTGGGGGAAGACACATCGATGAAGTTTTTCTTGAGGCAACTCCGGTCAAAGAAATCGTAAGAGATGCTTCTAATCCAGTTTTTGATCTTTTAGGACTGGAAGATGTATATGTTTACTTTCAAAGACTGGAGAGACCTGAACCTTTTATTTTTATAAAACCAGAGGATCCCCGGGCTATTGAAGTGATTATGGAAAGAGCAGCTGTAAAAAAATTAGATTAATTATGGAAACCGTTTTACTTGTAGAAAAAGTGTTTTTTGTTATTTTTTTTACTACTCTTATCGTAATCCTCGTTGCTCTAATAATACAATTAAATCACTCTGCAAAAATAACGAAGCTTGTTGTCCCCACAATTTCAAGAATGGGATTAATTGGAGCAGCTGTGTTTCTTGCAGGAAGTATTATTATAGTGCTCTTAGCAAAACCGTAGTCTTCGTTGAAAAAACTATTGAAAAACTTCTCCCTTTGGCTTCCTGCTTCTGCTGATAATATTGTCTCAGCTAGGCGAGCTTCTTTTGTAGCCATAAGTGTATGTATAGTACTTGATAAATATTTGTCAAGAAGGTTCGAACATCCTGCCATACTAATGAAGAATTGAAGCTAAAATTGCTGGCTCGCCAAACTGGACGCATATAGAACTTATGATTGGCTAAAGTATGATGAGAGTGAGGAAGTTCTTCAAGATTAAAGTTCACAATTACTTTCTTTATAACCAACCGTGATTCTCACTATATTGTTTGAAGGCTAGACGAAGTGCGAAACTTCTATCGAGCGCTTCAGATAGCAAATGGGTCAGCGAGATAGGTAAAAGCTTTTTGCAACCTCTGCTACTGCAGTTTTTTTAGAAACTCTTTTGTATCCTGCTTTTTCTTCTTTGTCTCCTTCCGAGTTTACTTTTCTGCATGAAGAAAAGTTGGTTCTTGTGGTGATCAACTATATCTACTTCTTTCTCTTTCTTTTTTTGGAGATTAAGATGAACCCGATGACAATTGCTAAAACAACGGCTGGAACAAGCAGTTTTGATATTGAAAATCTTTGGGAAACAATCGTTATCCCTGGCTCATTATCACTGGGAGACACTTTTGTTGTTTTTCCATCTTTAGTTCTCACTTCAATCGTGCCATCATACACCCCCACTACAATAGATTTTTTATCAGGCAGGTGCTTTACCCAAAAATGGGTGCCGATGACAATCAAGTCCATAAGATCTGTTTTTACATTGAACGTTTGCGATGGTTGAGGAGTGCTTTGGGGAGTTTGCTGTGCAGGTTTTACTTTTACCTCAATTTCTCCCTCGTGCAGATAGTACTCATTTACCTCGGCTTGTTTGTTCTCGATCGCCTTGTCAAAACCTTCATGACTCACCGTTATCTCAGAGTCATCATCTATGTATATCAGTCCCCTATCCCCGGTACTAATAAGTACTTCGTTATCTTGTGTTTTGATGATTGATCCGACCTTGATGTTTCTTTTTCCAAGCGGCACAAATTCATTTGAACCGGGATATTTAATAAGAGGTTCCGTCCCCTCTTTTCCTGAAAATGAGTTAATGACTACGATATTGTAGGGTGATGGTTTGGGTATTGATTCGTATTGCTGTACGGCTTCCGCTATATTTTTTTCATTAAGTTTAGCTTGTCGTGAGAAACTTTCGTGTAGACCAAGCTTTTCCAGTTGTTTTGCGTTTTGTCTTTGGATCTCGTTGATGACAATCTGGTTTGGATTAAAAACACCGAGCGTATCTTTTATCCAGTTGTTGATATCTTGAGCCGACTCGCTGGTAGATGGTTTGTTTGTACTGTTTATACTAGGAGGCCCAGGTGTTGGCTCAACTTTTCTTCCCAAAAATTGCTGGAAGAATCCGCCAATGCCGCCTCCGGATCCGCATAGGGATTGGACTTCTCCTCGTCTAGACAAACCATCAACAAATCCTTCGGCAATGACGCGGGGTGGATTCCCCCAGGTGTTTTCATATTCACTTGCGTTTGCATAGACATATCTCCCGTGAAGTTGTTCTTTCGCCTGTATCAAACAATTTCCCAAAACAGAGACGCTTCGACCGTACAATGGCCCTTCCACCTCATACCCCATATGTCCCTGGAGTACCTCTTTGTAGACTCCTTGTCTGTAAATTGAGCCTGAATAGCTAGTGGGGCTCGATGATTTTACTCTAAAGTCGCTCAGTTCGCTTGTACGCAGTTTTCCCATTTCGGTCGTTGCCTCCTGCGAATTTGCAAAGTATGTCATCTTCACGTCTTGACGCTCTACCTCTGAACCGAATGCAGCCCATGTCCGAGCCAGGATACAAGAATCTCCATTGGTTTTTTCGATCTCTTTTTTGACATTCTTCACCGCGTAGGTGGCCCCCGGCACTCCCGGATTACTCCAATCAGCAATAAGCTCTTTCCCTTTGGTGGCCTCCGCCAATGCAGCATTACAATCTACAGATGCTTGGGCTGAAACCGTATGAGAAAGAGTGAGAAGACTGACGAGAAGAAATAATGTAAGAAAGATTTTTAGTATGATGGCCTTCGCCATATACTCAGTAACGCACAAAAGAAGCCTCTTGTCAACCATGATTCTTTTGTAGAGTAGCTGGCCTGCCATCTGAAGCTTCAGCGAAAGATGGCTCCGAGGGCTAGACGGCGTTCGAAACTATTTTACTGCGACAACCTTATCTAATTGACTTTTTATTCGTGACTCGTCTTCATTACCAAAAGAGATTAAGGCTTGATCACCAGCGTTTATTGTTTTGTCTAATAAGCTAGGGTCTTTTACTCCATTAAGATAAAACTTTAGAGTTCCATCTTGTCCTGAACAAAAAGTCTCACCTGCTCCCGTCGTTAAACACTCTTTCGTCAATTTGAAGGGTAACGTTTTGAAAAAGTCATCCCATGTAGTTTCGCTTTTTTTTATGTGTACAATATTTGGATCGCCGGCCTGGATATAAACATTTTGTGACAGATTGTGATACATGGCGGCCGTAAAACCCCGGAATGTACCATGCGTAAAAATAGCAAAACCCGCTTTATAATCTACCAGCTCCTCTTTTGGGGTGACCGTTGGTTTAATTACAGAAACATTGACCGATTTCTTAGGCTGAGTCAAAAAAAAGACTACTACTCCAACCGCAGCAAAAATCAATACTGTGAAAACAATTTTCTTAGCCATTGCGTAAGTTTATCCTAAATTTTCAATTTGGTAAACTAAACTTGTGGATTCCTGGAAACGATACAAATATAAAAATCTTACTTTCCTTTCTATAAGTTTCCTTGTGGCATTTTTTTTCTTCGAGAATGAAACAATTCATTCTTTCTTACTACATTTGGGGGCACTGGAATACCTTGGAGCATTTCTAGCTGGGATTATGTTTACTTCAACTTTTACTGTCGCACTTTCTATGGTAATTCTTTTGATTCTCGCAGAAAACTTAAACCCTATTCATATTGGGATCATCGCGGGAGTCGGAGCAGTATTGGGAGATCTTCTTATCTTTAGATTTGTACGGGATAACTTATATAATGAGATAAAAGATGTTTACAATAATTTCGGCGGAAATCATCTACGGCGGGTTTTGCATACCAAATACTTCAGCTGGACGCTTCCTGTGATTGGAGCAGCTTTAATTGCCTCCCCGCTCCCGGACGAAATTGGAATAAGCCTTATGGGCATTGCCAAAATGAAAACGTACCAATTCGTTATTTTGTCTTTCTTGTTAAATAGTGTCGGTATATTCTTGGTTATATCGGCATCTGCTATAGTAAAACCTTGACGGAGTGTGGGGTTCTTTTATAATTCTAAGTCTTGTCCTATTGTAACAATCTGAATTATCAGTCGCTCCCCCTGATCGACTTATTCAGGAACAGAAAAATTGAGATAGATATAAGCTTGATGAAATTTTTACCTGAAGGATTGTTAAGTTAATGACAATAGTCACTGGTTTTTCCGCTTTGATAATCACCACCAGGTAACGCTTTTAGCCGAGTAGCATCGTCTATAGGTAGCAAATCTAGCCAGCATAGTCCGTGGTCATACCTATCAAGGTACACACCAAAATCAAAGGAAACGTTTGGTTTGCCTTGATCGTTATGTCTGAAACCAACCGCCGTAGCTATTGTTTCACCCACCTCAACCTCTATATCTGAACCGACAGAAACAAACTCCGAACGTCCCTCTTTGGCCAGCGGTAGCTTGTCGGAGACAGCCTGAAACTTAGGGGCTAATGTAAGTAGATGATCAAACCGATACGTTAAACCGCAGTTAGTTTCAAAAATAAAAATGTATTGGACTTCACCTATTTCTATGTAGCGTCCAGCCTTAGTCAATTTAGCTGAAATAGGAGCTTTAACGGTTATATTGTTATTGCTTAGTCCGGCAAGCCGAAACCCACCATGAGCCTTGTAGTCTCCACCCCGCTCCTGGCCTGGATAGAGGACAGAAGTAACATGAGATATGTTAACCGGCGACTGCAGCGTTGGACAAGTGTTTTTTTTACTTACAAACAACAAACCTCTAAAGTCTCCTTTCACCCAACCATATGCTAAAACCAGACATGCCAATATTAGTAAACTACAACCCACCAAAACAATTCTTTTCATCCCTTAAGCGTAATCAGTAATTTACAGTAAAGCAAACAAATACCCATTTAAAAAAGAATAAAAGGTTCGAGGACTTCAATTATTTTGAAGCTAGAAAAATACTTTGCTCCCCAAGCCTAGAATTAATATAACTATCGACTCTTCTCAGATTATACAGTCCTTTCAGGATTTGCGATATATTGGGGAATTAAGACAAAGATTGGAAGAAATTAAGAAGTTGCAATTAGCTACTGCAATTGTAATTTAACAATTTATTCGACCACTCTTATTGGTTTTTCAATTAAAAATGCCATTACATTCTCAACAGTCATATCAATATATCCTTGGTTAGCTTCTCTTGTCATAGACGCTGAGTGAGGAGTAATAACAACTCGTCGACGCTTAAGATAAGGGTCGCCTTTTTTAATTGGCGACAAGATCTCTGCATCAAAGCCATAGCCGCTGACTTTTCCTGAATCTACCGCATCGAGAACCGCTTCTTTATTGATAATTTTCTCTCGGGAAGTTGAGACAAGAATTACTCCAGGCTTCATGAGATTGAGTTCTTTTTCTGACAGTAAATTTTCTGTATCCGTCGTTAAAGGAATTGTTACCGCAATAACATCACTTTCCTTAAGAAGTGTTTCCAAACTTTCGAGCTCAATCCCAAGTACTTCTTTCCTGCTTTTATTGACTCCCAGCACTTTCATTGAAAATCCTTTTGCAATCCGCGCTACTCTTTGTCCTATATCACCAATTCCAATAATACCCAATGTTTTTCCGTATAATTCTATGCCCATATAAGGAGATGACCTATATTCACCTTTTTCTCGAATATCTCGATCTGCTTCGGTTATTCGTTTTGCAACATCAAGTATCATTCCAAAACAATGTTCCGCAACTGCCTCAGCATTTACCCCTTTTTGATTACTTACAATAACGCCATGTTCTTTTGCCGCCTGAACATCAACCCAATCTGTCCCAACACTCGTTGTCGTAATGAATTTAAGCTTCGGTAAACTATCTACGTGCTCTTTTGAAACCCTTTCAAATCCCGATGGACTGGCAACAAGAATTTCACAATCGCCCGCTTTTTCAGCTAGTTCTCTTGGAGTAATTTTTTTGGGAACAACAATTATAGATACATCCTTCTGTCCACTGCTCCTTAAAGCATTTTGCATACTTTCATTAAATTCTCTTGTCGCACCTACGATATATATTTTCATAGACTTAATGATATCAGAGGTTATAATAAGAAGCTTCTTGGGTGTTGATTTTGAACCTGGCTCCCCCTGATTGACGCATTCAGGAAAAGGAAAATTGAGATTAACAATAATTACTACACTTTTTCTTTTCTTTATTTCATTCCAAAGAAGAGAGCGAGTATGACGACATGAAGAAGGATAGCAAAAATTACTATCTTTATAAGAAACCTTTTTGAATGAGGAGAACTATGGTCGGCTGATAACAACTTGTGCATACTGCGTATACAATAATACAAACATTAGCCTTTGTCAAATATCCGATTGAAATCGTTTATTGAACAGTATATTATATCCCTATAGGGGGGATATATAATAGCATGACATACAGACCAAAAGATACAAAAGAACGCATTCTCCATAGACTAAAGATTGCTCAAGGACACTTAAAAAAAGTCATCGCAATGATAGACGAAAATGAGTATTGTATCGATGTCCTCCATCAATCCCAAGCAGTTCAAAAAGCTATAAAAGAGACCGATAACCTTATCTTAGAAAATCATCTGAAAACCTGCGTAGCGGATGCGATAAACGAAGGGAAAAAAGAAGAAGCAGTCCTAGAAATTATGCAGGTTTTCAAAAAAAATCAGTAATAAGGAGGTGAGACGATATGAAACATGAACCAAAAGTAACGGCGAATGCACTAGCAGTAGTTGGTGGAATTTGGTACGTACTCTGCGTGTTTTGGGTAATGGTTTCCAAAAGCAGCTATATGGGAATAATTGGGAGCTGGTTCCATGGAGTAGACTTCAACGCATTGCCAACAGCAACTCTTACCACTAGCTCTGTCTTGACGGGCTTGGTAAGTTTTGTAGCATTTGCCTGGATTTCAGGTTATATATTCGCAGTGGCTTATAACAAATTTCTAAAGAAATAAAAGTATTTTTATGAAAGGAGGTGTGAATATGAAAAACCAATCAATTTTATATGGAGTGATCGGTCTACTCCTGGGAGTTGTATTGACAGGATACATTGCTTCAAGCGCAGTGAACACAAATAATTCCGGAGTGATGAATATGATGGGTATAGGAACAAAAATCGCTGGGAGCAAAAATATGATGGCAGCCAATATTGACCGGCATTTTATAGAACAGATGATCCCTCATCATAAAGATGCAATTACCATGGCAAAATTAGCACAAACCAAGGCACAACGACCAGAGATTAAGATTTTGGCAGAAGCTATTATCAAAAGCCAAAGCAAAGAGATTGATCAAATGAAAGATTGGTACAAGAGCTGGTTTGGAGAAGAGGTGTCAGAAGATGAGGAAGTGATGGGAGATCACGGCATGGGACGAGGAACGGTCAGCATACATATGGGGATGATGGGAGATGAAACGGATATGACAAGACTCGAGCAAGCTGAAGACTTTGACAAAGTATTTATTGAGGAGATGATTCCTCATCACCAGATGGCTGTTATGATGGCTACGATGCTTGAGCGAGGAACAAATCGCTTAGAGATGAAGCAATTGGCAAAAGACATTAAAGAAGCTCAGACCAAAGAGATCAATCAGATGCGGGAATGGTACAAAAACTGGGGGTATGCAAAATGAGTGCTGACAAAATACTAGTTGCCCTATTGAGCTTAGCCGGAATGGCGTTTACCTACTGGTTTTTCCTGATGAAAAAGGACGAGGTCGTTATGGTTTCTGATGCCGTTGATATTATAGTTGAGGGTGGTTATTCTCCCAGTGCCATCTCTATACCAATAGGAAAAACAACCAAAATTTCTTTTTTACGAAAAGACCCCTCAAGCTGTCTTGAAGAAGTAGTCCTAAGTGAATTTAAAATTCGCCGTTACTTACCGTTGAATAAAAAAGTGACCATAGAAGTTACTCCAAAAAAAGAAGGAACATTTCCGTTTTCATGTGGGATGAACATGTTCCACGGAAAAATAATAGTCAAATGATCACAAAAAAAACATTTCCAATAAAAGGAATCCACTGCGCCTCATGTGTATATACGACAGAAAAAGCACTAAAAAATACACCGGGAGTTAAAGACGCCGTTGTTAATCTCGCAACAACTAAAGCTACTGTTACTTATGATAGCGATGACTGCACGCCGGAGCAATTAGCAGATTCTATCGCAAAAACGGGATATGCATTAGAACTTAAAGAAAAAAATGAAGAGATTCAGGAACAGGAAAAAAAGAAGGAACTTAAAATTTTAAAAACAAAAGTTATTGCAAGCCTTTTTATCGGGGCATTGATCTTCTGGGGGAGCTTCCCAGGACTTATGAATACGTCTCCCCCGTTTTTAAGAAACTTCTTCTTGCAACTTCTTCTTGCAACACCAATTCAATTTTGGGCAGGACTGGATTTCTACAAAGCTACCATTCCGGCACTCCGAAACAGAACCGCCAATATGGATACCTTAGTGGCTTTGGGGACAACGGTCGCGTACGTTTACTCTGCTTTTGTCACTTTTCTTCCAAAAGTCGTGATGAATCTTGGCATAGATCATATGCCCTACTTTGATGTCGCAGTGATTGTCATCGGACTGATTCTCCTCGGTCGCTACTTTGAAGCAAAAGCAAAGATCGGTACATCCACTGCAATAAAAAAACTTATGGGACTTGCACCAAAAACAGCGCGAGTCTTACGAGAAAGTAAAGACCTGCCTGCCGGCAGGCAGGAAATCGATATTCCTATAGATCAAGTACAAATTAATGACGTTATTCGGGTGAGACCGGGAGAGAAGATCCCCGTGGACGGAATAATTATCGAAGGAGACTCGTCAATTGACGAGTCTATGGTTACCGGTGAAAGCATTCCGGCCGATAAGACAAAAGGAGATACGGTAATTGGAGCAACTATCAATAAAACAGGAACTTTTACCTATAAAGCAACAAAAGTAGGACAAGATACTATGCTTGCCCAGATCATAAAACTCGTCCAAGAAGCTCAAGGCAGCAAGGCACCGATCCAGAGACTCGCAGATATTGTTTCTTCGTACTTTGTACCAATTGTCATAATGCTGGCTTTTCTTACGTTTGGCGTTTGGTATATTTTTGGACCTAGTCCAGCATTTTTATTTGCACTGCTAAACACAGTCGCGGTTCTTATCATTGCCTGTCCTTGCGCGATGGGGCTCGCAACGCCTACTGCAATTATGGTAGGAACAGGCAAGGGAGCAGAGCATGGAATACTTATTAAAGATGCGGAAAGTCTTGAGATTGCACATAAAATCAATACGGTCGTTTTTGATAAAACCGGTACCTTAACTCAAGGAAAACCAAAAGTAACAGACTTTGAATACATGAACGATGTTGAAAAACTTACAAAATTAAACAAGGATTACATTTTGTCTCTCGCTACGTCGCTTGAAAAGGGCTCCGAACATTCCCTTTCGGAAGCAATAGTTTCATATGGGAATACTGAGTCAAAAAAATATAATGTAAAAAATTTCAACGCTGTTGCAGGACACGGGATTAAAGGGACGGTTGATGAAAGAAAAGTAGTTGTGGGAACAAAAAAGTTTATGGAACAAGAAAAAGTCATGCGCTGCGCAGAGCTTGATAAGTCAGCTGACAAATTAACTAGTGAAGGAAAAACATTGGCCTATATAGGAGTAGATGGCAAAAATGTTGCTCTTGCAGGAATCCAAGATACGTTAAAAGATACGGCGGTTGAAGGTGTTAAAGCATTGCAGAAATTAGGAATAGAGGTGGTAATGATAACGGGAGATAATAAGAGGACAGCCGAGGCGATCGGTAGAAAAGTTGGAATAAAAAGAATCCTGGCAGAGGTTCTTCCTGATCAAAAAGAAGCGGAAGTTAGAAAAATACAGACAGAAGGAAAGAAGGTGGCAATGGTAGGAGACGGCATTAATGACGCGCCGGCTTTAGCTGCCGCTGATATTGGTATCGCGATGGGAACCGGCACAGATGTTGCAATAGAAGCTGCTGACATCACGCTAGTTAATAAAGATTTGAGAACTGTTGCGTCCGCTATTGATCTTTCCAAAAAAACAATGAGGACCATCAGAATGAATCTT
>MGBA01000019.1 GCA_001789965.1 Candidatus Roizmanbacteria bacterium RIFCSPLOWO2_02_FULL_40_13
ACTAAGGAAGCCTTAGAAAATAGTAGAAAATCTGCTTCATCTGTGATGCAGGGAATAATAAATCAAAAAACTGCTTTGGAAATACGAAGAAATAATCTTGAAGATGCGATGCTAGATGGAACAATAGATAGAGAAGCCTTTAAACGTCGTCATAGTCAAATCCAGAAAGAGATATTGAATCTTGATAATCAAATCGTTGAGATAGATAGTAAAGGCAAAATTGATGTAGATTTAATAGAGGAAGTTCTGGCATTCACAAGGAATATTCACCAAACCTATATTGAAGCTCCTAAATTCTTAAAAAGACACTATCTGAGGTTCTTCTTTGAGAAATTAGTGATAAAGAACAAAAAAATACATAAAGTCGTGCCAACACCGATATTCAAAATACTCAAAAATAGGCACGAAATTATAATAAGGAAGTCTGGGCTCCCCCGGGTGGACTCGAACCGCCAACCTTGCCCTTAACAGGGGCCTGCTCTGCCAATTGAGCTACAGGGGAAATAAACAGTATACTCCTTGCTCTGCCTCCGCCAGCTGGCGGATGAGCTACAGGGGAATATATCTTTTCAAAGACTCTCGTCCTCGATAACTTTTTAGTTGCTTCTCTCTAACTAACGCTTCTCTTCTATCTTTTAATTCTTCTTTGTAAATTAAGTCCCATTTTCCGCTGAAACGTGCGGTGAAACTATTTTTAAACTTCTTATCTTTATGCAATTTTAATCTTTCCTCTAAATTCTCCGTTTGTCCTATATAAAGCTTCTTGTTCTCCTTATTGTATACTGCATAGACAAAATACATACTCTTCGCCTGCTCTGCCTCCGCCAGTTGGCGGATGAGCTACAGGGGAAGTAGATATATTATATCAGAGCCTATTTGGGTTGTCAGAACGGGAGGGTAAGATGGGTGTCGTTTGAAGCGGGTGCTCCGAAGTATTTTTTCCAGTCTACTGAAATCGGCACTTTTTGAACATCCTGCAGGTAAAAAATCTTGTCGTTCTGCACTCCATAATCAAAAAGCTCTTTCGTCAACATCACATCATCCATGCAATACTGTTTCAACTCATCCATTTTCCCCTCACGGTAAAAATTAATCGCAAGAAGTCCGTGACCTGTCTTCCCTTTTCCAATCGTTGCTTTTAAAATATCGTGAAGCGCTCGTCTACTCCCAATTTTTTCTTTAATTTCTTCAAGAATATCCACAATGGGGAATTTTGACAGATCTCCTGGGTAATATGGCTGAAGAACCGCCATGTCAAAACTTCGAATGTTGAAGCCGACGATGTACGATGCATTTTCAAGCATCTTAAAAAATCCTTGTAGATCTTTTTCTAAAAAGATTTTTCCCTGCTGGGTAGTATAATCGTAAATACCTGCGACCGAAATACCAAGCTTTGCATGATCGGAATGTTCCCGAAACGTATATTTTGTTTCGACATCAATGATCACTGGAAGTTTTCGCATAAGCTAAAATCGTTTGACGATTTTACAGAATATCAGGATGAGAATCTAAACACAAGTGCTTAAAAACAACAGGAGTTCACCACGCTCAGCGGGGTTAATTGAACTTCTTCTGGCTCTCTTCTTTGAAGATCTCCATTTCGACAGATGAAGAAACCTGCATCTCTTCAATCGGTTTCAATCTTACATTACTTAACTTATCCTGAAACTGATCGTACAAATTCTCTAAAAATTGGAAAAAGATCTGTTTTTGTTTTTGGGTCAGCTGATCTTTTTGCGTACGGAAAAACTCATCCAGTTTTCCCAGATTCCACAGTGCTTCGATAAGGTTGGTGTCTGAAAGATTAAG
Organism: Candidatus Roizmanbacteria bacterium RIFCSPLOWO2_02_FULL_40_13; assembly: GCA_001789965.1. Classification (GTDB taxonomy): domain Bacteria; phylum Patescibacteriota; class Microgenomatia; order UBA1406; family GWC2-37-13; genus 2-01-FULL-40-42. The sequence continues at coordinate 1,810 of MGBA01000019.1, forward strand.
TAGTGACACGTCTCCTTGCAACGGGCGGATCTTGAAATGCATCATTTGCACTTCGTCGTACATTTTGTCCATCGTAGGCTTTTTTTCGAGGATGTTCTTCTGAAACTCGGCTAAAACGTGCAGAACGTCAATGTTCTTTTTCTTGGCCATGCCCTATAATTATGGGATGCTCGGAAAGAAATTGCAAGAGGAACAGATTCTGGCGCTAAAAAGCGGTGACACGAAGAAATTATCAGTACTCCGGTATGTAATCGCGCAGATCAAGAATAAAGAGATCGAGAAAAAAGAAGAGCTGAATGACGAAGAGGTGATTTCAACGCTTCAGAAAATCAAAAAAGAACTTCAGGAATCTATAGACGCTGCAAAAAAAGGTGACCGCACAGAGCTTATTGCTGATAATGAAGCTCAATTGAAAATTATCTCTACTTATCTTCCTGCTGAACTTTCTGACGAACAGATTGAAAAGGAAATCGATCAAATGATCGCCCAAAATCAAGATGCAATCGGCGCTAATCCGAAAGCACTGATCGGAATAGTCATGAAATCTCTCCGCGGGAAAGCAGACCCTGCGCGCATCATGCCAATCCTCCAGAAGAAACAGAACCCTCCGGAAAAATCATAGAGGAATCGTCATGCCGAACTTGTTTCGGCATCCAGTAAGAGATCCTGAAATAAATTCAGGATGACACGTTTAAACTTCGTAACCACTATACTTAACGTATGGAGCGAATGCGGAAAATCTTACTTTTCACCGTAGTGTTATTTTTGTTTTTTTCACTGAGCAAAAATATTTTAGATTACCGGAAAACATTAAGTTTTTATGATAGCTTTAAAAAAGACTACGAAAAAGAGAAGAAAACTAATATCACGCTCCAGACAGAGATCTTGAAGAACAATGATCCAAATGAGCTTGAGAAGACTATTCGCAACAAATTAAGTCTTTTGAAAAATAACGAGGTCGCAGTCATAATTCCGGAGCCTACTCCGACTCCGGCTCCTATAAAAAAGCCCGTCCTATCGATATATCAACAGTGGTTCAAGGTCTTCTTTAGGCAATAAAATAGCCTCAATCGTGCTATAATAAGCATAGCATTTAGCATAGAGCATTTGGCATATAGGATAAAATCCTACATACTAAATTCTAACCCCTAAATGCTGATTTTACGGGGTAGTGTACGGTTGCACAGAAGGCTCATAATCTTCTAGACTAGGTTCAACTCCTAGCCCCGTAACATAGTGTCATTTGGGTAGAGTTTACGTGAAGTCGAGAATGATGTGTCATCCTGAGGAGTGAGACGACGAAGGATCAAGCGTTAGCGCTTTGCTAGATTCTTCGCTTGCGCTCAGAATGACAAGAATATTTCGACAAGCTCGAAGAATATAAATCATGAATTTGTTAATTTAGAATATGCAAAATAACTTCTTGGTCTCGGTCGTAATTCCCGTCTTCAACGAAGAGAAGAATATCCTGCCTTTAGGCAAACTGCTTTTATCCGCTCTTAAAGATCACCCGTACGAAATCATTTTTGTTGATGACGGATCAACCGATAACACAGCGAGTGAAGTTAAAAAAATCGCAAAAAAAAATACTTCGGTAAAACTTGTTTCTTTTTACCGAAACTTTGGTCACCAGATGGCGCTCTCTGCCGGATACCAAATCGCCCAGGGAGATTGCGTAATCAGTCTTGACGCTGATCTTCAAGATCCTCCGGATGTAATTTCTTCAATGATCAAAAAATGGCAGAATGGCGCGCTTGTGGTGTATGCAAAAAGAAAAGAACGGGAAGTTGATGGCGCATTTAAAAAAACCACCGCTCGCTTTTTTTACAAACTGATGAACTTTCTTTCCGACACACCGATACCTGAAGATGTCGGCGACTACCGTCTGATGGATCGGAAGGTTGTGGACGACTTGAATCATCTTCCCGAACAATCTCTTTTCTTACGTGGGCTGGTCGCATGGGGCGGATATCCATCTGACTTTGTATATTTTGAGCGACAGAAACGCCACGCCGGAGATACCCACTACACTTTTTCAAAAATGCTTAACTTTGCGCTTGAGGGAATAACCTCGTTTTCTATAAAACCATTGAGACTTGCTACATACTTAGGATTTATAACCGCAGTCATTGGATTTTTAGGAATCATCTATGCAGTGCTAGGAAAGATCTTTCTCCCCGCTTACTGGGTAACCGGATGGGCAGCAATTTTTGTAGGAATCATGTTTTTAGGAGGAGTCCAACTTATCACCATAGGAATTATCGGCGAATACATTGCGAAAATTTATAAAGAAGTACAGAAACGGCCACGCTATCTTATCAAAGAAAAAGTGAATGTATGAAAACGGCTGGAGTGATACTGGTCGCGATTGGCATTGCCCTTCTCGTATTTGTAGGTATTTCCTATCTTCAAGAAAAAAATAAGCTGCGTTCTCCGATCCCCGAGGAACGGGGAGTTAAGGTAATCTTCGTGACGCCAACAAAGTAGAAACTACAGTCCTATCTTGAATTGAAAGAGATTTCCCTTTCCGCCTAAGAATAATACATCGATTGTTTTTAAAATGAGAAACGCACCGATAAAAAGTACAAATCCGATGAGTGCATATTTTAGAGTACCCTGTGCTTTTTTTAATTTTTCAGGATTCCCGAGAGATGTAAGATAGGTGAAAGATCCTATGATAAACATTATGAAAAGGACCACGATAACCAAAGATGACATAAAGAAAACCACTCTTTCAAATACGACCTCGAGACATTTTAAGGTTGGCACTCCTCCCACTTGACAGTTATTCCATGTAGTTTCTGCAGCAAGAACCTCAAACATTATTGAATAAGGTTGGGGATGGTAATATCACACGATAAACCAACGCAGATTTTTTGATTAAAGACGACCTGTTCCAAAGTCACCATAATTGCAAGTACGGCTACAATGAGGATGAGCCCGACTATAGCAGCCTGAATCTTATCACGTGCTTTTTCGACATTTTCTTTCTGGCCTCCTGATGTAACCCATGCAAATGCACCTAAAAGAAGGTATAGAAGGGCTGCAAGACCGGCTGCAACGAAAAAGAACTTAATTAAAAATGACAAAAGAACTGAAAGTGTAGGCACGGGAAATCCAAGATTTACCACTTGGACACTGGATCTGTCTTGCGCCAAAACCGGAGCCACGAGAAATAATTGACTTGCGGCACAGAAAGCTCTTTGGAGTAACTTCATGAGGTTTATTATAAAATGGCTGTTTTACCTTTGTCAATCGATCTTTCTCGTAAATTGCGCTAATTTTCCTTAACTCTGTACTGAAGCGCCTCTGCTATGGAAGAGATAGTAATTGTCTCTCTATCTTCGAGGTCGGCTATCGTTTGTCCGATCTTGATAACTTTAAAGTAGGAACGGGCTGAAAGAGAAAAACGGGAGATGGCTTCTTTAAGAAGTTCGAGCGCGTCGGGGTCGATCCGGCAGAGTTTTTTAATGTCGGCTGGTTTCATCTGACCATTTGCAAAAATCTGTGTGTTTCTAAAGCGCTTTGCCTGTCTTTCCTGCGCTTTTACTACTCTTTTTTGAACTTCAACACTGCTCTCGCTATCTGTGCGGGCTACTAGTTTGTCCTTTTCAACCGGAGGAACCTGTACGTGAATATCAATCCGGTCAAGAAGTGGCCCTGATAATTTTTTCTTATACGCCATGACTGCGCCTGGCATACAGCGGCATGCCTTTTTCGGATGTCCTAAATATCCACACGGACAGGGGTTTGATGCTGCAATCAACAAAAAGCGCGAGGGAAACATAAGTGTTCCTGCCGCGCGGGATATCTGTACGAAGCCGTCCTCAAGCGGCTGGCGCAATGATTCAAGAACCGAGCGCGGAAATTCAGGAAACTCATCGAGAAATAATACACCGTTGTGGGCAAGTGATACTTCCCCAGGCGAGGGCCTGCTTCCACCGCCTATAAGCCCGATGCGTGAGGTCGTGTGATGCGGACTTCGGAAAGGACGTTGTATAAACTCGGGGTCGCGACTGAGCGTGCCTGCGATTGAGTGAATTTTTAAAACCTCGAGTGCTTCTCTTTTTCTTAAAGGAGGTGTTATCGCGGAAAACGCGCGGGACAACATAGTTTTTCCGGCACCGGGGGGACCGGTGAGATGAACATTGTGAAAGCCTGAAGCTGCGATTTCTAAAGCGCGCTTTGCCTGCTCCTGCCCTTTTATATCTTGAAAATCAAACTCTACCTCATCCTGTTTTTTCGTTTGGTTTTTTACCCGTTGAAAAGGCTCGAGTCGTTTCTCGTGATTCAAATGAAGTATCAGATCCGATAATGTTGCTAATGAATACACATCGATATCCTCGATAAGCGATGCTTCTTTTGCATTTTCTTCGGGCACAAAAAGCTGGCTCATATGTTTTCTTTTGGCCAGATGAGAAAGAGAGATCGCGCCAGGAACTCCTCTGATTTTTCCCTCGAGAGATAATTCTCCGACAAAAAAACTTGTTGGAAGTTCATCTTGCTTGATCATGCCGGTTGATGCAAGAATTCCGACCGCAATGGGAAGATCGTAACTTGCTCCTTCTTTAGGAATGTCTGCCGGTGCAAGATTTATGGTGACGCGCGAATCAGGCATATCAAAACTATTATTGGCAAGTGCCGATCTTACCCGCTCTTTTGACTCGTCTACTGCTTTACTGGGAAGTCCGACAATTGTCACGGTGGGAAATCCGTGGCCTGCAACATCTACCTCAACCTCGATGAGTACTTCATCAAGGCCGATTGTTGCTCCTGAGTAAATTTTTGAAAGCATATTGAAGGAATTGTAGGGAAGCGATAAAGACAAGACTACGGAGTATAGACGACAATTCTTAAAGTCACAACGTCATTCTGAGCGCAAGCGAAGAATCTAGCAAAGCGCTAACGCTTGATTCTTCGTTTTACTCAGGTTGACAATGGGGTGTTCTTATTCGACTACAATTGCAGAAGTTTTTTTGGAAATTTCGTAAGTACCTCGACTTTATTCTTTAAAATGACAATGGTGTCCTCAATCCTCATCCCAAACTCTCCGTCAAAATAAGCACCTGGTTCAATAGCAAAAACGTTTCCTTCCCGAATCATTCTTTCATCCCGGAAAGAAACAACCGGAGGCTCATGAACATCAAGTCCCACTCCATGACCTGTGGCATGAAAAAAATCAGGGAGTCCATTTTTTTTGATTTCATTTCTGCAAAAGTCATCTACCTCTTTTAACGATTTCCCATTAGCTATTTTTTTTAGAACATTTTCTTCTACTTGAAGGAGTTTGACATACGAATCCTGTTGTTTTTTAGTTGGTGTTCCGACGACAAACATACGACTTACATCAGAACAATAATCTTTGTACTTCAGTCCTATGTCGATAAGAATGAGTGAATTTTTTTGAATTCGTCTGTTACTATCTTTTGGCTCGTAATGAATGACCGCGGTATTTCGTCCTGATGCAACCTGGGGTGAAAACGCGAGATCGCATCCTCTTTTTTTTGCCCACTGTTCAATATTGAATGCTACTTCTTTTTCGGTTTGTCCTACTTTTATTGTTTTCGAAATTGCCGAAAGGCATTGATCAGTAAGTTTACACGCCTGACGAATTTTTTCTATTTCACCAGAATCTTTTATCTGCCTCTGCTCCATCACGACTCCGACTGTCGCAATAAATGAAAGTTTGGGAAGTTTTTTAGAAAGCGTTTGATATTCTGAAACGGTCAAACTATCTCCTTCGATGCCGATTTTTTTAACTTTACTTTTTTTAGAGATTTCCTCAAGATGTCCTGTCAGTCTTTTTTCACGGGAATAAAATAAAAACGGTTTATAGTTTGGCTTGTATCTTCTATCTGTAAAAAGAACCGCTTCTTTTTTAGTAACGAGAAGGAATGCTTCGTGTTCTTCGGGAACCGATGTTTTAAATCCGGTGAGGTAAAGGATGTTGTAAAAATCGCTCACTAAAAGGGCACCGATTTTGTGTGCTACAAGGCTCTTTTGGACTTTTGCAATGCGATCTCTTGACATCAGAAGTATAGTATAATACATTTTCATATGGCTCGGGCAACCATAGAACAAACCGCTAAAAGATACGGGCGAACTGCTGTTTTAACTCCTTCTAATGGCTTAAGTCTGGCGCGAATTGTTGGAGGACCTACTATAGCTGCTTTGACCTTAAGTGCCGAAAGACCAAGTTGGAGTTTATTTGGATTACACATGGCATTTTGGGCAACCGACTGGGCTGACGGATTTCTCGCACGTCGTCAGGGTACAACTAAGTTTGGAGAGGAGCTAGACAAAGCAAGTGATAAAGTCTATACCTATTCCGAATTTATTGCACTTATCGCAAAAGGGACGGTTTCCTGGGTTCCTGTCGCCTTGATGGGTTTACGCGATGTTTTTCTTGAAAAATATAGGAATGGGTTAAGAAAAGAAGACATAAGTACTGCGGCTAAGTGGCATGGTAAAATCAAAACCAATGTCCAACTTGGCGCAATCGCATTTGCATTGTCACCAGCTCTTGAAAATGCTCCGACGACAGTAAAAGCAGGAGTCTGGACTGCAGCCGCAACCACTCTTGTGTCGGGCGCATCGTATGGAATCGGGGGAAGAAAAGAACGTCGGGCAAAACGAAAGGCTGAGAAACAGGTTGCAATAAATGTCCCATCCGTGACCGTGTCCGAGACGCTTTAGCCAAATGTAAAGGCGTAGATTTTGATTCCTTTTGACTTAAATTCCAATCGTAATACGTGCGATCCCTTTTCCCCATGAAGGTCGACAAGATTGTAAAGACGCGGTGTAGATATTGCGACTCTTCCGTCTTCTACATCTACCCCTGCGTTGGAAGCGTCAACCTTTTTTCCGTCTATATATACATATATAAGATTAGCTAAGTCTTCCTGTGAACGAGGAGTGATAACCAAAAAGACCTTGTTGGCTGTGAAGTTAAATTCCAAGACAGCATCTCTGTCTGAGGTGCTAGACTCCTCGTCAATCAACCATGCTCCTCCATAAGAAAAATAGTGTTCGGGCGTACCCCTTGAAAGAGTGAAGGTACGTCTCCCATTTGTAAACTGTTCATCCGACGCAAACCTCTCAACCCGTAGAGATCCAAGATAGGTTTCGGGTGTCAGAAAACCACGTGGAGTTTCATCCTGCAACTCCACCATTGGCTCTTTCACCGTAGTTCCTTTTTCCTCAAGAAGTTTTTGTATATTTTTTTCCGTTACGTCATAATCGCCTTCTCCAAAATGGTAGTAGCGGATATTACCATCCTTATCGATGAGATATTTCGCAGGCCAGTAATGGTTGTCGTATGCGCGCCACGTCTCATAGTCGTTATCTTGTCCAACCGGATAGTGAATCTTATATTGTTGAATCGCCTGCTCCACATTTTTCGTGTTTTTTTCAAACTCAAATTCAGGAGTATGAACCCCTACTACAACCAATCCGTCCTCTTTATATTTGTCATACCATGACGTAACGTACGGAAGCGTGCGGATACAGTTAATACAAGTGTATGTCCAGAAATCGACAAGTACAACTTTACCTTTTAAGTCTTTCATGCTTACCGGTTTATCGGTGTTTAACCACTGTGCAATTCCTACAAAATCAGGGGCTTTCCCAAGATTCGGAAGCATTTCGTCGGTCAGACTGAACGGTTGGTTTTGGGATCCTTTGTCATCTTTTTTATTCCGTAGGCGATCGAGTTCTTTCTTCACTCCTTCGTTGCCCTCCAAGTCATAAATAAATTTTGAATACGCAGGAATAGCATCTAGAAGTTTTGCTTGAAGAACTTTGTCATAATTGGTGAAAATAAGGACCGAGGTAATGATCATGATCGCACCAAAAACCTGTTGGACTTTTCCGGTGTATTTGGAAAGTTTCTTACTTTGAGTAAATAATTTGTTCCCAAGCAGCGCAAAGAAAAATAAGGGAATTCCGACTCCGATTACGTACACAATAGTGACTAAGACAATATCGGTGTTTACCGTACGGGTTGCGGCAAGCGTTGCGATCGTGGCTAAGATTGGACCTGCACAAGGTGACCAGACTACTCCTAACGCAAGACCGGTAAGCAGACCTCCCCAAAATCCTCCCGATTCATTAGACGGTTTTATCCCTAATTTATTTGAAAGCGCGCTTACTGCCCCTTCGACTTTTTGTGAAAGTGCCGGTATAAGAAGGGTTAAACCAAAAAATCCGATTATTAAAACTGCAAAAAGTCTTAGCCCATCTGGATTAAATGGAATTATTTTTACGATATAGGAGAGGGTGAGGGTAAAAAATGCAAAACTTATGATGATTCCAAGCGTGATTCCCAATGGTTTTCTTTTCCCGCCTGTTGCCGAAGCGGATAAAATAATTGGAAGTAATGGCCAGATACATGGCGCAAGAATCGTAACCAATCCGGATATAAACGCAAATGTGAGTAGTACTATCATCTTTCCTTCACTATTTTATTAATTTCCATAAGTAGCGTGTCTTTCTCCCAGGCGTCACTTGTCCTAAAAACTTCTTTGCTGTCTTTCAAAATTACTTTTGTATGTTGATAGGGAATCTTAAATGTTTCGGCGAGCTTTTTTTCATCATCATCAGTGTCATTATCATTAAAGTTAACACGAAACCCAATGACCTGAGAGTTAGTGAGTTCATTAAATCCCTGCTTAATGTTTGGCTCCTCTGCGCGACAGATCGGGCACCAATTGGCGTAAAAATCCAGAAGTACGATTTTTCCTTCTTTGAGCGCTTTATCATAGTCTGCCTGATTAAATTCAAGATAGGGTGCACTTTTCCCTGCAAGCACTTTTCCGCTATATCTGCTTTTCATCATTTCATCTTTTTTCACCATCTTGTCATCTTCCACTTTCTTATCGTCTTCCATTGCTACGTTTTGCTTCATTTTATTTTCTCCAATCATGGTTTTTTCTTTTTGCGATTGGTTCTGTTGATAGAAATAAGCGCCGCCGCCAATGAGAATGACCACTAAAAGAATCCAAATTGTTACATTACCTTTTTTCATATCATCACCCCCCTTTCTATTTTTTGATTTTTCCATATACTAATCCTGTAACTTTCCCCAACACCATAGCTACAAGCGTCAACACAAGCCATACATCCAGTGTATGCTTTAGGCTCTGAATAACGACTCCTATGATCGCAATAGAGGTTCCTGCAAGATATGCCATACGCCCGGAAATGTTTCGATGTAAGATTTCTCGCTCATCTACACTCTTTTCTTTCCAGACAAATGAAGCAAATAGAGTAAAAAATACCACGACTGCAATAGTTACTCCCATGTGAGCTTCTTGTGGCATCCAAAAACCAAGGGGGTTCAGAAGAAGAACGGTTAGGATGAGTAACATGAAGGAAACCGCTATTTCTGATCTAAAACTATTTTTCATCATGATATTGAAAAACTTTTTCAGCAGTTGTCTTAAAAAATCTAGCAATTTTTAATGCCAGCAATACAGATGGCGTGTAGTTTCCTTTTTCAATTGCAATAATTGTTTGCCTTGTGACACCGACTGCGCGTGCTAAATCTTCTTGAGTGACTTGATATTTTTTTCTAAAATCAAACACGCAGTTGTCAACATATTCGTTCATTCCACATGTCATGATAGAAAATATTTTCACGAATGTCAAGTTAACTTGACATTCTCTATAGGTTGTAATGCTTCTTTGTATTTTTTATCATAATCTTAAACCATGGATTCTAAAGATTACATAAAACGAAGAATCATTCTGCTTATAGTCATCACGCTTATTTCCATCCCCGTGTTTTTTTTGGGAATTCAATATCTGGGTAAAGCGGCTCCAACAAAAGCAAATCTGGTCGTAAACACAAGGAAAATCACCAGTCCCCTTTTTTATAACTGGCAAGCGCTTGCGCAAGGTGGGGAAGAACAAGGTGTGCGGATGCTTGGCAATGTCGTCCCACAACTTCGCGACCTATCGCCCCGGTACATACGTCTTGACCATATCTATGATTATTACAATGTGGTGAACCGCGATGCATCGGGAAGAGTTGCGGTAAATTTTAATGAACTTGATGCAACGGTCTGCGATATATACGCAGCAGGAGCAAAACCATTTTTTGCATTGGGATACATGCCGCTTGTTCTTTCTTCGGATGGAACTCTGGTCGGAAGACCGAATAACTGGGATGAATGGAGTCAGGTCGTACAAAAAACAATCGAACATTATAGTGGTTCAAGTACGGTATTATGTAACGGTACTGTGCAGGGAGATCAACTTGCTGATATTTATTATGAGGTGTGGAATGAGCCAGATCTTGAGTCGTTTGGAAAATGGAGCCTGTACGGCGGGGACAAAGATTATAAAACGCTTTACTCCTACTCTGCGCTTGGCGCCGCGCGTGCAAAAAATACCCGTCTCTTTTCGCTTGGTGGGCCGGGGATTACCGCTGCGTACAGGAATTGGTTTCAAGTATTTTTGCGCTGGGCCAATGAAAACAAAGTCCGTGTAGATTTTCTCTCGTGGCATCACTACACCAAAAATCCTGACGACTTTACCGATGATGTGGAAAACATCAATTCGTGGATTCCGCAGGAAGCATATGGGAGATTCAGTGCTCTTCCGAAAATCATCACCGAATGGGGATATGATTCCGAACCCAATGCCATTGCCGATACCAATGTTGGTGCAGCCTATACAATCGCGTCTGCACGAAACTTGATCGATCAAAAACTTAAATTGGCATTTTCCTTTGAGGTAAAAGACGGTCCTTCTCCCCGTTGGGGAATACTCACACATACCGGAGAGAAAAAACCACGATATGAAGCGCTCAAATTTATGAATCTTTTGAAGGGATATCGATTGCAGATTGATGGAGAGGGCTCTTTTGTAAGGGCGATCGGATCCACTTCTCCGGAAAAGATCGTGGTGATCGTGGTGAATTACGACAAAGACGGAAGAAATAATGAACTGGTGCCGGTGACGTTTTCCAACCTTTCACAAGGAACGTATGATATGACGGTGACTTATTTAGGTGGAGTCCAGGCTCAAAACAATAATCTGCGGGTAACAGGTACAACATTGTCTAAGAACATTCTCTTATCCCCAAATCAAGTAGCCGCCATCGAACTGATTAAGAAATAGCCTTCTGTTACAATATCTTCATGAAGATACGACTGGCTGTAAAAGAAGACAAAGAAAACGTCCTCAGGCTACTCGACGAACTTGGTGAAGAGGTAAATAAACGAATGGGTTATTCTCCTCACAATGCAGAGGCGCAAAAAGTCGGTGGTGTTATTTTTGACGAGATACTATTTCGAAAAGATACTCTTATTTTTTTGGTAGAAGACGAAAATAAACTAGTTGGGGTGGCAACTTTATATTTATTACCAAATATGCGGCACGGATGGCATCGTGGACATATCGAAGATTTTGTTGTTAGTGAATCAGCGAGAGGAAAAGGAGTTGGATCTCAACTTTTCGATGAGATTAAAAAATACTGTAAGGATAATAAAATAAAAGTTATAAAGCTCGACAGTGGAGTTGATCTTACCGATGCACACAGATTTTACGAGAAAAATGGAGGCAAATTCAGCGAGAAAATGTTCAGGTTTGACCTATGAAAAAGATTGTAAATCGGAAATTTAGTCGGGAGTACGAGTCTATTGAGCAATTTGAGGCTGGAATCGTGCTCACAGGTGCCGAGGTGAAGTCGATCCGTGAAGGTGCGATGAGGCTGGATGACGCGTTTGTACGCATTATCCAAGGCCAGCCAATCCTTCTAAATGCCGATATTTATCCCTATAAATACGCTGACAACAAGGATTATGAGCCTAAACGAAGCCGGAAATTGCTCCTTTCCAAGAAGGAAATTACCCGTATTTTGACCAAGATAAAGGGCTCCGGGAGGTTGACGCTAGCGCCTGTCTCGTGCTATAATAAGGGTAGTCTAATAAAGCTGGAAATCGCTCTTGTAAGAGGACGACGAGATATAGAAAAACGAAAGCTTGACAAGAAGAAAAAGATCGAACGAAGAGAAAAAAGAGAGACTAAAGAGTACATTAAAAATTAATTTTGGGGATGAAAGGTATCGATGAGAAATCGCACTTTTCTAAACGGCTAGGGCGTACCTATGCGTTAAATGGAAAATCTTAAATGCAGGTTCAAACCTTGCAGAAGAACTTGAGGCTTCCCGCTATGCGGGGGCATATGCTTTTGCATAAGCTCGCCTCTTGATTCACTCTTTATAGGGTTTCCTTGGATCAATCTATAAAGGGAAAACCAATCCAAGGTAGGATTTTCTTAAATTCCTGATTACTAAGAAAGTCGACATCTTATTAATCGGCAATCCGGACTGTAGTTTGACTGTTTTCTTGTCCGGATGCAAGCAAAAACAGACTATCTCTAGCTAAACGTTTTCTACAAGTGTTTTCTTAGACGGGGGTTCGATTCCCCCCATCTCCACACTTCGCTCTTTGTTGGAACCAAAGAGCTTCGCGTGGTAAACCACCTTAAATAGTACAGTAGCTTCGTAATCTAATTGCGAAGTGTGTCCCTAACGTAGCTTCAGCGCAGTGGGACAAATGTTTTACATAGTCCATTGACTCATTCTGTTTTTCGCATTATGTTCTTTTTGTGTACTATTGCTATATTCTCAAACTGGAAAATAATGATTATTACTCTGGTTTCTCGATTAACTTATTGCAACGGCTTAGAGAACATAAGCTTGGAAGGATTCAAGCAACGCGGAAGTTTAGACCACTCAAATTAGTTTTTTATGCTGCTTTTTCATCTCAAAAAAAGGCGACAGATTTTGAAAAGTATCTCAAATCGAGTTCTGGCTTTGCCTTTAGAAACAAAAGACTCATCTGAACTTTCACGGGCTGTGTCCACCAGATTGTTGGGACAATCTAAATCATTTTTGAGGCTTTACTTAAGGAGTCCTTTGTCCAACTTTGAACTGCGTCATTTTCTAACACTTCGGCTAACGTCATCCATTTAACCTCAGTTATTTCCTCTGTGTCCTTTGGGGCAGCTTCTCCACTTTTATATTTACAAAGAAAGACCACATCAATTACCGTCTGATTGGCGCCTTTAAATGAACTACTTTTTACATACTTTAGTTCGTTGTCTATTTCTATATCCACTTCCTCTTTAATTTCCCTTTTCAATGCTTCCTCTAAAACGTCTTCTTCAATTCCTACATTTTCTACCTTCCCGCCAACTAACGATAGGGTTCCTGGATTATATTCTTGGTCGCTTCTTTTACCTAACAACCACTTACCGTCCTTGTGAATTGCCGCTTCTACATTAACTACAAAAAAGATGCCGTCCATATAACGAAATTATAATTCAAATCCCCTCATGTGATAATGCTAGATTCAAACTCTGTAGGCGTGGGGCGAAGCTGAAGATATAAGTTTCTATCTGTTTCCAACTCTCACGGGCTATGTCCACCAAGTTCAGCTTGGTGACAATCGCGCTGAGCGCGACCACCAAAAAAGGACCGCCCTAACCGGCGGTTTTTTGTATGGGTAAAGCTTCAGTTGCCTGTTTTGCAAATAAATCGTTTTTTTGTGTATCTATGACCGGTAAGCCGTGCTTCTTAGCCAACGCAGTAACTTTCTCGATATCCGGCACGTCGGGATCAACCACAATTCCGGCTGCTTTCCAGTGATCTACCGCAAACTCATACGGCGATATGCAATTAGCTTCGCTTGTCATCAAGCGGTTAGCCCATTCTGTATATTTTCGACGTTTAACAACGTCGTCTGCCTGTAATCCACTCCATTGATTAGTCTGGATATCATAGTTACTTGCCAGATTTACCCGTCCATCTACTAGAACACCAAATTTAGCCTTTTTCCATCTAGGATTATCTACGAGTGATTGTGCGTCGCGGTATGCTTGCGTTGATATTTCAACCTCATGGCGACTTTTGCCAAGTAACTCCTCTAGATTCTTTAAGCCGATTCCGGAGCTTCCTGCCCAATGAACTAAAACAAATCTCTGTATAAAATCGCGGTCAGCATACTCGCCCCATTTGTCTCTAAGAAATCTTATTGCTGTTCTTAGATCTGTTCCACATAATTTTTGGTATTCTTCATTGTCAGCGGGCGACATAAAGTGTGAGCCATTGTGTACGTTGTCTACACCAAACCACTCCGCAAGCTGTTTTTGCGACATATCTTTTAGGGATACTCTGCCGTCACCTGGAGCAGTCGTTTCAGTAGCTTCGGCCATTTGTATAAATTGTAACAGGTTAAAACCTTTTGCAATTTATTGAAAACATCCCTTTGTACTGCTATAATCTGCGGATGCCTCCTGAACAAGTCTATCCCCGTAGGTTCAATGAAGCGACTTATTCACTCACGCAAAGAGAGCTTGCTTATCGATCGGGCATAATGCTCAAACGACTCACTGACGCTTTAACTGATCCTCGGAGCAATCCAGGAGCCGCCAAGGCTGCGGCAGAGGCCTTATTAAGAGGTTCGAAATCGTTTGAATTTTCTGCGCCAGACCGCAAGGGTGTTTACCATCAAGTAAAACATGGGCAAAAAAAACGAAGAAAAAGATTTTTCGGTGGGATAAAGTCCCGGTGGATGAAGATAGACGTGCATCAAGAACCTGGCTTATTTTCTTATGGAAGAGTTTCAGAGGTAACTTTGTCAGCGAACTATGATCGTTTCGGTCAGCCCACAAAAGGAACTGTTCAAGTCCGCTCTACGGAAGGCAAGACGTTTGAAAATTCAGAGGAAGCCTACGAAGAAGCACGAAAAATATTGTCAAATATTCTCTAGTCTTTGGGAAAGGCAAAACTCTGTGTTCTGCTCTGCGGGAGACTCGTCGATGTAGCACCACTTCCAATCTTCCCCCGGTTGAAAAGATTTGATGATCGGATGATTGGTTTCTTTAAAATGTCCCGTGGCATGTTTGTTTTTTGAAGAGTCGCAACAACCTACATGTCCGCAAGTAAGACATAATCGAAGATGTGTCCAGCTTTCTCCACTTTTCAAACACTCTTCACATCCGTCAGGAGTCTTTGGCTTTACATCTTTAATTTGATCCTTATGAGTGCACGTATCTGCCATATATTGAGTATACCATTTTCGTTTTTGCCTGTTGTAGCGCTACCTTATTGACAATGACAACTTTTCATGTATATTTCATAGCATGGCGGATAGACGTGAACCCAGAAGAGGCGCAGGCCCGATCGGAACAGAGTTTGATTTCGGTGGAGTTAAAGAGCGCATCGTTACACGAGATGACTTCCCGCTTGAGCGTGCCCGACAAGTCTTGAAAGGTCAGACCGTAGCAATGGTAGGTTATGGCGTACAAGGTCCCGGACAAGGTCTTAATCTGAGAGATAATGGAATCGATGTCATCGTCGGACAGAGAAAGTTTAGGGAGAACGGGAAACCAAGTGAATCCTATGAAAAGGCAGTTGTGGATGGCTGGGTTCCTGGGGAAACCCTCTTTGAACCAGTAGAAGCAGTCAGAAGAGCCAATCAAGTCCAACTTCTTCTCTCTGATGCCGGACAAAAAACTACATGGCAGGAAGTAGAACGAGCGCTAGAACCGGGTATGAGTCTTGTTTTTTCTCATGGATTTTCTATTGTTTTTAAAGATCAGACCGGTGTTATCCCTCCTCCATTTGTCGACGTCTTCCTCGTTGCTCCCAAAGGTACGGGAAGAGGTGTACGTGAAAATTATTTAAATGGGAGTGGAATTAATTCAAGCTTTGCTATTTTTCAAGATGCTACCGGAAAAGCTGAGGAGCACGCTCTGGCAACAGGAATTGCGATTGGCTCGGGGTTTTTGTTTCCGACAACCTTTGAAAAAGAAGTCTACAGTGATCTTACTGGCGAACGGGGAGTCTTAATGGGTGCGTTTTATGGAATCATGCAAGCCCATTTCGATTTTTTAAGAAAAGATGGTCGCTCGCCAGAACAAAGCTTTACCGATACTGTAGAGATTGCGACTCAAACTATATCGAAAATAATGGGAGCTCGAGGTATAGATGGACTAGTGAAAGAGTTATATGAAACGCACAACTTTCAAGCTTTTGCTGATGCCTATGTAGTCGGTCGTGAGAGTACAGCTCCGCTATTTCGCGACTTATATGATCGTGTTGTTAAGGGAATTGAAACCGGAATCGTACTTGAAGCAAATAGCCAGCCTGATTACCGACAAAAACTAAATGATGAACTTACAAAAATCGATCAATCCGAGCTTGGAATCGCCGGACATAGAGTTCGTAATAAAAGAGGCGAGGGTCCGACAGTTCCTTCAAAAGCTCGGGATCTTAACATTTATCAAGCAGTAACAGCGGGACTTTTGGCTGGTGTCTGTGAGGCGCAATATAATTTGCTGAGATCTAAAGGACACTCTCCCAGCGAGGCTTTCAATGAAACGATTGAAGAGGCTACTGAAAGCTTGCACCCGCTTATTGATCGAGAGGGAATTGACTTTTTATATGCAAATTGTTCGACCACCGCGCAGCGTGGTGCGCTAGATTGGTATGGAACTTTTAGAGATGCGGTCGCTGCTCCCATGCAAAGAATTTATTATGGCAAACCACTTGCCAACCCCGCTCAAGTAAGACGAGTCATTTTATCTCATGAGATGTGGAAGGCTGGAAAACAAGTAAGAGATCTGCGTCCCCAAAATCAAAAAGTAGCTTAAATCTTCACTTCGAGACTTATGTCTATTTCTTCAAAACCATTTCTCTTATAGAAATCTATCGCCTTCTGATTTTTAAAATATGAGTTAACAAAAAGTTTCTGGTATCCATTCTCCTTCGCCCATTTTTTTGCGTTTTCCATAAGCATCGCACCAATTCCTTTCGAACGATATTCAGGAATCACTCCCATATTTTCGACTTCTAAATACTTGCTTTTTTTATAGCTCATTTCTTTTGGCACGCA
>MGBA01000020.1 GCA_001789965.1 Candidatus Roizmanbacteria bacterium RIFCSPLOWO2_02_FULL_40_13
CAATATTCATACTATTCAGGAATTATTATTCCATCCTCTATCTTTTAATTTTCTCATATCTTCTGTTTCATCTGGTCTTTTATAATCATCTTCAAGCCTTTCTGTAATTCCAATCTCCGGCGTAGAAGCTTCAACCACATCACAATCAGTAATCCCGGCGAGTCTGTGTCTTTGGCCGATCATACAAGTATAACCTTTTCCCGGTTCAAGTTCCGTTTCAATAAGTTCTCCTTTGTCATTATCCCAGACTACCTTTGCCCGTCCTTTTATTAAAAACCATGTTTCCTGTTTTTTGTCGTGTCTTTGTAAAGAGAGACGTTTCCCCTCGTTGATATGAAGAACTTTTCCCATATAGGGAAGATTAGAAGGGGTCCAATGAATTTCGTAACCCCAGGGCTTTTCGACTCGCTGGACATAGGGATCATTTGAAAAGCTTTTAGGATCGAATGGGGTACTCATACGAGTAAATAGCATGATAAATAAATTTCATGTATAATGCAAGTTGATGGTTTTTAATAGAAAGATTGGACTTTTCCTACAGGCTTTTCGGGTTAATCAATGGATCAAAAATCTCGTTATTTTTACGGCCATAATCTTCTCGGGTGAGTTATTTAATCCAGTGGCTTTAGGTCAGTCTATCTACGCATTTGTAACATTCTGTCTTCTTTCATCGACTTCATACGTACTCAATGATATTATCGATTTTCCTTATGATCGTAAGCACCCGCTAAAAAAAGACCGCCCGATTGCATCCGGAAAGATTTCTATTCAAGCTGCGACATTCATTGTGTTTGTGATGAGTTTAATCTCGCTTATTATTGCGCTCTTTTTCTCGATTAAGTTTTTCTTTTTAGCATTGCTTTTCATACTTCTTCATTTTTTCTATTCCCTATATCTTAAAAAACACCCGGTTGTAGATATATTCTCAATCTCAATTTCATTCATGATACGGGCGTTTGCCGGTGAAGTTGCAACAGGATTTCATATTCCGGTTTGGCTCACTTTCACAATTTTTTTCAGCTCACTATTCATCGCGACCGTAAAACGGCATGCAGAGTTTGTGGTTCATGGGACAGAAACCCGAAGATCGCTTTCATTTTACAAAGAGCATCTTCTTGATTTTCTCACAACTACATTTGCAACCGCAACAATCATTGCGTACTCCTTTTACACATACTTTGAACAGGTTTCAATCGTCTCGCCCTTTTCCCGAATGTTTAGAAATCTCCTTCCTGCATTTGAAGCGCGGAAATGGCTTATGGTTACGATTCCGTTTGTCGTCTACGGAATTGCGCGATATGCGCAGCTGCTTTATGAAAGAGAAGAAGGCGAGCGCCCCGAAAATATTATCACAAAAGACCGGCCTCTTATCGTAAGTATCTTCCTCTGGGCTTTCACCGTAATCTTTCTCCTCTACATTTTGTAGCCTCCAAGCCCGTTTATCCAGTATAATTACTCTATGTTATTCCTCTATTTTAATATTAGCGAGAGGCCAATGACCCTTGTTACAAAGGGAGCCCATTATGCTGGTTTCTGTAGAGGAGAAGCAAAAATGTAAAAATTAAAAAATCTACTCGTTGAAACCAGCCGGAAAGAAGGCTGGTTTTTTTGTTGCCCAAATATGATAAACAATATAAAGTTAAAGATAATGAAAAACACGATTTGGCGCTATTACGCGTTCACTTTTCTTATAAGTCTGCATTTTTTCGCGGCAGTATTGGTTCCTTTTTATCTTCAATACGGCGGACTTTCAAAAACACAGATGTTTTTGATTCAATCGTGGTTTCTTATATGGATTTTTATACTGGAAATTCCGACAGGAGTGATTGCAGATTATCTCGGAAGAAAAACATCGTTGGTATTAGGAGCGTTTATCGTAACGCTTGCCGTCATAATTTACGGAGCAGGTATCCCCGGATTTGGGACGTTTCTTTTAGCGGAGTTTTTATTTGCTGTCTCAATTGCTTTAACTTCAGGGGCTGACGATGCATTTTTATACGACTCGTTAAAAGAAACAGGAAGAGAAAAAGAAAGTAAAAAAATCTTTGGGAGATCTCACGCATTTCAACTTTTCGGGTTTTTAGTAGCGGCACCAATAGGAGGAGTGATCGCCTCAACATACGGATTAAATTATCCGATTATGTTTTCAGCTGTCCCGTTTTTTCTGGCAACTTTGATTGCGCTAACATTAAAAGAACCGAAATATCATCGAGGCCCCTCAGAGAGTAGACGCTACTGGGATATTGCAAAAAAAGGCTTAAAGTTTTTCCTACAACATAAAACATTAAGATTAATCGCTCTTGATGCGATCATAGTATCGGCTTCTGCGTATTATGTTATATGGCTATATCAACCGTTATTACTAAGTCTCAATGTGCCGGTCGCTTATTTCGGTTGGTTTCATGCATTGTTTCTCGCAGTCGAGATCTTAGTTTCAATAAGTTTCGCGCGACTGGAGAAACTATTTAAGTCGTCAAAAAACTACTTAAGTTTTTGCGCACTTATTACATCGGCATCGTTTTTACTGGTGGCGTTATTCCAGAATGTCCCAACGATAATGTTCTTCCTGATTTTTGCAGGAGGATTTGGTTTATCAAGAATAGAACTCATGATTGTCTATATGAATAAATTAATCCGTTCTTCAGAACGGGCAACTATTTTATCATCAGTTTCGATGTTCCGAAGATTTACTATCGCATTACTAAATCCAATTGTGGGTATTTTATCTGATAAATCTTTGACACTGGCTTTGTTATTCGTCGGCATCTTACCGCTTCTGGTATTTTTCTTTTCTCCGGTTGAAAAATCAATGCTTGAAGATTGATGTGTATATCCGATTGATATTTTTGGGAAAAGGTACGATAATAGGAATCCGCGCTAAGCGCGGCTATACCCGAGCTGAGCTCGAGAGCAAATATTTTTATGAAGAAAAAAAAGCCCGAAAAAATATTATCTACTCCACGCACCGGTCAAAAGAACCAAGCCGTAACTTTTGCCATTGAACAAATCCAAAAACAGTTTGGACGCGGTTCAATCATGCGCTTGGGCGAAGGCCCGGTCGCCGAAGTCCCTGTCATAAAAACCGGCATCCTCCCTCTGGATGTCGCACTGGGAATCGGAGGAATTCCCAAAGGAAGAATCGCCGAGATCTATGGTCCTGAATCTTCGGGTAAAACCACGGTCTGTCTCTCAATTATTGCCGAAGCACAAAAAGCAGGAGGAGTAGCTGCTTTTATTGACGCAGAGCATGCACTCGATCCCGCATGGGCAAAAAAACTTGGAGTAAAGCTCGACGATCTTTTGGTTGCACAGCCAGATAACGGAGAACAGGCTCTTGAGATTACCGAGTCACTGGTTCGCTCAGGAGGAGTAGATCTTTTAGTTGTGGATTCTGTGGCAGCTCTTGTACCCCGATCGGAAATTGAAGGAGAGATGGGAGACGCGCAGATTGGTCTTCAGGCAAGACTCATGTCTCAAGCCCTTCGCAAACTCACCGGAATCGTCTCAAAATCCCAGACGACAATTATTTTCACCAATCAGATCCGTCTTAAAATTGGCATCATGTTTGGAAATCCGGAAACCACTTCCGGAGGAATGGCTCTCAAATTTTATGCTTCTGTCCGATGTGATGTGAGAAAAATAGAAACGCTTAAAAAAAATAATGAAGCATATGGAACACGGGTACGGGTAAAAGTGGTAAAAAACAAAATGGCTCCTCCTTTTCAGGAAGCGCAGTTTATCATAACCGGAGATGGTATCGATCGAGATGATGCGATAGTCGAATCAGCAATTCAAGCAGGAGTTGTCACCAAAGCCGGTTCATTCCTCCGACTGGGTGAAAAAATGATCGGGCAAGGGAAAGAACAGGTAAAGGAACTTCTTCAAAAAGACGACAAACTACGGGCTCAGATGCTTTCCGAGATTTCTAAAAAACTCAACGGAAAAAAATAATGACAGACACGCAGGAACTTCTTGAAAAGGCAAAAAATCTCGCATATTTTTATCTCAAATTCCGTCCACGTTCTGAACACGAAATCAGCGAATATCTTACGAAAAAAAAGAGACGGCACAAACTCACCGACGAAATAATAAAGAAAGCGATTGCTGAGCTTAAGGACGAAAAACTTATTGACGACGAAGCTTTTATTAAGTGGCATGTCGATCGACGTTCTCGTGCAAAACCCAAATCTCAGATGCTTCTTTCCAGGGAACTTATGAGATTCGGAATTCCGAAAGAAATGATAATCGAGCATTTTGAAAGCCAAGAATTAGACGAGGAGGCTCTTGCCCGCAAGGCACTTGCCCCCCGCTGGGCACGTATACTGAGGCTCCCAAAGGAAAAACGCTTCCAAAAGGCCGCCAGTTTCCTCCAAAGCAGAGGTTTTTTCTATGGAGTCATTAAAAACACTATTGCGGAAATGGAGAAAGAAGATTATAATTAGGAAGTTACGAAATTATTAATTATTAAAAGAAAGATTTAATTATTACCTTCATGTCAAAGCACGCAGTCGGATTTAAAAACTACGCTTTCAAAAGTAGAGAATAAACCCTCGCGCCTTTCATGGTGTAATGAAACTTTCTCCATAAAATTTTAAAAAAATGGCTACATCTCAAACTCAGCTTGATACCCAAAAAAAGAAACTAGAAGAAAAACAGGAAGAACTTATAGACAAGCTTTCCAAAGTTGCAAAACTTTCTCCAGCAGATGCAAAAAAATTGCTTCTAGAAGAATGGGAGCATAAACTTGCAGAAGATCTTGCAAAACGCATCAAAGCAAAAGAAGAGGAACTCAAATCCAAATCAGAAGAGATCGCAAAGGAAATGCTTGTTGACTCCATGAAACACGGAGCAACCGACTATGTTGCCGAATTTACTCTTTCCACGGTAAGTCTTCCGAACGACGATTACAAAGGGCGCATTATTGGAAAAGACGGAAGAAATATCCGCGCGTTCGAACTCGCGACCGGCGTCGATGTTGATTTAGAAGAAGAAGGAGTAATCCGTCTTTCATCATTTGACGCAGTGAAACGGGAGATTGCAAAGATATCTCTTGAGAGACTAATCCGTGACGGCAGAATTCAACCTGAAAGAATCGAAGAAATCGTTGCAAAGACAAAAAGCGAACTCGAAAAAACCATGTTTAAAGCAGGAGAAGAACTTGCTCACAAGGTTGATGTATACAATCTCCCACCTGAAGTTGTAGCGCTTCTTGGGAAATTCAAATACCGATATTCATACGGACAGAACCTTATCCTTCATACGCTTGAAGAAACAAAGATCGGTATTGCGCTCGCTCATGAACTTGGAGCTGATGTAAACGTCGTAAAACTCGGGTGCCTTTTGCATGACATTGGAAAAGTTGTGACAGATGGAGAAGGATCACACGTCGACCTCGGAGTAGAGCTTCTCAAAAAACACCGGTTTCCCGAAGCAGTTATCGGAGCCGTAGCCGCACATCATGAGGACATTCCGTTTCCTTCGGTTGAAGCAGTGATCGTGTATATCTCGGATGCAATCTCAGGCGGAAGACCCGGTGCACGCCACGAAGATTTTGAACAATATCTGAAGAGGATAAAAACAATAGAAGAAGCAGCGCGATCAAAAAAAGGAGTGAAGGAAGCGTACGCGCTTCAAGCAGGCCGCGAACTTCGCGTTATTGTTAAACCCGATGAGATTTCAGATGATGAGGCGACAATACTTGCTGAAAAGATAAAGGATGAACTTGAAGAAAAATTTGATGTCTTCCCCGGACAGATCAAGGTAACCATCATCCGAGAATTCCGCGCCGAATCCACCACCAAAATCTAACTGCTCATACTCTCCTACCGTTTCATCTATACTAATTAGATCATGAACAGAGAGTTGAAAGTTTTATACTCGGCCCAGTTTGTCAATGCACTGGCAGACTATCTCTTGATCCCAATCTTTGCGCTTTTGGTAATTCAAATCAGCACTAAAGTTCAGCTGGTAGGAGTATTGTTTGCAATACAGTATCTTACAAGTTCTGTCGTAAGTCTCTTCGTCATAAGAATGAAGGACCAATCACATCTTGACGAGTATCTACTTAAATTAAACTACTTCATTAAAGGTTTCGGCTGGCTTTTTCTTATTTTTTTCCAAACAGTACCAATGCTTATATTTGTTGAAATCCTTATAGGAATTGCATCCGGGATTGGTAGTCCTTCTTTCTCCTCTCTTATTTCAGAACACTTAGATAAAAACAAACATTTGGCAGAATGGGGAGATTCTATATTGATTCAAAATTTAGCGATCGGGTTGGGGAGCCTGCTTGCTGGATATATTTTGGCGAGCCACGGGTTTACCGCCATATTTATCGCAATGACCATATTTGAATTTGCATCTTTTTTTATCTGTCACTACGCCCTTCAAAAACGATATTCGCGTTGAATCCTCCAAACGCTCCAAACAAAATTTGCTATTTGATATAGATTGTTACAAAAAGATGTTTTAAATATGGATTGACAAGACGCGAAAAACTTACTATTCTTTTCGCGTTGGGTTGAGGAGGCTTGCCTTCCCGAAGCCCATGCAAGTTTTAGGCCGTTGATACAGTTAAAAATTGAAACCCCACTTCGCTCAGAATACAATCTGAGCTTCGAGGGGCGAAGGGAGGTGACAACAACAAAAACACTATGACCAAAGCAGATTTAGTCGCTCAGGTTGCGAAAAAAGCAGGACTCACTGCAAAAGCAGCCAAGGACGCAGTAAACACAATATTTTCTCAGATCTCTCAAGCATTGAAAAGAGGCGAGAAGGTAGTAGTAACTGGTTTTGGAACTTTCATGGTCCGACGAAGAGCAACCCGAAAAGGTCGCAATCCTCAAACCGGAGCAGAAATCCAAATCCCAGCAACAAAAACCCCTGGTTTTACAGCTGGAAAGTCTTTAAAAAGACTCGTCAAATAATCCGCCAGTTGGCGGAACGCCAAAACCAAACAACCCCGCATCAAACGAAAGGACGAAATCGTGCGGGGTTGTTTCAATTCATTGTATCAGAGCCTACGGTCAAGTATAATTGAAGCAATATGGTGAAAAAGATAGGTGTCCCGATTATATTGGGAATTTTTCTCCTCTTCATAGTTCCGGTTTTTTACCTTGTTGATTATTCCCAGCAGGTATCGCTTAATCAAGATAAAGTTGAGTACCAACTTCCCCATCCCGGTATTCTTCCCGATCATCCTCTCTATGTTTTTAAGGCAGCACGAGACAAGGTTTTAGAATTTTTTACCCGCGAAAATATTAAAAAAGCAGAGCTTTATCTGCTATTTTCCGACAAACGGGTCAAGATGGCTGAAGAGCTTGCATCAAAAGGTAAAAGCAATCTGGCAATCACCACCTTTTCTAAGGCTGAAAAATATTTCCTCAAGATTCCCGATCTCTTGCGTGACTCTAAGAAACAAGGAGTTGGACCAAGCGCCGAGCTTATCGACCACCTTAAAAAAAGTAATGAGAAACACGCCGAAGTACTCAGCGTGCTTTTAGAAACGCTTCCAGAGGGTGAACAAGAAGGGCTTTCCCAGATCAGAGAACTTAATCTTCAAGTCTCAAACGAGCTTTCGACTCTCAAGTAATCCAAAGATCACAGGTAACAAAAGAAGATTTTGTTGAAGAGTAATCCAGTAATGATCGACCATTCCTGTGGCAACTACCACGATCAGACAAAGTAGAAACGGAAAAGAACCCATGCGTTGTCTTGCCCTTTTCCAACTAAAGAAAACAAGCGTAGAAAACATGACTAATCCAAGCTCTAAAAAAAGCAACACGAAAATATTGTGAACCGGCTGCGGGGTAAGAATGAGAAGTGAAGAAACGGCTTTTTGGGAAACCAGATAATTTCCTAAACCTACGCCAAACAACAGATGATTTTTTGCAACATCAAGAGCGCTTTGGAAAAAAAACATGCGCTTGGTAAAAGAAAGTGGATCGGTACCCGCAGAGATAAAAACAAACGAAAGAACAAGCAATACCAACGCCCGTGAAAAAAAACAAAGTTTACAGGAAAAGTCTCCCTTCCTAATAAGATACACGCCGTTTATCACTAAAAACAATGAGATAGCTACTTTTGAAAAAGAAAGAAAAATAAGCAGAGTCGCAAGTGTGAGAATGGCGTTCATTACAATTTTGTATTGGGAGGTTTTTTTAAGAGTAAGAACAAAAGTGTAGACAAGCAAATAAAATCCTGCCATTGAGTTTGGGTGAGAAAATGTTCCATAGGGTCTCAAAAGTTCGATTCCGTCTAAAGAAGCTTTTGCGATATCCGGAAGAGATAGGTTGATCGCTCGTTCACCAAAAAAGTAAAAAACTCCCTGCAGGGAGTGCTTATTTATAAACTGAAAAACAGAAAGAACCGCTTCAAAAGAGATTCCGATTCCAAGCGCGGTCAGGACAAGGGACGTTGACGGCCTTCTCTCCTTAAATAAAAAGAAGATAAAAAAGACCTCAAGAATTTTAAGTTCCCGGTACAACGCAACTTCAACGACTTGAGCAAACACCAGAGAATGGATAAGGAGCGCTAGTGCACTGATCCAAACAAAGCGCTGTTTTAAGAACCGGTTAAATAAGGAAAAATGTGAAGCTATCAGTCCGAAACAAAGAAGATCGGTGAAATACAAAGTTGGCGCAAGATGATCTATGCGTAAGCCGGAGATATAGGAGAACGGAAGAAAAAAATGTTTTCCCAGTTGCGTGGGAAGAAAAAGAAGAAATAAAAAGACGAAAGCGTTCTTAAAAAAGTCCGAGCTGGCTTTCTTGTTTTCCAACCTCTTCTTTTTCTTCATGTTTTGAAAAAAGTAAAACTTTTCCGAAAACGCCGTCATACCCCGGATCTACGGACACGGTGCGTTCCCGTACTTTCCGTATTCCTTCGGCAAGTTTTGCACTGTCTTTTTTTTCGATCTCATCATACGATTTCTTCATAAGAATATCAAACTCGGATCCGATATTTTCAATTGCCGCGTCATACGCACGCAGCGCTCTTGTCGGTGAATGGTCATGCACCTCAAGAAATATTTCAAGCAGAGGAACCAGTGAGACAAATGGCACACGTTTTTTTTCTTTGTCATAGACAAATGTCGTACCCGAGGAATTTTTCAAAAATACCAGGTCTTGTGCATGGAAAACCTTATGTGACAGATCACGCACCCTGTTTTCCACTCCGATGGTAAGATTTTTATGACAGACAGGACAAACTGCTCCTTTTTTGTCGACCTCGTCAGGCGAATATCGGATGTCGCAGTTGCGGTGGCCGTTCCAATGGTACTTTCCTTCTTCGGGGAAAAACTCAATCGTGTAGCCGATTTTTAGCTTGCCGTCAGACCTTCTTTTTATTGCATCCATAATATCCTTGTAAGTGTATTCAAGATTCTGACTATCGGATTCGGAATCTTTATTTGTGACAAATACTGTTGCCTCGCGTCCGAGCTTCGGACCGGAGTGTGCATCAGAAAAGGAGACTATGGACCGATTATCCAGTTCCTTAATCTGCCAGTTCATGATCGGATCAGAAGAAAGTCCTGTTTCTACGGCATAGATATATTTGGCATAATCCCCAAAACATTCTTCGATAGAATCAAATCCGGACATCGAACCAAACAAAGAAAACCACGGTGTCCACGCGTGAGCAGGTATAAGAAGAAAATTCTCATCTATGGATAGCGCGATCTCAAGCAGATTACGTGAAGAGGTCCCGACGATCGGCCTACCGTCTGACATAAGTTTCGCCCCCATGGAGAGAATTTTTTTATTGAACTTTTCAACAGAGGAAAGATTGGGCGCAAAAAAAAGATTGTGAACACGCCGGGTGACGCCACCTTGAGAGTAGATGCTGCTAATCTCAGTAGAGAGAATAAAAGAGACATCGTCGATACCGTCGACAGAGTAAATACCGGCTTGAGTCTCCTTGAGCTGTGCAGAAAGCTCGCGGAACCATATCGGATGAGTCCAGTCGGAAGTTGATGCCAGATGTATGCCTTTTTTCTTAGCCCAACTACCAATCTCCAAAAGGTCCATCTTCTGAGAGACAGCTCTTGAATATCTGGAATGAAGATGGAGGTCGGCGATAATTTGCATGAGGCAATTGTAGCAGAAAAGCAGTTGAGCCTACATTTACGAAACACATAATAGTCGTCATTCTGGCTTGCCCAGAATCAAGTTATATAGATCTTTTAAAGTAGGATTGAGTAATGCTATCATCCTTAGCTTGTTAACTCTGTTCATATCTTTAATTTGCTTCTCTCTAATGATAGCTGACTCTATAGTTTCACAGATTTCAAAATACACGAGCTTATGTAATCGATATTTAGAAGTGAATCCTTTTTTAGTATTATTTTTATGTTCGTAAACCCTCTTTACTAAATTACTAGTTACTCCTGTATAGAGAGTAGGTCTACTATTTGCCATAACATAAACAAAACCTTGTTTCATATTTAAAAGTCATTCTGGCTTGCCCAGAATCGATTCTGGATGCGCCGCGCTTACCAGAATGACGACTAACAGACAAAAATACAACAGTTTATAAACAACGTTCCAAGTTCCATGCTCTACGTTTCACGATTTCCTATTGAAAATAGGAAAGGAACGAATTATGATCAATAGATCGAAATGAAACCCTCCTACGCATAAAGCTCTGGAGGGCGAAGGGGGTGATACTTTATGCCAGAAGCAACAATAAATCTTACCGCAGTTTTGGTAGCAGCAGTCTCAAGCATGGTTGTAGGCTTTTTATGGCACTCACAATTATTGTTTGGGAAACAATGGATGGAGTTGGTCGGGATGAGCAAAGGACATATGGAAGATGCGAAAGCAAGCATGGGTAAAACCTATGGACTGAGTTTCTTAGGAAGTTTGGTTATGGCGTATGTTCTTGCCCATATCATAAGCTACACCAATGCGACTACATGGCAGAGCGGGATACAGGGCGGATTTTGGATGTGGTTGGGATTCGTAGCAACCACCGGAGCCAATGAATATATCTATGCCGTAAAACCAAAACCTTGGACTCTTTATTTCATCAATCAAGGAAATATACTCGTGACCTTAATGGTTATGGGAGCAATTCTTGCCAGATGGGTCTAAATTCCCAAGTTTTCGTGCTGGTTCAACTATAGGATACTATAATAGGCTTTTGTAACAGTCCACTACTTCAAAGGGCGTAAAAAGCCCTGTCTAAATGAGTTGAACAAAGATCACTGTTTTATACCTGTTGGAGTGGTTGTTTGGGGTGTTTTTTGAGCTTCTTTCAGCTGCATCAGTCCTTCAGAGACCATTTTATTTAACTCCAATGTTCTCCGATATAATAGGACTTCTCCCAAGGCAAGAAGTATAAAAACCAGAATTACGATCAGCTTGAGCTTTTTATGATGTTTATGTTCCAAAAAATATCACCTCTACTATCATCTTAAAAAAAGAATAACAGTATGTCAAAGCTAAAGAGCGGATATGAGCTCGGGGAGTTTTTCAAAGGAGTCGGTAAACGCGTCAGCGCCCTCGAGTTCCTTTGGAAAGGCAACCATTTTCATTCCTGCAGCTTTCGCCGCTTTCACATCTGATGCTGCATCTCCGACATATACTATTTCATCAGGTTTCACACCAAGCTTTTCCGCAGCAAGTAACAAGGGTTCAGGATCCGGCTTGTGTTTGGCCGTGTCTTCGTAAGTCACGCTTACCTTGAAATAATCCCTTAAATCAGCAAGCTTTGGCACTTCAAAGGCGTATCCTCTAATCCGACTTGTTACTATCCCCAGCAGATACTTCTCGCTCAGCTTTTTAATCGTAACATCTGAACGTTTAGGCATGGTTACAAGACCGACGTTATATGGAATCTCCCGACTTGCCCCCAGATCCCAAATTCGTTTAACCTCTTCTTCAGATTGCGATCTCGTAAGGATCTTAATTACATCAAGTAGACTTTTAGAGAAGAGCGGAATATATTCTTTTCGGGTAGGTGCGTTATAACCGGCACGTGGCATAAGATCTTGGAAATACAGAAGGTTTGCCTCAAAAGAATCGATCAGAACTCCGTCAATATCAAAAATCACCGCTTTTATCACACAGATTATTATACTGAAAAATCCAGATTGAGGGAGACTTTATAGATTGTTATAATAGGCCACATGGGAAAAGAAGGATCGCAAGAAGACAGGAGGAGCTTTGTTAGAAAACATAAGATAACCACTGGAATTTTGCTTGCAGGTGCATGGAGAGCTGCGCGATGGTGGAAAAATGAATTGAAGAAACTTCCATATCAGGGACCTGACAACAGAACATATAATTCTTCATCCGACAACCCTGACAAATTTGAACACGAGAGAGCGAGACCCCGGAGTGTTTCTGATGGCGCTCCATCACACGAAGAAATCGCAGAAGAGAGAGTGACTATTCCTGATGATGATTTGAGCGGGTTGAGCGATTCGGCTAGTCTTTTTGGACCGGACGGATTAAAAGGGATCATGAAAGACCATCCAAAATCTTCCGGATAAGTTAGCCTCTCAAGCGATACGGGAAACTACGGCGGTCGCGGAGAGTTAACCGCAATGTTTCTTTTAACTGCGCTCGCCCTACATTACTTTTCAGATACGTTGTACGCGCTTTTGCATCTTCTAAGTTAGTGAAATATTCATAGTGCACAAGTTTAAATGGGATGCGCATTTTTGTTGAGGAGACCATACCGCGTGAATGTTCCCGAATACGGGTCCACAAATCGTTTGCAACGAAGTCTGTATAAAAATCATAATCGCGTAAAGAAAGCAGAGTATATACGTAGTACTTTTTGTTGTAAGCATCATTCGGCCTTCGCACATCAAGATTATATACTGCACGCACTGACTATATGTCTAAAGATCATAAGTCCTAACGAGTCTTGGCGTCAGGAATAGGCTTAGTATTTTTCCCTTTTGCCCAGGGGTGACGGTGTAAGAGGTCATCAAATACCCCACATGAGAGATCGATCTGACAGAGGAATTTATTACGACAATAATAGTAATAATACCCGGAGGGAGATATAGATGCCGCCGCATATTCTTTGCGAATTGCTTTTTGCTGCTTTTCAGAATATTCGCAACAGCTGCTTCCTTTTTTATCACACCCTTTATCGCGATATTGGATAGATTTATTTCCACCGGAGCGCCACTCATTTTGTATTGCTGTTGCAGTGTATTTGCCTACAAGTTTTGATCCTTCTTGTGTGAAGTGGATGCAGTCAGGACCTATACCTGGAGCAAAGGTCGTTCGTACAGTTACAGTACGGTCATTTACTGTAAGCGTATTTGTGTACACATCTCCGGGACTTATAAAACTACTCCAGTCAATCATATGAAGTTGTGGTTCAAGAACAGGTAGTTGATTTCTCACCCATAGTCGAAATTCATCCAAGCCGTTTTGGTAAGGATCGTTTGGGTTACATGCCCATTGTATTTTAGGAGGGACGACCCAATAAGTGACAATGTTTCTTTTTTCAATTTCCTCGATCAGCTGAAGAATTCCTTGTTGTGAAAGTTGGTGCCAACGGGTTGATCCCCGCGTCACTCCGATTATGGTATTGTTTCCTGCAAACTCTCCAACCAAAATATCAGGCTTAAAGTCATCCAGCATCCTCGGGAGAGTTTTTTGCCAATTGATTCCGACAGCGCTTCCGAGGGCAGCGCCGCTGCCACTTCCTTGTGGGATTAGAGCTCGTACACAATATCCCATTTCTTTTAACGCAATTTCAGTAAGCTGTGCAGTAATAGGCATTAGGGAATCGCCGATGAACAAAACCTTTTTACACACATTACGTTCACTTGCCTTTGAGGAGGATGTTTTCCTATCTGAAATAGAGCGCGAAGTGAGTACGAGACCTAACAGTAAGACAAAAAATAAAACAAGGAAGACCGGATTTACTAAAAAACCTTTTTTGGTTCGTTTTGCCACAATAACCTAATGGTATAAAAAAATACAGTCACTTGTCAATAAAAGAAGCGTATATGTTTATGCGACTTTTTGATTTTGGGGACGCAGATCTCTTACTTGTTTTCCAGCCTTCCACATCTC
>MGBA01000021.1 GCA_001789965.1 Candidatus Roizmanbacteria bacterium RIFCSPLOWO2_02_FULL_40_13
CTCAACTGTCTTTATTCCAAGAAGATCTAATCCTCTTCTTAACACTTCACCGACGTTCTTTGTTAACACAAGTCGGAAGGGAGTAAGATCGTCGCTCGCTCTCAAAATTGGATGCTTTTGATAAAAAAGATTATAACTTTGCGCAAGATCGTATAAGTAATTCGCAATGATACTAGGAGAGAAATTTTTTGCAGATTCATAAACGACCTCTGGAAATTTATGTAAAGATTGGAGTAGCGCTTTTTCCTCGGGATTTATATTTGTTATCTTAAATTGTTCGATATTTTTAACTTTACTTAATACGGATTTAGTTCGAACATATGTATAGATAAGGTAAGGAGCGGAATTGCCGTCCAGCGAAATCGATTCATCAAAATCAAAAACAATTTCAGAACTGATTCCTTTCTTAAGAAAAGAGTATTTTACTGAAGCAACCGCAAGTACTTCAGCCGTTTCATCCGGACAGTTAAATTTTTCCTGGATTTTCTTTTTCGCCTCATCGATAAGCCATTGTCCTTCCACAACCACACCAGATCTAGAAGACATTTTGCCGTGTTTTAAGCGCACCCATCCTCCGATAAGATGTTTTTGCTTATCTTTATATTTTTTCGGGTCCAAGAGCTCCTCGACTTTAAATGTCACCTTGAAGAAGCTGTTTTGCTCGGGACCAACTACATGCATACACTTGTCAAGAAGGCCAAAATCAGAAAATTCCTTTTCCGCTAAAGCTAATTCCTTTCCTTCATATGTAGGGATCCCTAATGCATTTAAAAAAACTCGGGTATCCAAGCCATACTTTTTTCCATCAAAAATTACAGCTTCTTTACTTTTTACCAAAATCTTTTTTTTCAGCGCTTCTTGTATTATCTTTTTTCCACGTTCGGCAAATTCGCTTTCAAAGTAAAGTCGATCAAACTTAGTATAAACTCGAGCATAAATGGAATCAAAATAGTCCAGACTCCATTGACGCGTTTCTTTCCAGAGTGAAATAATGTCTCCGTGTTGTTCATAGATCATTTTATTTACTTCAACTATCTCTTTTTTCGCCTTTGCGTCTTCTTCAAAAGCTTTACTTCCGGAAGAGTAGGCTTGGCCGAGCAAAGCAATCTTTTCCTGCAACGTCTTTTTCTTAAACAAGTCAGGACCTTTTGTTTTCACTATCTTTCCGAGTTGCCAAAGGCATTTTGCAATATGAAGACCGACATCACCCTGATAGTTACTCCTTATAACTTTATTTCCGACCACAGTTAAAATTCTACTTAGTGATTCGCCGGAAGAGATGTTTCTTAAATGACCAATGTGAAAAAGCTTATGAGTATTTGGATGAGCAAATTCTATCATAATCTTTTTTTGTTTCCCAAGAGATAGAGGAAGAATCTTTATTTGTTCCTTTTCAATGGATTGCAAATGAGAGAGATAATATGAGTCTAAAATCCAAAAGTTAATAAATCCTGGTTTTTCAATCTGAACTTTTTCCAAGAAATTTATAGATTCTTTCAGGATGAGCTTTGTGATCTCATTAGCAAATTCCAAAGGATTTTTATTCAGCTGCCTGGCATATTTAAACGCAACATTTGTAGAGAAATCTCCTTGTGCGCTATGAGTTGGATAGGAAATTTCAACATTTTCTACATTGGCGCCAAGTTTTTTCAGGACGGTCATAATGGATTCTTGCAGTTTTGCTTTTATCATTGGTTAATATGATAGCATAAAACGCACTCTGTTTTTAAATTTCTTATTGACTTTATGATCTTCTTTTGTGAAACTGTGGATAATAATATGAAAGGTGGTGAGATGAAAAAATGAATTTTAAAAAAAATCTTTTGTGGTTTTCACTAGCAAACGCCATAGTTTTTTATTTAGCCTCAATGTTTTTTAGCTATTATGTAATTTTTGGAACCGCTCACGCCAATCCATTGCAGGCGGTTATCGTATCTGCAATCTTGGTCGCATTGGTCATTTCTCTGGTTGGAAAATGGGGTGTAGATAAAAAATTCTCTGAAGGAGTCTGGATGCTGATCTATTGGCTAGCAAATACAGCAACTCTTTATGCATTAGTCCGAACTCCAGTAGCAGAATACATTGGTATGGGATTCCGGAAAGCATCTGTGACGGCATTCGTTCTGGGGTTTGTAATAAACTGCGTGCAATATGGAGTTTGGAAAGCAACAAGCGGCAAAAAATAACAACTCTTAAAAAAGAGTTGGATTTGCTGATGTGGGAACAGGTTGTGGAAACCGTCCTCTCATAAAGAACCCGGGATTTGTTAGTATTGGGATAAAACCTCTTTCCAAGTCTAACCTATCAGGAACGAGTTTTGTATATTCTCCGACTCTTGAAATCTCTCTCTTTTCTCTCTCACGGATTTCACCCACGTACACTCTACTTCTAAAGAGATTTTCAAACTCTCTTAATTTATGTGTATCAAATTCTTCTACGTCAATTGGATCAGCCGGAAGACTCGCCTGATAAAGTTCATGTTCGTCTCCATCTTCGTTAAGAATCCTGCGTTTTGCAACCTTTGTCTTATCTCTTCTTTTGAATTCTTTATCGTCAGGTAAAATCAGGCCAACGTCTTGGAGTAGTCGGTACCAACCAACGTGCGCCTGAATAAGAGCTCCGGCAGGAAGATAAGGAACTCTTCCATCTCTAAAGGCTTCAACGAGGCGTTGTAGTCCTGGGTTCGGATGAACGCGAATGGAATCTACATGAATAACCGTTCCTTCTCGCCGAGGAGAATTTTTAGGTGGCGAGGCATCCTTTGCCCGTACTCTGGTTCTTGCCAAGTTTGCTCTTCGAGGTTGAAGATCATGTGAGTGGATTTCTCCACCAAATGGTCCACTTCCTCCTCCTCCTGATTCTGCCATGGTTATATTATATTACTTTCTGCTATGAGTTTGAAATGCTCGTATTTTGGGCCGAGGATTAGGTTTTGATTTTTCAGGTGATTTCGGCAATCTTCTTTTTGCGTTTCGTGGCAATTGACCGCTTTTACCTTCCTCGCATAAACATCCGTAATATTGACAAAGGTTGTGATTTCATGGTCCGGAGTTCCTGTCATCTTTCCGAAAAAATCATATTTATAGCCTGCGGCTAGATATTTAGCCCAGTGACTTTGTGGTAAGCAAGCGTGATAAAGGCGCACATGACGCTTGGTTGTTTTCATATATCTCTTAAAACTTTCGGTAGTAGCTTTTGATATTGCAATATGATCCGGATGAAGCGTGATCCCGTTTTTTTCAAACGTAAAAACGAGATCCGGCTTTTCTTTTGTAATAATCGAAAGAATTTTAGAGGAAAGTTTATTTAGTGGAACTTTTTGCAAGGTTCCGTCTTTGAACCCGAGAAAATAAATCTTTGAAATGCCTGCTATCTTTGCAGCTTTTTTAAGTTCTCGTTCCCGTATTTTTCCTAAGGCTTGTTTTGTCGCAAGAGGTGGGTTGCCCAGTGATCCGGCTTCTCCCTTTGTTGCCATAATCAATTGTGCTTTTGCTCCCAGACGAACAAGCCTAATAATCGTTCCCGAGCAATAGAAAGTTTCATCGTCTGGATGAGCAAAAACAAGAAGCATTTTCATTTCCTTATTATAGCAAATGGAGTATACTGATAGCTTATGCTGCTTTTCAACACGCTCACAAAAAAGAAAGAAAAACTTAAAACTTTTCAAGAAAAAAAAGTGCAATTATACGTGTGTGGAATTACTCCGTATGACACAACTCACCTCGGACACGCATTTTTATACATTTTTTTTGATGTTTTTTATCGATACTTGATTCATAAAGGGTATGATGTAAATTACGTACAGAATGTCACGGACATTGATGACGATATTTTAAAACGAGCAAACGAGGAGAAGAGAGATTGGAAAGAACTGGGCAATTATTGGACTAAAGAATTCCTTGACGACTACAAATCTTTGAATATGATTATGCCGACACACTATGTAAAGGCAACCGAGACCATGGACACGATTATTACGATGATAAGGGGATTGGAACAGAAGGGATTTACGTACATAAAGGATAAAAACGTTTATTTTCAAATAAGTAAATTTTCACGATACGGAGAGCTATCTGGACTAGGGAAAGCAGAGATGTTGAAGCTTGCACAGGAAAGAGGAGGAAATCCGGATGACCCGTGCAAAAAAGACCCGCTTGATTTTATATTATGGCAGCATTCAAAAAAAGGAGAGCCTCAGTGGGAAAGTCCATGGGGAGCTGGAAGACCGGGATGGCATATCGAATGTTCGGCGATGAGTTATAAATATCTGGGTTCGCAAATAGATATTCATGGTGGGGGATACGATCTTATTTTTCCTCACCATGAAAGTGAGATCGCGCAGACAGAGAGTTATACCGGCAAATCTCCCTTTGTCCGATACTGGGTTCATGCTGCGATGCTTGAATATAAAGGAGAAAAAATGTCAAAATCTTTAGGAAACATGGTTTTCATCTCGGATTTGTTAAAAAAATACTCTCCAAATACTATCCGCTGGGTCCTTTTATCACATCATTATAGAAAAGAATGGGGATTCGCTATGAATGAGCTAGATGAGGCCGAGAAGACAATGGGCGTTTTGCAAAAAAAAACTACCCAGAAAAAAGAAGGAGACATCCGAAAAATTGAAAATTTCTTGGAGAACGATATGGACATACCAAACGCGCTAGATTATATAAGAAAAGAAATGGGAGGGGAAACCTTGCAACAAACACTCACGCTTTTTGGATTTGCATCTTTTGCTTCTTAAAAAAACCAACGGTAAATTCCGTAAGACCATAGAAACATTTCGATCATGGCAAGAATAAAGATTCCAGTTTGTCTAGGTTGGTGCGGGGTAAAAATAAAGAAGAACTGAGAAGTAAGACCGTGAACAAATTCCACGATACGTATTGAAAGATTAAATGATCCTTCCTTAAGACGCTCTTATTTTTTCTGCAACAATCGATGTACTATGTATACAAGTGCAAGAATGCTTGTCCCTACGAAAATTTCTTCTGAAGTAACAGGAGATGTTTGTTTAGGCGGTTCTTTCTTTGTGGGTAATAGTGAAGTCCGGGGTTTAATCTGACTTTCTGATGGCAAGGGTGCTTCTGTCGGATACGGAGTCTCGGTTGGGTACGGAGTATTTGTGGGAACAATTTGAGTAGGAGAGGGTGGAACAGGAGTAGGAGAATGCTCCTTTCTCTTTTTTCCAAAAGAGGTTATGGGCAGCATAAGAATGAAAATCAAGACTAAAAGCGTAATGGCAAATTTTCTCACGAGTATATTTTACAAAAAAAAACATGTTGCGTATAGACAATTGATTTTTCATCTTGACGGTTGTATTGTGAATATCATATGATGAAAGGAAGCACCAAATCCGAAGAACAATCTGATACAATGATCGCTATGGAAGAAAATACTACGCTTGATGAAAAGTGCCCCAAATGTGGAAATCCGCTGGTAATGGCGACTACTCGCACAGGACGAAGACTGAAACGTTGTTCTACAAACGTCTGGGATAAAGAGACCCGTACTTCCTCAGGTTGTGATTATATAGAGTGGATGAAGGGAACGACTGAAGAGCTCGAAGAAGATTGTCCAAAATGCGGTTCAAAACTCGTCATGTACACTTCAGCAGCAGGAAAAAAAATGAAAAAATGTTCTACAAATGTCTGGAATAAAGAAACACGATCTGCA
Source organism: Candidatus Roizmanbacteria bacterium RIFCSPLOWO2_02_FULL_40_13 (assembly GCA_001789965.1). GTDB lineage: Bacteria > Patescibacteriota > Microgenomatia > UBA1406 > GWC2-37-13 > 2-01-FULL-40-42. Next base: position 5,680 of record MGBA01000021.1, read on the forward strand.
GAAGGGTGCGACTACGTTCAATGGTTATAACCTCTTCTTAATATCCGTCGAACTCCTCTGTTTTTACATGTTCTTGAGGAATAGAGAGCGAAAGTAATAGTTCTTTTATACTTTTTACCATTGCAGGAGGGCCCGCTGAGTAGAAGACCGGAGTATTCAAATCGGGTAAGTATTTTTCAAGCATTTCCGATGAAATATGTTTTTTTTCCCCGGTCCAGTGGTCTAGCTTCGTCATAATGGGAATAAATTTAAAATGGAGGTTGTCTTTTTTCGCCTGCTCGAACTCATCATAATACGCAGTGTCTTCCCTCGTACGGTTTGAGTAAAAAAGCACAAGCTCTTTTTGGGATTCGTCATGAGTTTGCTGAAGTATCATACTCCTGAAGGGCGTGACTCCAATCCCACCTGCTATAAAAACACAAGGAGTACTTGTTTCGTCAAGAAGAAAAGATCCCATTGCGTCGGTTACGATCACTTCCTGACCAATTTTGGACATATTTAAAGCTTGTTTTAATTGGGTCGGTCTGATGCGGGTAGTTACTCCGAGAAAAGATTCATAAGGAGCGCTGGATAATGTAAAGAAATGTTTAGTTTCCTTTTCATCTCCTTCGAGTTGAGCCAGTGTCAATTCAATAAACTGACCGGGTTCATAGGTGTAACCAACCGGTTTTTCAAAGTGGAATGTGACCGTTTCCCTTGCGACTCCCTTTTTCGCTACAAGTTTTACACTGTGTTTGGCCATAGTTTTAATTATACACCTGTAATTTTAGCACCCACCGCATTGAATAAAGAGAGCCCTCTTGATATACTTTATGCTTTATGTCAGCTCATGAAAGATTGTCTAGAGAGGAAGAGGCTTCGCCTTTACACATAGCCAATATAGATGTGATTTCTCTTCCTGGTGGCGAAAATATTACAGGTAGTGCTTATCTTAATCTTGCACGTACTCCCACAGTGTTTAGTATTGGCTGCATAATATATCCGTTTGATTTAGCCGTATATGTAATGCCTGCTGGTGAAACCGATAACGGAGTATTAGCTCCACTTGCATTTAGTCGTTTAACACCGGTAGCAGATGCACTGGATGAAGTAAAAAGACTTTGTGATGAATGGGAGCAGGAATATCCAAATGGGGGAGTCGCGAGAAACATAGCATGGTATAGTCTATCTGTCGGGGGGGATGTCTTTTTACTCGTTCGATCTTCAACTGAAGGAGATGGAAGAGCGAGAAGCTGCAAAAATTGAGTATGACGCAGTTGACACTGCATCACAAAAAATTACTCTCACGGAATTACTTACCAGGCCGGGAATCCCAGGCTTTAGAGGATATATCGCAGAAAATAATTAAGAGGATTTAGTAAAGAGTTTTTCGTTTCTACGGAGGAGTTTTTCTTTCTCGTCGTGACCCAGAGAAGATTTTTTAAGCGCTTTCTCGATTATCTCAATAGTTTCGTCATACGTTTTTTTATTAATCGGATAGGGGACACCATCTTTTCCTCCAAACGCGTATGTGTAGCGGATTGGATCGTCGTATGAAGGCTTGGATCCAAACACCACCTCCGAGATAAGTGTAAGCGCACGTATTGTTTTTGGACCCACCTTTGGTGTCATAAGAACTTCCTCAAAATTGTCTACTGATTTTTCTACTAGATTTCTCACGCTATCTTCCAATTGCTTGGTAAACATTTCCGGAACACCAGAATCCTTGAGCCTATTCAAACTGCTTTGATCAAATCGTTGATGATTTACCGGATGATCGGAAAAATCTTCATTGGAAAGGTCAAGCAGCGTTAATTGATCTCCGTGTTTTTTGATTCTTCTGATTTCGTAAAAGAGACTTTTTTTGTGTTTTACGAGCTCAACTGTACCTTCGCGGTTGGGAAGACTTTTTTTTGCAGAAAGATTTAGCACTTTTGGAATTGTTACTTCTGATTGAATTGCGCTGTGAGGTTCAATTGTAAGATCCTTCAAGTGCTTTGAGTACCAGTGATATCTTCGTGCACGTCCGACTTCTGTATTCATTCCCTGTTGAATTACTGCCCAGCCTCCCTGTTTTGTAAAAAGAAAATTATGATGATAAAGTTGGAATCCGTCTTGGATAAGTGCCGAATCTACTTTTGCGGTGAGCTTAGAAAGATACGCGTAGCGTCTGGATTTTTGCTCTGGAAGATTGATACGTCGACCCCAGGCAAGAATCTGATCAGGTGTTTTTTTAGAAGTTTTTCCCTTCCCACCCGCTACAAAGATACCGAGGTCTGTTTCTAGTCCAAAAAGCGCCTCTTTTAGCGCGCCCATAGTGGTCGTGGTAAGACCTGACGCATTCCAGTCAAAAGCAAGGAGTGAGCCAAAGGATTGAAACCAAACAGGGTCAGACATCCTCTCTAGAAATTCATCAGGTCCAAAGCGCTCAACCACCGCAACCGTTATGATACGTGCGAGCTTAACCATTCTTTGAAAAAGCCACGGAGGACACTTACCATAGTCGAGCGTAAATGTCGCGACACCTCTTTTCATAATGTTATTTTATCAAGTTCCGAAGGGGTATAATATATACACTTATGCGCAACAAAAACTTTAAAGGAAAATTGATTTTGTTAACCGTTTTGGTGACACTATTTGGATTATTTATTGCTACAAAATTCTTCTTCCTTGATAAGCAAAATGAATTCGGAAGTCTAAAGGTCCTTTCTTCACCATCTTCTACGGTTTTCCTCGACAATGTTGCGGTAGGTAAAACTACTCCGTTTGAAGACAGGGTAAAAATAGGGGAGTACATGATAAAACTGATTCCGCAAGGGGAAGCAACACAAACCGCATCATGGCAGGGAAGAGTAAAGATCTACAAAAATGCATTGACCTACGTGAACCGCGAGCTCGGAAGTTCAGATGTGACCTCTGCAGGAGAAGTCTTTACTGTAGTCAAGATGGAGACAGCACCAAAGAATAAAAATTACGGTGAAATTTATATAGAAACCGATCCACTTGGAGCAATCGTCTATCTTGATAATGATGAAAAAGGAGTGGCGCCGGTTTTACTGGCAGATGTGATCCAAGGAACTCACGAACTTTCAATTTTCATGCCCGGTTTTTTTCGACGTACGCAAAAAATAAACATTGACGCCGGATACAGAGTGAATGCTCAAATAAAACTTGCGATTGATCAATCACAAAAGCGCGCCAGTGATTCGGGCAAACTAAAAGAGGACAAAACCTCAACAGAAAGCGCTTCACAAAAATCTCTGAAAGAGATTCTCATTAAAGACACCCCTACGGGTTTTTTAAGAGTAAGAGAAGAACCAAACATTATTGCAACAGAAGCTGCGCAGGTTAAACCGGGTGATAGATATAGCGTAATTGAAGAGCAAAACAGCTGGTACAAGATCGAATATGAAGAGGGAAAAGAAGGCTGGATTTCTTCAGAGTACGCGGAAACTACTCAGTAATTTCTATCACTTCTTCTCTTTCCAAACCACTTTATTATAGAGGATATAAGAGTAGGGAATAATAACGAAGGCAATAATAAGGACCTTATAGATATACCAGTATTTCCTTCCAAATAGAAATCCTGCAAGTTCGATACCCCCTGCCTGTATGCCCAACGCGCCGGCAGATATTGTATTAAATTTTAAGAACTTATTAACATAAAGAGAAAATTTGGAGTCAATTTTTTTATGAGAAAAACTCCAGAAATTATTGAAAAGAAAATTTGAAATAATTGCGCATTCTGCAGAAAGAAGAGTTGCGATCCATAGATACCAATGGAGTTTTTCAATTAGGAAATATGAAATACCAAAGTCAAGGACAGCTCCGGTAAGTCCGACAACGACATATTTGATAAAGGACGACTTCGTTAATACATAGAAAAGCGTTTGAATAATATATTGAAATGAATTGATCTTTGAGACTCCATGTTTTCGGTCAAGAAAATGAATTGGGATCTCGGCGACCTTCGCACCTTTTTTTATAGCTTTATCCAAAAGAGCAACTTGAAAGACATATCCCGAATATTCTGAAAGTTGAGGAGCGATATCCTTCACGATCCAAGTTTTTATAGCGCGGAAACCAGATGTCCAATCAGTTACTGAAAGTTTCATTAAGCCAAAGCGGACGATGAGATTTCCAAAAATTGAAAACATTTTTCTATGAAGCGCCCAATCTTTGGGGATCGATCCTCCCTTTATATATCGGGCTCCTATTACAAAATCCGACCCTTTTTCAATTTCTTTTAAAAAAAAAGGTATGTCGGAAGGAGAATGTGAAAAATCCGCATCCATTTCAAAAATGACAGTTGGTGACAAATGATTGACCACATAAGTAAATCCTGCGATATAGGCTTTTCCAAGGCCCTCCTTCTCTGTTTTTAAAAGATGAAGGTTGTCGTATCTGGACTGAGTTTTTTTTACAAGGTTACTTGTTCCATCGGGGGAGTTACTATCGACGACTAAAACATGGAGCTGCCAGTTTTTTAATTTTTTCTGTTGGTTAAAGATTTCCCCGATCAACTTTTCTATGTTTTTTGACTCATTGTAGGTAGGAAGAATGATGGCAACTCTTTTCATTTTAATGCGTTAACTTTTTTACATACTCAATCATTTCCAAGAGCCCTGATTCAAGGGATTTTTTTGGTTTCCATGAGAGAAGCTTGCTTGCCTTGGTTATATCAGGACATCGTTTTTTTGGATCATCTTCCGGAAGATCTTCCGAATAAACGATAGAACTTTTGGATTTAGTGAGCTTTTTTACGAGGTGAGCATATTCCAGAACTGTACGTTCTTCGGGAGATCCTATGTTAACGACCTCACCTTTTATTTTTTTTGCATTCATGAATCTGACTAACCCTTCTACCGTATCGTCTACATAGCATAAAGCCCGAGTCTGGGTTCCGTCTCCGAAAATCGTAATAGGCTTATCTAAAAGAGCCTGCGTTATAAAAGAAACAATCATACGCATGTCTTCCTTTAACATCCGCGGACCGTAAGTATTAAATATCCGGGCGATTCTGACATCTACATTTTTTTTCCTGAAAAAATGACTAGCAATCGTCTCTCCAAATCGTTTCGCCTCGTCGTAAACAGAGCGAGGTCCAGTGGACGAGACATTTCCACGGTAGTTCTCATTTTGAGGATGTTCTAGGGGATCCCCATAGACCTCAGAACTTGAGGTAAAAAGAAAAACCGATTTATCCTTTTCGGCTTTTTTCAGCAATTCGAGTGTTCCCACGGTGTTTACCAGCATTGTTTCCAAGGGCAGTGTGTGGTAACTGATTTTACTGTGATGATTGGGAGATGCAGGGGAGGCAAGGTGAAAAACTACATCCATCTTCTCTACGTTTTTCGGAAGAGGTTGAATGACATCGTGCCTGAGGATTTTAAAATTCTTTTTTTTAACAAGATGTTGTATATTTTGTTGAGAACCGGTAAGGAAGTTGTCAACGCAAAGAACGTCATGTTTATCAGAGAGAAGCTTCTCGCATAAGTGCGAGCCTATGAAGCCCGCTCCTCCAGTGACTAGAATCTTCATAAATTTCTTCCAATTCCGAAGTAGGAAAATCCGAGCTTTGCCATTTTTTTGGGATCGTACATATTTCTGCCGTCAAAAACCAAGGGGTTTTTTAAAAGACCTTTGACCTTTTTAAGATCGATTTGTTTAAACTCATTCCACTCGGTTAATATACACAACGCATCAGCCTCTTTGAGAACTTCGTAAGGATCCTTTGCATACGTAAGCTGATTTTTAAAAAGCTTCTTAACATTTTCTATTGCAACAGGATCATATACTGAAACCTGAAGATTCTTATCTAAAAAAGCTTGAAGAATGTATAAGGAAGGAGCAAATCGGATGTCATCCGTATTTGGTTTGAATGAGAGACCCCACACCGCAATTTTTTTGCCTTTAAAATTTTCAAAAAGTTTTTGTAAGAAATTTTTTCGCGCAGTCTCATTGATATCCTCTACTTCCTGAAGAAGCGAAGTGTCGACTCCCAAGGTCTTTCCGGAGTCGATGAGTGCTTTCACATCTTTTGGAAGACAAGACCCACCGTAGCCTACACCAGGGTACAGAAAGACGCGGCCGATTCTATTATCGAGCCCAACCGCATCAAGGACTTTTTCCACATCAGCCCCTGTCTCCTCGCAATAAAAAGAAACAAAATTGGCAAACGATATTTTAGTCGCAAGCATAGCATTTGAAGCATATTTGATGAGCTCTGCCGAGGCTAGATTAGTTATTACTCTTTTACCATTGATCGGTTTATGAAGCTCAAGAAGTATATCAATGGCTTTTTTTGAGTCTGAACCCACGACAACTCGGTCCGGATTGAGCGTGTCATAGATAGCCGTGCCTTCCCGTAGAAATTCAGGGCAGGAGGCGGTTAAGATTTCAGCCTTGCTTTTTTTGTTTTTCTGAAGGATGGCCTCGACTTTCTTGTTGGTTCCGACCGGAACGGTGCTTTTGCAGGACACAACGGTTGTCCCGTCTTTCAAATGCTTTGATATTTTTTCTGCAACTTCAAATACCGAGGTTAAATCTGCTTCTCCTGATTTTTTAGGCGGTGTCCCTACCGCGATAAAGACAATATCGGATTCGGCAACTGCAGTATCATAGTCTTTGGTTATGTGAATGCGCTTTGTCTGTAGGTTTTTCTCAAGAAGTTCTTTTAAACCAGGTTCATAAATGATCGGATCTCCGCTTTTGAGCCTCTTGAGCTTTTCTTCGGTGTGCCCGATGATCCAGACCTTGTTGCCAAAGTCCGCAAAGACGCAGGCAGTCACAAGTCCTACGTAGCCGTGTCCGATGAAGGTGATTGTCATAAAGATCTATATTACTTGAAAAAACGCCCAATTTCAATTAAAATAGGAGTTCAAATATGGCCATACTAGAGGGTAATGGAGGAGATGCACGTTTTCCAAGGATGGAAGCATTAGCCCTTCCTGACAAAACACTTCAAAGACAATTATATCAATTTCTCGATGGCAGGGCTGATTTTCTTTCTAGAAACCTTGAACTGGGGGATTATGACGAAAAAGAGCTTGGAAAAAGACAAGCGTTTTTAAGAGAATTCTCAAATGTTTTTTTGACCGAGCGACTTCTCAGGGCAGAGGAGATAAGTTCCTCAAAAGTAAAATCTGCAGTCGAGGTCTTCGAGCACTGGTTACCATATCACACGTATGGAGTAGTGTGTTATGACGGAAGACTAGGAGCAGCTGTTATTTTTGGAATTCCCGGCGGTTATGGTGGATTTCTCCGCACGAAGGGAGGAGACTTAAGCCATTTTGATATAGGAGCTGATGGGGAACTGGTTATAGATGAGGGCTCAAATATTGGTCTTTTATTAAAAGAGGTCGAAGAGAAGGAAGAGGGACAATCGTGTCAGGTGCTGGATAGTCATATAGGGTGTGCTGCAAGAGCTAGAATCGAGCAAAAAAGAGGAAAAGCGGGGTTGTATGATGATGGAGGATTACTTAAGGATGTTCAGCGGAAGAAAGGGTTTGCGACAAGCTTTGAAGCAAAAGGGATCTTGCCTATTCAATTCAGCTCTGATCCTCATCACGGATATGGTTTTATGGGACTTGAAAGAGAAGAGGCAATGAATTTTGCAAAGACAAGAAGGGGTTTTACCCCAGAGGTACGTAATGAGTTAGTAAAGATGGAGGCTGTCATTTCAACAGAGGACATAGCAGATGAACATCTAAAGTTTTTCCAAAACTTAATAGTTCATATTGATTGGGAGTCTGAGTATGCGACAAGTTCATATGAGTTTGCTCAAAGATTAGATCTCATCTTAAAAAGTGAGGTATACGAAGAAGTGAGGGATAAAGTCGTTAGGGTTTTTGGAGGCGACAGTGAAGATAAGCTTTCTGACGACGAGATCCAACAGAGGACCGTACTTATCATAGCAAATGCGTTTAATGGTTTTCTCCAAAACAGATCAAGCGAAAAGGGTTATTCCTACGACTCACACGAAGAACAGTGCGTGGTGATTCTCGAGGGAGGATTTGGGCCATATAAAGTGACCAAAGAACTTCCCATTGCGCCAGGAGATAATTTTTTAGGAGATACAGATTTTGCACAGTTTGAGATAATTCGTGGTAATCGTGCCGAAAGAAAGACAATAAAAGATTTCACTGGAGTATATCATGACGATGAATTTCTCTCTGCTCCGGTTCCAGTCTATTTACTGGGAATAGTGAAGGGAAGAGATGCTAAAGAGGTAGACGAGCATGATTGGGAGTCAGTCATTAATATCGACTGGAGCAATCTTCCTGAAAATTGGTACGATATGGAAGAAGAGCATTTTGGAATATGGCTAGAGGATCGAGGAGTTACTCACGCAGGGATGATTCGCACGATAAATACTCTTCGTGACAGATTTGCAAAAATGTGCAGAAGAGGAGACATATCGAGACTTGTTGCAGATGGAAGTTTGGAAGTGATCCCTGTTATAGTTGACCAAAATCGCAAACCACGAAGCATCCCAAATCTTAAGTTTGAGGGAGTTTCAGTTTCACCTGCCGCTTAATTTCTTCTAGTCCTTCATCAATCGATTTCATCTTCCAGGAGTTGTTTTTCTTGCTCTTTATCGTCAGATCGCGGGGGCGGATTTTGCTATTTTTATAGAATTCGTCATATGTTGTTTTTCCAATGAGTGATTTATCGAGTTTGAAAGCTTCAGCGATTTTCTGAGCAATATCATAAGGGGAGTAACTTCCAGACCCCACAACATGATAAACTTCATTCGAAAAATGAACAAGAAGATGCTTTAAAGAAAATGCGATGTCGTCAATGAATGTTGGCGTTATTATGGTGTCTGTTAGCATTGCAATTTTTTTTCCTTCTTCGAGATAGGACCTGATTCCTTTAATCAAATCTTTTTTAGGTCCGTAAGAAGCTCTATAAGGATATGCAATTCTTACAATCATTCCTTTGTTTCCAATAATTTTCTCTCCCTCATATTTTGTTTTCGCATACCAACCAATGGGGTTGGGTTGAGAACTCTCATCATAAGGAGAATTTTTTCCATCAAATACAAAGTCTGTCGAGATATAGATAAATTTCTTCTTTTTTTTCGTTACCTCATCAAATAGGTTCCTAGTTCCATCAACATTTATTTTTTTACATTCTTCCCGTTCTTTTTCTGCTTGGTCAACCGCCGTGTATCCGGCAAGGTGGAGCATGATGTCGAAATCATTTTGCCCGACAAATTCGGAGACGCTTTCCTTATCGGCAATATCTACTTTTGATCGGAGTAGGGGGATGAAGACTACATCATGATAGAGGAGTTCCTGAATGCGAGAGCCAACCAAGCCGGTTGATCCACTTATCGCAACCTTAAGCATTATCGTATTGCTTCTTATAATATTCTCGATATTCGCCGGATTTCACGTGTTTCCACCAGTTTTTGTTTGTCTTATACCAATCGACCGTTTCTTTTAAGGCCTGATCAAAACTATGTTTTGGTTCCCATCCTAATTCATTTTTGATTTTACTCCAGTCGATACTATATCTTCGATCATGGCCAGGTCTGTCTTTTACCTGTTCGGTAGAACTTTCATCATGTCCCATGACCTGCAAGATTTTTTTAACTATATCAATATTTGGAATATCTTGAGTCAGTCCTCCGACTAGATAGGTCTCTCCATTTTTGCCTTTTTGAAGTACAAGATTAATTGCTTCACAGTGATCTTCAACATAAAGCCAATCCCGTATGTACAAGCCGTCTCCATAGATGGGAACCTTTTTCCCCTCCATAAGATTGGTTATCGCAAGAGGAATCAGTTTTTCCGGGAACTGATATGGTCCAAAATTATTTGAACAGTTGGATATGGTAATTGGAAGTTCGTATGTTTCGTGAAATGCTCGGACCAGATGATCGGAAGAAGCTTTGGAGGCAGAATATGGGCTCCGGGGATCATACGGGGTTTTTTCATTAAACTTGTCTTTTGAGTCAAGAGAAAGACTCCCAAAAACCTCATCGGTTGAAACGTGATGGAATTTTTTAACCTTATTTTTCAAAGCGGCTTTTAAAAGGATATATGTTCCTTCAATATTTGTTTTAATAAACGGATCCGGATCAAGGATAGACCTGTCAACATGCGAGTCTGCTGCAAAATGAACGACAGTGTCTACATCCTTCATCGCCTTGTCGACTAATGCAGGATCGCAAATGTCTCCATGTGCAAAAGAATATTTTGGATTGTCCTTGATGGAAGACAGATTCTCAAGATTTCCTGCGTAAGTAAGTTTATCCAGATTGACTATTTGATCTTCAGGGTGTTTCTGAAACCAATATAAAATGAAGTTTGAGCCTATAAATCCTGCTCCTCCGGTCACTAGAAGTTTCATAGGAAAATTGTATCACAGTTTGAAAAGATCAATTTGATTGCCGAAGCTGTTCTAAGTAGGGTTTATTTATCAAATCTTCAAGGTATTGCCACCGTTGTTTTTTAACAGCGTGAGGGACGTCGTCGTTCATCACTTTTGTTGCTGCGGTTAAAGGCCTTTGGGAATAAATCGAAAGATAAGCTTTCTTATAGCCGACTTCTTTTGCAACTTCAACGGTGCTTTTAAATTCTTTTTCAGTTTCTCCACAAAAGCCAACGATAATGTCCGTAGTAAATGCAATCTCAGGAATCTTCTTCTTCATTTTATTTATGAGATTGATATATTGTTGCTTTGTATACCATCGGTTCATTCTCTTTAACACTTTATTATCACCCGATTGAATGGGAAGGTGAATGGTACGAGTGATATTTTTATTTCTCGATATAACTTCAATGAGTTCGTCTGAAAAATCCCAAGGATTTGAAGAATAAAAATGTATTTTTTCAAACCCAAGTTTCGCAACAGCTTCCAGGAGATAAGGAAACAACGTCGGGATTCTGTAGCGGCCAAGATGTTTTACATATACAGGTTCTATCTTTTCTCCGTTCAGCTTAAACTCTATCTTTACTCGAGGATGCGCCAGATCTTTTTTTTGAAAATATGTTTTTTTTAAGTCTCTAGTTTTTTGAATATTATTTTCTCCGATCAAGAGATCAGCGCCATAAGAATTAACATTTTGGCCAAGCAGAGTGACTTCAGTGTATCCTTTGTTCTTTAAATTAAGGCATTCGTTTACGATATCTTCAAATGGGCGGCTGACCTCTCTTCCTCTCGTAAAAGGAACGATGCAAAATGTACAAAAATTATTACAGCCGTTTGATATTGGGACCAATGCGTGTTTTTGGTTGACCCGGATTGATTCAAGATCAAAACCTACTTCCTCAATAGGCATGAACTCATCTACATCAGGCATCCGTTTTCTGATAGTTTTCAAAAATTCTCCGGACTTATCTCTGAAGGCAATTCCCACCATACAACCGGTTACGACAATCTTAAAAAACTCATTCTTTTTCTGTTTTTGTTGTTTAATTTTTCCTAAATTATGGACAAGACCGTAGACCCGGTGTTCGGCTGACTGCCGTACCATACAGGTATTTACGATTACATAATTTGCACGCTCATACGAAGAAGTAGGATTAATACCTCGAGCTTTAAATGCAGACGCTATCCGCTCAGAATCTGCAACGTTTTGCTGGCATCCAAATGTCTTGATAAAAAATTTCATACCAGAGGATAGATTCGTTATTTATTATACTTTATTGAAGTGGTTCTGCTTCAACTGTTCTATAACAATAATGAAGACAACAAGGAGAATCGCAACCGTAGAAAAAGCAATTAATTTTTCAAGCCCCTCGAGAAATAAACTCGCAATACCAAAGACCAAGGTTACGATCCAGTAAAATACTGCAATTCTCCTTCGTCCCCAACCAATATCCAAAAGTTTGTGATGAAAATGACCCCAATCGGCACGAAAAGGCGACTGTTTGTTTTTAATACGACGGATTATAGTATATACAGCATCAATCATCGGGACCGATAAAATAAGAAGCGCGGTTCCAATTTTTCCAAACGAAAGAATTGAAAGAATTCCCAGCCAAAACCCCGCCAGCGCCCCGCCACCATATCCCGGCATAATTTTTTGCGGATATCTATTGTATGGTAGAAATCCCAAATATGCCCCTGCGATTATAAATGAAAGAAGCATGACGTATTGAGCCGAGATATCATGAGTTATAAACCTTTGTGACAGAAGTCCCAGAAAAATCGCCGCAATTCCGACGAAACCAGGAAGCTGTCCATCCACCCCCTTGCTCCAATTGACCATGTTGGTAGTCCAGACAAGCCAAATAATCGCCAGGAGATCTGCAACTACAAGAATCGTGTGCTGTGTTCCAAACAATTCGAGTGGAATTTTCCATTGATCAAGTCTGATTACTCCTCCAAAAGGACTAGATACAAAAGGAATTCCGAGGCCAAAACCAATTACGAGTACTGATATAAGTACGTTTGCGATGAAGCGGCCATACGGGGAGAGATCAAAATAATCGTCAAGAAGTCCCACGACTACCATACAAAAACTGGCAAGTAAAATACCGACAACGATTTTGTTGGGAGGAATAAATAAGAGAGTGGTCAGAAGAAATGCGAGAAATATCGGTGCGCCGCCACCTCGTGGAATTTTTCCTTTATGGGTATGCGCAGGATGGGTTTTCTTTTTAGAGTCGGTAACAAAATCCAATTTTTTTGCAAGGTAAATAGTAGGACGAGTAAATAAAAACGAGAGGAGAAATGAGACGGCAAAAACAATATACGGCATTAGGTTACTAAGAAAATAATTCTTAAAAAGATGACAGTGAAAGCTATGATAATAAATAACTTAATGTAATAAAAAAAAGTTTTTACAAATTCGTTTTCACCAAAAAAGCGATGATACGCAAATGTATTGAGTAGGAATAACCCATTCATGAGAAGAGGTATGAGAAATATGAGCCACCATTCACCAAGTTGTAATTCACCCTGTGGACGTGAGTAAAAAAGGGGAATTTGCGGAGGAAGAGAGGTAAACTTAAACACAACAGCTAAAAGCATCAAGATATTTGCGGAAAGAAGAGTCAAGGGCATGATTAGTATGCTTTTTTAATTGGAAACTGTCTGGTAAGCTCTTTGACTTTAGACAAGACGGCTTTAATACTTTTCGTTTTTAAAAAGAGAGTTTTTCTCTTGTCTCTCTTTTTTTCATCTTCTATCATGAATCCCAATTTCTCCTTTTCTTTTTGGAGATCTGCGACTATAAGATTCATAAACCGCGCGACCATTTTCATCTGTTTTTCTTTCATTCCGCGACTGGTAAGCGCTGGGGTTCCCAGACGTATTCCAGACGGGTAGTAAGGAGGATTTGGATCAAAAGGGACGGCATTTCTGTTTAGAACAATTCCTGCAGCTTCAAAGGCTTCAGCAACTGTATTGCCAAGCAATTTTTTATTACGAAGATCTATTAGGATTAGATGGCTGGTAGTCCCGCCAGTTACTAGCTCAAAGCCTTGTTTTACCAGTTCTTGTGCTAAAGCTCTGGCGTTCTTTACGACCTGTTTGCCGTAGGTTTTAAACGAAGGTTTGGAGGCTTCTTTCAGAGCCACTCCGATTCCAGCAATAGTATTCATATGAGGACCGCCTTGTATTCCTGGGATTATCGCGCTGTTTATTTTCTTTGCAAGATCCGGATCTTTGGAAAGTCCTTTTTTAGTCGACAGGATAAGTGCTCCTCGTGGTCCGCGCAAAGTTTTATGAGTCGTTGTCATTATGACGTCTGCATACGGAACCGGTGTCGGATACACACCCGCAACTATGAGTCCTGCAATATGGGAGATGTCGGTTAAAAGATATGCGCCGATCTCTTTTGCAATAGATGCAAATTGTTTCCAATCTATAATTTGCGGGTACGCAGTGTAGCCAGCAACAATCAATCGGGGTTTTTCTTTCTTGGCAAGTTTGCGAATCTTTTCATAGTCTAGAAATCCATCCCTCCCGACATCGTATTGGATAGAACGAAAATACTTGTCGCTTGCAGTGCGAGCCGCCCCATGGGTAAGATGTCCTCCGCTTGAAAGCGAAAGTCCCATTATCGTGTCCCCTGGAGAAAGAAGAGCTGTGTAGACTGCAAAATTAGCTGGTGAGCCCGATAGAGCCTGAACATTTGCCTCGGGCACGTTGAAGAGTTTTTTTGCTCGTTCTATTGCGAGGGTCTCAACCTTGTCAACAAATTCATTACCCTGATAGTATCGCTTATGAGGATAACCTTCTGCGTACTTATTTCCGAGCGATGATGCAAGCGCTTCTTCCACAGCTTGCGAAGCAATGTTTTCCGAAGGAATCATCATGAGTGTATTTTCCTGACGACCTTGTTCTTTTTGGATGAGATCTGCGACTTCAGGATCCGATTTCTTAAGGGTTTTCATATGTCTATATTATAACGTGTCAATACAATGCTTCAATCGTGTAGGAATGATCATCCTTCAACACAAATGCTTTTTTTGGATAGTATGGAAGTCTATTAACAATCTTTCCTTTGGGAATCAGAACTTTTCCGGTGTAGGACGGAATTTCACCATAGTCTTTTGAAAAAATGTAAATACGGTTCTGATCAAAATAATATTGCGCCGTAAAAAAATCTAGTTCATCGGTAACATATAGAGGTTCATCTCCTCGACTTAGTAGCTTGATTTCGTAAAAAGCTTTTTTGACAGGAGCTTTTGCCCGTTTCTGCAAATGGAGCTGTAGATATAGAGATGAATAAAAGATCAAAAATGCAATAAGTAAAAGTTTTAGTAAAACCGGAAACTCGTCAATGACATAAATAATAAGCAAGGTTAAGCCGACCGAAGACGCGATAAGGTATCGAGGGAGGAATAGTGGATTAAAAAGCGAAATGCCAAATGTAATAAAAACCGGTATAAATGCCCACGAAGTAAGAAGAACGAATATATCGCGATATTTTTCACTCTGTTGTCGCAGTTTATACAAACCGTAAAGAGGAACGATGTTAAAAAAGATCGTCAACGGAAATAAATAATTCTGAAAAAAACGAAAACCAAATTCATAACCGGTGTAAAGAAGAGAGGGCATATGCGCATATGTTTCAAACTGCGGTTTAAGGATCCAAAAATTTTCTTTACTAAAACTATGAGAAGAAATAAGAAAAATCAGCCAGGGGACAAAGAAAATAAACACAAGTCCGATTTCTTTATAATCGAGCAGTTTAATCTTTTTTTTCAGAAAGTGAGAGCTTACGATATAAAAAATCTGAGACGCAAGAACAAACACCATAAAGTAATGGGTATAAAGTCCAAGAGTAGTAGCTACAACATAAGACTTTCTTTTTTCTGTTTTAAGAAAATACCAAGAGAGCGTTGCGAAAAAAGCAAGCATGGAATACATACGTGCCTCGAAGGCATTATACAAAAGAAGTGGATTAAAAAGGAAGACGAGGAGATATATATATGCTTTTTTCGGACGAAATTTGAACACTTGCTCCATTAAAAGAAAAACTGCGAGAGCTGTTCCTGCAAAAAAAAGAAAAGAAAGACTCCGGATGGCAATTTCAGAATGTCCGAATAACTTTATCCAAAAATGCACAAGTATGTAATAAAGAGGCGGATTAAAATCACGGGCGGTGAGATAGATGATATCCAAAAGTTTTTTCTGGGAAAGAATTGCCGTAAAAGCTTCGTCTCTCCAAAAATCTTGGACGAAGTATAAGAGCGGTGTTTTACTAAACAGGAATTCAAGCATTTTTATACTTTTTCGGTGACTTTATACTTTAACTTTTTTCCTAAAATTATTCGGGTATGAGCTTCCAGCGCCGGAAGTGATGATAGGATAAAAGAAACTACTGGCAGGAGATACCATTGGACCACAAGAAGTGGGATATTATAGAGTTTGGTTTTCTGCGCAAGTCTTTTTCTCAACTTAATATCTATATATGTATATACAAGAAGAAACGCAGTAGAAATAGACAGGATGAAGCTGGTGAGTTGGGGAAGTAGAAATCCTAATACTGTTCGCTTAAATATTGGATTAACGAGAGGAGGAATAAGCCCGCTTACGGTAAGAATGAAGAAGGAAGTTGGCCAGAGGAGGTGGGTTTCAATAAGATTCATGATTTTTTTTGCCTTTACCCATGGCTTAATATGTGGGGTAAGAAAGGATTGAGTCAGTGCATATCCAATATCTGAAACTCCCCACGCCCATCGTTTTTCCTGCTCGTATCTATTCATAAGGGTTTTTATCAGTCCACCCGAATAAACTGCGTCACCAGACACTATGGTATATATAGGAAGCGTCTTCACCTTATCTCCAAATTTAAAGAAAGCTTGGAAAAAAATATGCCAATCTTCCGGAATAATATCAACATCCCAAAAACCTACCTGTTTCAGAAGCCATAAATTGGTTGAATATGTGGAAATCTGTATAAGGTTGTCTCCTCGGGATAAAAGCGCAAGTCTTAAAATTGAGGAAAGCGTAGCTTGCATCCTGACCACAAAAGGAATCTGGAGAAAGTTATTGTAGAGCATGACAGGCGCCCAGTAAAAATGATAGAGCCGTTCTTTATCTTTCAGAAACTCTATTGTGAGGTATGAGAAATAATTCTTTGGGAGAATGCTATCAGCATCACAGATTGTAATAAGAACGTTCTCGCGCTTGATTTTTCTTTTTTCGAAAAGAGCGTCAATCTGTTTTGCGGAGTAGGCCTGATTGCTTGCTTTTCCCGCGACCTCATCCTCCAAGAGTTCATGATATGTAATAATTACTTCTTTGAAGAACGATCCGAATTTTTCTTTTAATTTTTCTGCTTTCCCGGATCCTTCTTCTTCCCGTGTTTCAAACGCAAGAACCAAGGTTACTGTTTTATTATGGGGATAATCCGAATGAGTAAGTGCCTGTACCGTCGTCTCCAGTTTATGAAGAGGTTCTTTGTAGGTGGGGATAATGATTATGTGTTCAATACTCTCGGCTTTTTTGATGGCCAAAACCTTTTTCTTAAACGGTATATGTTGATTGACTAAAATCATCTGGTAGGAGAGTACCGAATAATATACCGTAGCAGCAGACTTGTAAAAAAAGTAAAGATCAAAGGCTATAATGAAATACGCTACAACAGCAGGATGAAAAGGAGAAAGCCATAGAGGTAGCGTGATAGCGAGCCACGTCAAAATTGGAACCAGCATGTCAAACAGTCTCGTGAAAAATCTTGATTTACCAATCCGTTCAGGCATGGGTATTATTATACCACTCGCATCACTGCCACGCTTCGCAGACCATTCTAAATGGGCAGAAGTCGCACCACGGTCCAACATGAGGAGTAAATTCCTGCTTTTGAATCTGTCCTACGATCTCTTTTACCTTTTCTTTAACGTTGCTCACGTCTCTTTCAGTTTTCTGCATAGTAATTTTTGTAGGCTCTTGAAGATAGTAAAACGTCAGGTGAACTTTATGCGCCTGTTTTCCATATAAACTTTTGTCTGAAGCAGCAAGAAGATATATAGAGAGTTGTAGAGAATCCCTCAATTTTTTCTCGTCTGGTTTTCTCCCTGTTTTATAGTCAATGATTTCAATTTCATCTCCTCTGACGCTATCTACTCGATCTATTTTCCCCGTTACTATAACGTCATCGATCTTAATCTTAAAAAGTTTTTCTACATCTATAACTTTATTTCTTTTACTATGGAAAGTTTTGAAATACGTTCCTAACATTTTTTCTCCTTCTCTTTTCATTCTGTTCTCATGGGCTCGTGAAAGATATCCCACGGGAATCCAAGAGGCATAATATGACGACAAAAGATTTTTTAGTGACGGCGATTTTTTGTTTACTACATCTTGATAGAAGTCTTGTAAAGCCTTATGAATTGATGATCCAAATGACGCCGCTCCTATTGGGGGAGTGGGGACACGCAGGACGTATTGGTATTTATACCGTAGAGGACAGAGCATATATGTTTCCAGTTGAGAAAAGGAAAAAGAGGTAATAGGTAGTTCTTCTTTGAGGAGAGACGCTTCCGGAGTTTTTTGATAGTCAAACATTGCCAGCTGTTTTTTTTGATCTTCACGAAGAGAAAGCGCCTTTGAGATTTTTTCTTCTCCCAGTGTTTCTACTATAAATGGAGAGATTCTTCGTTCTCGTTTTCCTCCCGCATAGAATTGGGCTGCGGTAAGATAGACATGATCCATAGCCCGGGTTAAACCCACGTAAAATAATCTTCGTTCTTCAAGAAGATGAGGATTATTTGTAGGAAGAATCTCCTTTATTAAAGAATTTGGAATTGGTATTTTTTCTTTTTGTTCCCGCGTTGGAAATCTTTCCTGTGTGAGATTTACTAAAAAAACTACGGGAAATTCAAGTCCTTTTGCCGAATGGACGGTTAAAATATTTACAGCATTGTAAAGGAGAAGATCTTCATATGTTGCAAGAGGGGACTCGCCAAGTTCAAGACTCATTTTTATATAATCGACGACTGCAAAAACAGATGAGTCTTCATGTTCAAGCTCGTAGCGCTTAACCTTGTCGAAGAATTTAGAAATATTTAGACTTAGTTTTTCTTCTTTGGGAGTTTTAAAATTGGCCAGCTTTTCAAGATATCCGGTTTTATCAAGAAAAAAGTAAAGGAGCTGGCCCGCCGACTCTTTTTTTAAAGAACCAAGATGATCGTGTACGAGCTGATAAAGTGAGACAAGTTTTTTATATGAAATTTTTTTGAGTTGCGGAAGATATTTTTCATATACGGAAAATTCATCTTGAAAAAATTGTCTGTCATGAAATCCGATCAATATCTCCAAGGCCTGGAACACAGACAATTTTGTACGGTGTGCAAGTGAAACAAGAGATGCCAGATCCTTCTTGTCAAGATCAAAAACATCCATCGAAAGAACACGATAAAAAGAGACAGAATCATCGATGTCAGAAAGAAAGGTAAGATAGGCAACCATATCTTTTACTTCAGGTTGCTTGAATAACATTCCCGGACCTAAAAATTGGAACGGTATTCCATTTTGAGAGAGAGCCCGTGCAAACGGATCTGCGTGGTTATTGGCGCGTACCAAAATCGCGACATCAGAAAATTTATACTTTTTACCGGATACAAGTTTTTTTATTTGTCCTGCAACGTAATCAGCTTCCTCTTCAACTCTTAGGGTGGAAGAAAAGCGAACCCTGTTTTCTGTTTTTTCAGTTTCTTTAATTTGAGATATGAGCTCCTTTGAAATTCCGAGTTGTACTTCTAAGGTGTCGGGATCATTGTATTTGATAAGTTTATAAGCAGAATCGAGAATTTGCTGACGGGATCTGTAATTTTTTTGAAGAGTTATTTGTTTTGCATCCGGGTAGTCTCTTTTAAAAGTGAGGATATTGGAAATTGATGCTCCTCTAAATTTGTAAATTGCTTGAGAATCATCGCCGACAATAGTCAAGTTCGGATTTTTTCTTGGAGGACAAAGTAATTTGATCAGAGCATATTGTGCGATATTGGTGTCTTGAAATTCATCAATCAATATGTGTTTAAACTGCTTTTGATATTTATAAAGAATATTTTTTCGGCTCCGAAACAAGATCAGGAGGTAGTAAATAAGATCTGAGAAATCAAAAGAGTTTTCTCGGACCTTGAGATCCTGATATCTTTTGTATGCGCCTGCAAGTTCTTTATACTTTTCTTTTTCCAGAACCTCGCGGCCTTTCATATTTTTCGCCCATGAAAAATATGACTCTGGACTTATATCTTCATCTTTCAATCGTGAAAAATGTTCTACAAGCGCCTCGAGAAATTTATGAGGATTTCCCAATGGACGGAAATACTTAAGTTTAAAAAGAAAAAGATTTTTCCTAAGAAAAAGAATTGTTTCTGCTTCTGTCATGAGTTTATAGGAAGAATTAAGACCGATCTGTGACGCCTCTTCGCGAAGAATCCGATCTGCAAAAGCATGAAACGTTGAGATCCACATTTGAAAATATCCATAAGGAAGCGCTTTGTCTACGCGGTCTTCCATTTCTGCCGATGCCTTTTCAGTAAAGGTGAGAGCGAGTATTTCATGAGGCTTCACGTTTTTCTTCGAGATAAGATAGTTCATTTTCTCCGTGATTACCGATGTTTTTCCGGTTCCTGCGCCTGCAATAATCAGAAGCGGGCCGAGAGAATGCTTCACTCCTTTTTTTTGTTCTTCATTGAGAGGTGATTTTTCAAGAAGTCTCATAGCATCACAATTTTAGCACAAGAAGGTAAATACGTTTCCAGGCCCTCAATGAGGCTTGTGATGAGTACGGGTAACCGGATCCAGATAGGCTTCGAAAATACCCGATGCCACAAAAACAAATGAAAGTATGAAGAAAACCAGATATATCAATGGAAGCCTTGCGATTTCGGGTCGAAATAAACAAAGTCCATAGTCAACAAGTATGGGTATGGTTACTGCGTGAAGCGATATTTGAAATGCTTTTGAAAGCTTTATTTTTCGGGAGAATATTTTAAAGAAGAAATATGCTAACAGACTCAAAACAAAAAAATACAAGAGATACATCAATGTAAAAATCAACGGCGCAACGAGAATAAAAAAGAGGAGGAGGATAATGAGGCCGGAAGAGAATAATCCGGCAGCCCGAACTCTTAGTTGCGTTGCATCTGCTTTATCAATTGAAACTTTATTATCGCCATATGGAATTTCTTTGAGTCCGTTGTCCGTTTTAAAAACAATATGTTTTGCGGTGAACAAAACCGAGGAATCGTATTGGTGAATTTTACTGGACGATGCAGATTCATCAACAACGCCAAGGAGTCTTTTTTTTTGGTTCAGATCGAGCCAAATAAAATACGGTCTTCCATAATTGCTCTGGAGTGTTCCGTTCTGGACCGTAATAGAAAGCTCTTTGGGGTATTGATCTAGCGTTTTTAGAAACGCGTCTTTCATTGGGAGTATGCCTGAGGCATTCAGTCGAAAAATAAGAAGGAGGGCGAAGATGAAATTCACGATGTAAATAAGCGCGGTGAAGTATTTTATTGAAAAAGAAATGGAGGTCTTGATCAGTTTGTGATAATAAGGAGCTTGTGGTAGCAGGCTATTTATGAAGATATGAAAAAAGGTCTTGACTTTTTGCATTCTGCAATTTATGATAGATTTCTAAAGAGCGAAAATCAACTGCATTTGCCGGATCGCTCCAGGCGGTTTGCATTTTTTGTATTACTTAGATATAATAAGAGCTCTTTTGTTTCAGATTATTACAGTAAGATTTATTTTATATTATGGCAGAAGGTGTTTTTCAACGAAATAAACCACATTTAAATATCGGTACAATCGGTCACGTCGATCATGGAAAAACCACACTTACTTCAGCAATTCATACTGTTCTTTCAAAGAAGGGACTGGCAAAAGCGATGAAGTATGAGGAAATCGATAAAGCTCCTGAGGAAAAAGCTCGAGGAGTCACTATTAACATCCACCACTCTGAATACGAGACTGAAAAAAGACACTACGCTCACATTGACGCTCCAGGACACGCAGATTACATTAAAAATATGATTACCGGCGCCGCTCAGATGGACGGTGCAATTCTTGTCGTATCTGCTCCTGATGGTCCAATGCCTCAAACTCGAGAGCATATTCTTCTTGCAAAACAGGTAAACGTACCTGCCGTCGTGGTTTTCCTTAACAAAGTAGACATGGTTCAGGATAAAGAGATACTTGATCTTGTCGAGATGGAAGTACGAGATCTGTTGACAAAATACGGATACCCAGGAGACAAAACAGTAGTTATAAAAGGATCAGCATTGAAAGCTACAGAAGGAGATCCTGAAGCTGAAAAGGCTATTGAAGAGCTTATGAAGGCTGTTGACGAAAACATTCCAGAACCGGTTCGAGACATCGATAAGCCGTTTTTGATGCCTGTCGAAGACGTCTTTACCATCCAAGGCCGTGGAACAGTAGTTACCGGTCGCGTCGAAAGAGGAGAAATGAAGGTAAACGAAGAGATTGAGATTGTTGGACTTCAGAAGGGTGGAAAGAAAACCGTCGTTACCGGAATCGAGATGTTTCGAAAGTCACTTAATGAAGCACGTGCGGGAGATAATACCGGACTTCTTTTAAGAGGAATAGAAAAGACCGATGTAGAACGAGGTCAGGTTATTGCAAAACCGGGATCCGTAACTCCTCATACGGAATTTGAAGCTGAAATCTACGTTCTTACAAAAGAAGAAGGCGGACGACACACTCCATTTTTTAAGGGATACCGACCACAGTTTTACATTCGCACAACTGACGTTACCGGAGAAACCACACTTCCTGAGGGAGTAGAGATGGTTATGCCTGGAGACAACGTCAAAGTATCAGCAAAACTTATTTATCCGGTTGCAATGGAGGAAGGACTGAAATTTGCAATCCGTGAAGGTGGACACACTGTAGGTGCAGGAGTTGTCACTAAGGTCATCAAATAAGGTTTTGTTTCAGCACATTTAAATATGCCTAAAGGCAGAATTCGTATCAAATTAAAGGCGTACGATTATCGTCTCATTGACGATACGTGCCAAAAAATAGTTGATGCCGCGATTAAAGCGGGTGCATCTGTTGTTGGTCCAGTGCCTCTTCCTACAAAAAAAGAAGTCTACGTAGTTAACAAATCTCCATTTACCGATAAAGACGCCCGAGAACATTTTGGTTTAAAAATCCATAAACGGCTTATTGATCTTCTAAATCCCACAAATCAAACGATCGATTCCCTCATGCATCTAGAGCTTCCCGCAGGTGTCGAGGTCGAGGTAAAGATGTAGCTTCGATTCCCTTGACCATACGATCTTCTTACGATATAATGATCCTAATGATATTTTCCCCTCAAAGGAAAATCCATACATAGCATCAGTTAGCACCGGAATGGAAGAAAACAAGGCTCCATCTGGAGCCATTTTTTGTGTTTAAAAATAATAGGAAATAATATGTCAGGATTTATACTCGGAGAGAAGACAGACCAATCCCAAAGATTCACCGAAGACGGTGACAGAATTCCCGTTACATTTGTGAGGACAAATCCCTGTTATCTTATTGGTATTAAAACCAAGGATAAGGACGGATACCAAGCCCTTAAACTCGGATTCGGCTCTGTCAAAAATATTAAAAAACCAACAGCCGGAGAATTAAAAAAGGCGGGGATAGAAGCCCCGCTTCATTTTTTATCAGAGATTCGACTTGATGGATACGAAGGACAGTTTGAATTTATTGAAGAGAATGGAAAACGCGGAGTTAAACTAGGAGAAACTACAGTTTACACGGGTCAGGAAATGAAACCTTCCCAGTTATTTCAAAAAGGAGAATTAGTTGATGTAACAGGGACCTCTAAAGGTAAAGGATTTCAGGGCGTTGTAAAAAGACATGGATTTGCTGGTGGACCAAAAACTCACGGTCAATCAGATCGGTGGCGAGCACCAGGTTCTATTGGTCAATCTGCTACTCCCGGGCGCGTCTACAAAGGGAAAAAAATGGCCGGGCGTATGGGTAGCGCGACAGTTACTGTTAGAAAACTTCAGGTTGTGGAGACTGCTGACGATCATATCGTTTTGAAAGGGACGTTGCCCGGAGGAAAAAAAGGTTTGTTAGAAGTTCGTACTTCCCGATAACTATGTCTAAAGCGCAGGATTCAAAAAAAACCACGGAGTCTCCAAAAAGCAAAGAAGCTGTAAAGAATAAGAAAACTTCGAGCACTCCTCTTGAGATGTTAGCCTACGACATTACTGGGACAAGAAAACCTTCAATGAAGGTTTCATCTGAGATTTTTGACAAAAAGGTAAGCGAAAAACTTCTCGCACAATATGTAAGAGTATATTTGGCAAATCAACGGCAGGGAAACGCCTCCACGAAAAGCCGGGCAGATGTTAATTTGTCAAAACATAAAATTTACAGACAAAAAGGAACAGGAAAAGCAAGACACGGAGCAAAAAGCGCTCCAATTTTTGTTGGAGGAGGAATCACGTTTGGTCCAAAACCCAGAGACTTTTCGCTTAATTTTAATAAAAAACAAAAGAAAAGCGCGCTTTTCGGAGCGTTAACCTTGGCATTTCAAAAACAAAATATCTTAGGGTTAGTAGATAGCGCCACTGAAGTAAAACCAAAGACAAAAGAAGTCGCCGCGTTCTTTAAGAAGTTAAATCTAGAGAACAAGCGAGTGCTTTTCGTTTTGCCAAAGTTAGAAAAAAACAATCTCGTACTTGCCGCCCGTAACATTTCAAATGTTAAGCTCATGGATGCAAGATCGCTTAACACATTTGAAGTGATGAAGCAGGAAAAAATTATTTTTCTGAAAAACGCAATAACAGTTTTCGAAGAACATTTCTTAAAGAAAAATGAAAATTGAAGGAGTAATTCTCGGACCGGTCTTAACAGAAAAAGCGACAAATCTTGCAACGGGTAAGGTATACATGTTTCTTATTCATAAAGACGCAACCAAATTTAAAGTCAAAGACGCCTTAGAGAAATTGTATCAGGTAAAGATTTCTCAGGTTTCTATTATGACAAGAAAAGGAAAAGAAAGAAGAACAGGAAGACGCATGATGAAAAAAACACTTCCAAATAGAAAAATAGCATATGTAAAAGTTACCGAGGGAAAGATAGACCTCTTCCCACAAGTCTAATAAGGCAATATGAAACAATCGATCATTCAATCAACCAGCGAGCCGGAAAAAAATCTGATAACAATCCTAAAAAAACATTCAGGACGCAATCACTCCGGAAAAATAACAGTGCGTCATCAGGGCGGAAGACAGAAGAGATATTATCGAGCCATTGATTTCAAAAGAGACAAAAAAGACGTAGAGGGAACCGTTATGAGTCTTGAATATGACCCAAACAGAAATGCCCATATCGCACTGATTGAGTATAAAGATGGCGAAAAGCGGTATATCTTGCATCCAAAAGATCTAAAAGTGGGCGAGAAGGTTGTCTCTTCTGACGAGGGAGACGCAAAGATCGGAAACGCTCTTTTGCTAAAAAACATCCCAATCGGAACTCAGGTTCACAATGTTGAGTTGTATGCAGGGCAGGGCGGAAAAATGATCCGTGGAGCAGGAACGTTTGCGTCGGTTGTCGCAAAAGATGGTGAGTATGTCCATCTAAAACTGCCATCAGGAGAGATGAGAAAATTTCTGAAAGATTGCAGAGCGACAATAGGCATGGTAGGGAACGTCGCGCAAAAAGAAGAAATAATAGGAAAAGCGGGAAGAAAAATCCTTATGGGGATACGGCCGACGGTCCGCGGAACAGCACAAAATCCGCGAAGTCATCCTCACGGGGGAGGAGAAGGCCGCTCTGGAGAAGGCATGCACCCAAAAACTCCATGGGGTAAGTCTGCAAGAGGTACGAGAACGCGCAAAAAAAACAAATGGAGTAGTAAACTCATTATTTCAAGACGCAAATAATCTATGGAAGCTCAAGCATATATAAGAAATGTAAAGATAACGCCTAAAAAACTGAGGTTTTTACTGGCTGGTGTAAAAAGTCTAACACCACGACAGGCAATGGACAGGTTGTTTTATCTTGAAAAAAGATCGGCTAGGATATTGCATAAAGCGATTCAATCGGCTGTCCATAACGCAAAGACAACTCTGAAGGTTAATGAAGAAGGTTTGGTTTTTAAAACTCTGGCGATTGAAGAAGGACAAAAATTAAAACGGTATAAAGCCGGAGGAAGAGGCAACGTAAAACCATTCTCGAGAAAATATGCGCATATAAAAGTTATTTTACAGGCAAAACAGGTTCCCGCCCTTGCAAAAACTTCTATGAAAACAGAGTCGAAAAAAACAGAACAAGTACCGGCATTAGTAGGAAAGACAAACATGAAAAAAACACCGCAAAAAAAAGTTACAAATAAGACAAGTAAATAATATGGGGCAAAAAGTACATCCAAAAGGACTAAGGCTTGGAATTTTATACAACTGGAGTTCCCGGTGGTTTTTTTCAAACAAAAAAGTTTTTAGAGAAACATTACTGTCAGATATCAATATCAGAAAAAAACTCATGGATCAGTTTAGATTTGCATCGGTAACCGACGTGGATATCGAGCGGGCCATTAATAAAATAACCGTAATTATTCATTCGGTAAAGCCCGGAATGATTATCGGAAGAGGAGGAAAGGGACTGGAAGATGTTAAACGATCAGTAATGAGCGACTTAAATCTTACGAAAAAAAATAAAGAGACCAAAGTTGATCTGAAAATTGAACCGGTTAAAAAACCGTACCTTAATGCATATTTTGTAGGTCAGTCAATCGCGGAAAAATTAGCAAGAGGATTTCCTCATCGTTCGGTCGTGCACAACACCATGAACCGGGTTACAGAAGCCGGAGCAAAAGGAGTAAAGGTCCAGTTAGGCGGAAGAATCGCAGGAGCAGAGATTTCCCGACGTGAAAAATATTTTCAGGGAACCGTTCCTACATCTACAATCCGTGAGGATGTAGAGTTTGCTCGATTTCCAGCACTTACGAAGTCAGGATATGTAGGGGTAAAAATTTGGATTTGTAAATAACATGTTAGCACCAAAAAGACAAAAATACAGAAAACAATTTCGTGGTTCCTGGCGGAGAATTGCGGTGAAAGGTGAAAAGCTCAACTTTGGAAATGTTGGCTTAAAGGCGATTACCCCTGGATGGATTAAAGACCGAGAAATCGAGGCGACTCGTGTCGTACTTGCCCGTGCAACCCGAAAAAGTGGTAAATATTGGATACGGATTTTTCCTGACAAACCGTTCACGAAAAAACCACCAGAGGTTACGATGGGATCTGGAAAGGGAGAAGTCTCACACTTTGTTGCGTCGGTTACGCCAGGGCGAGTTCTTTTTGAAATAGATGGATTAGATGAAGCTCAGGTAAAGAATGTTTTCCGCGTGGTTTCATCAAAATTATCAGTGCGGACAAAAATTATCCATAAAAATATATGAAAAAACTTTATAAAAAGATAAACAGTCAATCAACAAAGGATCTGGAAAAAGAAATAGTCAAATTAAGAGGCGATATCGCAAAAGAAGCGCTAACCATGAAGGTTAATCCGCCAAAAGATTCAAACAGTGTATTTAAGAAAAGAAAGACCTTAGCGGTTTATCTTACTGTTCTTTCTGAAAAGAGGGAATTGGAGACATTACAAAAAAGTAAATAATCAATATGGCAAAAATATTAACTGGACAGGTAATTTCGACCAAAATGCAGAAAACTCTGGTGGTTTTAGTCGAGAGAAAATTAAGACATCCACAATACAGAAAAGTTATTACGCGGAGAAAGAAATATAAGGCTCATTATGAAAACGAAGGAGTCGCAGTGGGAGATATAGTCCAAATAAAAGAAACCAGACCTATATCAAAAGATAAGCATTTTATGCTTGTCACAAAAGAAGATATGAAAAAAACAGCCATGAAACCTAAAGAAGTTACTGAAAAAATAAAAGTTTAAGACAGTTATATGTTGCAACTAAGAAGCATGCTGGGTGTCGCCGACAACACAGGTGCAAAAAAAGTACAGATGATAGGAATGCCAAAGCGAGGAAACAAAAAATTCGCGGCAATAGGAGATGTCATAATCGTCGTGATAAAAGAAGCAATTCCTTATGCGCAGGTAAAAAAAAGTGAAGTTGTTCCGGTGGTAATAGTTCGCTCAAGAAAAGAAAAACGCAGAAAAGATGGAAGCTATATCAGATTTGACGACAATGCATGCGTGATCCTTCAAGCCAAGGATAGTAAGGAGCCAAGGGGAACGCGTATCTTTGGTCCAATTGCAAAAGAGATTAAAGACTCAGGATTTAACAAGATTGCATCGCTTGCCGAAGAAGTTTATTAAATAGTATGAAAATTAAAAAAGGAGATAAAATCATTGTTTCAGCCGGAAAAGATAAGGGAAGAAAAGGAACAGTTGACCGAACATATTCAAATCAGAAAAAAGTCGTCGTTGGTGGAGTAAATATGGTTAAAAAACACATCACAAAGTCAGAACAAACTCCACAAGGGGGAGTAGTAGAAGTACCAAGATCATTTCATGTTTCAAATGTGCTTTTGGTATGTCCAAAATGCGGAAAGGCAACAAAAGTAGCTTACAGCATAGAAAAAAAAGGAAAAAAGCGAATGTGTAAAAAATGCAAAAGCAAGTTTTAAATAAATATCATGTCAGATTTTAAAAAATATTGTGAACAGGAAGTCTATAAAAAACTTAAGGAAGAGCTTAAGCTTGATAATCCAATGGCAGTACCACGAATTAAAAAAATAGTATTAAACGTCGGCGCAGGAGAAGCGGTTACCAACAAGGGAGTTCTTGAAAAAATTCAAGAGCAAGTTAGTTGGATTGCTAGCCAAAAGCCGGTAATAACAAAAGCGAGATCATCAGTGTCTGCTTTTAAAATCAGGAAGGGATTACCTATTGGAGTAAAGGTAACCCTGAGAGGCAAAAATATGTATTTTTTTCTTGAAAAACTGATTAAGATTGTTATCCCGCGGTTCAGAGACTTTCGTGGGATCTCCGATTCAAATATCGATCAACACGGAAATCTTAATCTTGGACTTACCGAGCAGACCATTTTTCCGGAGATTGAATATGACAAGGTGGACAAAATGAGAGGTTTGCAGGTAACCGTTGTAACCAACGCAAAAGATAAAATAAAAGGAAAAAAATTATTTGAAACATTAGGAATTCCCTTTAAAGCATAACTATGGCTAAAACATCAGATGAGGTAAAGTTCAAAAAAAAGCAGAAGTTTGTGGTGAGGATGCGCAACCGATGTCAGCTTTGTGGAAGATCACGTGGATACATGCGTCGATTCGGATTGTGCCGTATTTGTTTCCGCGACAAGGCGCTAGTGGGTGAAATTCCAGGAGTTAGAAAAGTTTCTTGGTAATACAATATGAGTAGATCACTAAAAAAAGGACCATACATAGATCAAAGACTTTTTGAAAAAGTTACAAAACAAAAAGGATCGAGCGACAGAAGCCCTATAAGAACATGGGCGAGAGCGTCTCAGATACCGCCTGAATTTGTAGGGCACAGGATCGCAGTACATAACGGAAGAAAACATATAGAACTTTTGATAACCGAAGGAATGGTCGGGCACCGGCTTGGCGAGTTTGCACCGACACGAACATTCAGAACACACGGAAAAGTTACCAAAAAAGTAATTTCAGCAACATAATATGAACAACTCAATCATCGATCTAATAATCCGGATAAAAAACGCATATCTTGCACGAAAAGAGAAAATTTCCAGTCCACATAGTGGATTCAAGGAAGATGTAACGAAAAAACTAAAGGAATTAGGATATTTGAAGTCATACCAAATTCAAAAAGACGGGAGTAAAAAAAATATACTGTTGGAGCTCATATATGAAGATGGAGTTCCCGCTTTAACAGATGTAAAAATTATTTCACGACCGGGTCGAAGATGGTATGTCGGAAAAAAAGAACTAAAACCGGTTTTAGGAGGATTGGGGTATGCAATAGTATCTACTCCGCAAGGAATCCTAACAAGTATCGAGGCAAAAAAGAACCAAACCGGTGGAGAATTATTATTTGAAATTTGGTAATTATGTCAAAAATAGGAGAAAAACCAATAATTATTACAGAGGGAGTAAATGTGGCCATGGTCGGAGCTGCAGTATCAGTAAAAGGAAAAGAAGGGGAATTGTCGATAGATATACCAAGAGAACTGGAAGTAAAGTTGGAAAAAGAACAGGTGAACGTAAGACGAAAAAACGAAGTAAAAAAAGTAAAAGCTCTTCACGGACTTTATAGGACGTTGATTTCAAATGCAATGCAAGGAGTCGTGACACCATGGCAAAAGAGACTCGAGATAGTAGGGACCGGGTACAACGCAAAGATGCAGGGAGAAGATCTTGCTTTAAAAGTGGGATATTCACACCCGATCGTCTTTAAAAAAGTCACAGGAATTAAGTTTCAAGTTGACGGAAACAATATAATCATTATCTCAGGAGTTGATAAGCAATTAGTAGGGCAGGTTGCTCATCAGATAAAAACTAATAAAAAACCAGATCCATACAAAGGAAAAGGTATTAGGTATGAAGGTGAACGGTTAAAACTTAAGCCGGGGAAAAAGGCAAAAACAGCAGGAGCTGCGTAACATATGAAAAAAGTACAGACAGACAGAGTTTTGAGAAAAAAAAAGCGAGTGAGAGGGAAGCTTTTTGGGACGCATGAAGTTCCAAAGATTTCTGTGTTCCGCTCTAATAGATATGTATACGCTCAGGCAATCGATGATGGCAAGCGGGTAACAATCGCTTCCTCATCCAGTTATACCAAAACGAAAAGTAATGAAAAAATATCAAAAGCAGATCAATCAAAAAAAGTTGGAAAAGATTTGGCACAAAAACTCATTAAAAAAGGTATTAAAAAAGCAATTTTCGATCGAGGACCTTATAAATATCTTGGAAGAGTGAAGTCGCTCGCAGAAGGTTTGCGAGAAGGAGGACTACAAGTTTAAACATTTATGGATAGAAACACAGAGGAGAAAAAAATAGAAGAGAGAGTGCTTCTTATTCGGCGCGTCTCAAAAAAAACAACTGGAGGAAACTATATTACGTTTTCCGCACTCGTTGTGGTGGGGGACAGAAAAGGATCTGTAGGGATCGGTATCGGCCGTTCTCAAGAAGTTCCGCCTGCTATTAAAAAAGCAATTTCATACGCAAAAAAACATATGTTTTTGATTCCTCTTCACAAATCAACGATTCCGCATCAAGTCAAGTTGAAGTATAAAGCGGCAAAGATTCTTTTGAAACCTGCGCCCGAAGGAACAGGATTAAAGGTTGGAAGTGTGGTACGTGCGCTTCTTGAACTTGCCGGCGTAGAGAATGCATCAGGAAAAATAATCGGATCCCGCAATCAGATCGTTAATACATATGCAGTTCTTCGTGCTCTAAGAAGTTTAAAAGCGCGTAAAAAATAACTATGGGAGTTTTATTGTCTCAATTGCCAAAAATGGTAAATCGTAAAAAAAAGCGAGTCGGAAGAGGAAGCGGTAGCGGACGGGGCGCAAAATCAGGAAGAGGAACCACCAGACATCAAAAAGCACGGTCAAACATCCCTTTACATTTTGAAGGAGGCCAGGCGAAAATGGTTAAAAAATATCCTCTTTTGAGAGGAAAAGGTAAAAATAAATCGGTTAAGAGGGAGGAACAATCCATTTCTTTAACCTCTCTTAATAAATTAAAGGTAAACGAAGTGGTTGATTTAGCAAATCTTTTGAAATACGGTATTATAGATACGCAAAGGAAAACGACCAGAGTAAGAATAGTTGCAACTGGCACGTTAGATAAAAAACTCATAGTCCGACTGCCAGTTTCCAAAAAAGCAGGAAAATTAATAGAAAAGGTTGGTGGCAAAATAGAAACTCCATGGAAAAAATAAAGCAGAAGATACAACTTTTTTTGAAGGATCCGGAATTAAAACGTAAAGCTACGTTTACGCTTTTTATTTTTTTTATATTCCGAGTATTCGCCTTTCTTCCGGTTCCGACGATAGATCTTACCCGTCTTCAAAATCTTTTTGCGCAAAATCAATTCCTTTCACTTCTTGATATTTTCTCAGGAGGGACGCTTATCAATTTTTCTGTAATGGCATTAGGGTTAAATCCTTTCATAAACGCTTCGATAATTTTTCAACTCTTAACGATCGTCGTACCCAGATTCGAAAAACTTGCAAAAGAAGGAGAGTACGGCAGATTTAAGATAAATCAATATACGAGATTTCTTACGGTACCTCTGACATTGATGCAAGCTATAGGAATTTATTTTCTTTTAAAAAGTCAACAGATTATTGGATTCTTGAGTCCGATTGAATTTTTCTCGTTTATTTTTACGCTTGTTGCAGGGACATTTATCCTGATCTGGTTTGGCGAGCTCATTTCAGAATTCGGAATGGGAAATGGGATATCGCTTCTTATTTTTGCAGGAATCGTAGGACGGATTCCTATCACGCTAACCCAGACAATAAAAACGATTAATTCCGAACTCATATTTAATGCAATTATTTTTCTAGCACTTGCTGTATTTGTTATCGCATCCGTGGTATTTGTAAACGAAGCAATACGAAAAATACCCGTATATTATGCCAAACGAATCCGTGGAAACAGAGTCTATCAAGGGGCCACCAACTTTCTTCCATTAAAACTTAATCAGGCGGGTGTTATTCCTATAATATTTGCGGTTTCATTCGTATTATTTCCCCAACTCATTGGAAACTTCTTAGTTTCCTCAAGTAATCAAGCGACCGCCCAAGTGGCACGTTTCTTGGTGACCGCTTTCAATCCTTCGGGCTTTTTTTACAACTTCTTTTACTTTTTCCTCGTCGTAGGATTTACATTTTTCTATACAATAGTAGTATTCAATCCTCAGAAAATCGCAGAAGAGATACAAAAAAATGGAGGTTTTATTCCGGGCATAAGGCCGGGTACACCTACGAAATCTTATTTAGAGAAAATTTTATATAGAATTACATCAGTGGGCGCGATATTTTTAGGACTTATTGCAATATCGCCGGCAATTGTCTCAAAAATAACAGGAATAGAGAACTTATTGATTGGAGGAACAGGAATTCTTATCGTTGTTTCGGTTATATTAGAAACATTCAAAACGATAGAAGCTCAGCTCGTCATGAGAAGTTACGACAAATTTGTAAACTAATATGGCAAAAAAAGGATCACGAGTCTTGTTTGGGTTGGTCTGCGAGGTTTGTAATAAGCAGAACTATGTGACGCAAAAAAACAAAGTCAATACAACCGAACCGCTCAAGCTAAAAAAATACTGTAATAAGTGCCGCAAGCGCACCGTCCACAAGGAAAAAAAGAAATTAGGATAATATATGAAAATTGTTCTGACAGGAATTCAGGGATCAGGAAAATCAACTCAGGGAAATCTACTATCGAAACAATTAAATCTTCCATATCTTTCAACTGGTCATATTTTCCGTCAACTTGCCAAAAAGAAAACACAGTTAGGCCGCTATATAAAAACCGTTATGAACTCGGGTCTTTTGATTCCCGATAGTAAAACAATCCAGATCGTAAATAACTACCTGTCAAGAAAGGAATATAAAAGAGGGTATATTCTTGATGGATTTCCTCGAACGATCGAACAAGCTAAAAAGTTTAAAAACGACATCGATAAGTTTATTTTCCTTGAGATTCCTGATAAAGAAGCATTGTGGAGAATTTCCCACCGGAACGACAGCGGTCGAGATGACGAAACCGTCGAGGCGGTCAGGATGAGAATAGAGGAATTTAATAAACACACAAAGCCTGTTATCGAGCACTATGACAAACTTGGAAAGTTAGAGACTGTTGACGGCACTCAGAAAATCGAAGATGTAAACGAAGATATCCTAAAAAGTCTTGGAAAACAGCTTATTAAAAATCAAGTACAGTCATGGAGTCAAAAAACAAAGTCGATAATTGCGATTGTTGGATTGCCGGGAGTGGGAAAGACTGAAGCAGCTGATTATTTCGCCAAAGAGGAAAAGTTGCCGGTAATATCTTTTGGAAAAATCATAAACGACTATGTTGATTCACACGGTTTAAAGCATTCGATCGAGACTCACGAGAAACTCCGCGTTGATTTTAGAAAAAAGCACGGCATGGAAGCAATGGCGTACTTAAGTAAAGATAAAATACGAGAACTTCTTGAAAAACACATGATCATAGTCATTGATGGATTATATTCATGGGAAGAGTTTAAGTTTTTAAAAAAAGAGTTTCCGGAAGTGAAGGTGTATCTTTTAGCCTTATTCGCAGACAAAAAAACAAGGTATAGCCGAATATCCAAAAGAACTTATAGATCAGATCTTCATGGAGAAGACCGCGACATTCACGAACTAGAAGAGACAAACAAAGGGAATCCTATTGCTTTTGCTGACTTTATGGTGAAAAATAACTTCTCCATTCAGGACTTTCATGACAAGCTGGAAGACGTATATCGCGAAATCTACTATTCATAAAAATCCCCATGGTTAAGCTCAAAACTCCGGAAGAAATAGAGATAATGAAGACTGGAGGAGAAAAGCTTAGGAATGTTGTGGCAGAGCTTACCCCTCGCATTACAGAGGGAGTAAGCACAAACGACATTGACAAATGGGCAGAGGAATTGATTAAGGGGCAAGGCGGAGAATCTTCCTTTAAAAGAGTTCCGGGATATCACTGGACCATATGTTGTCCTATAAATGAACAGGTAGTCCATACCCCACCGTCAACACGTAAGTTGAAAGACGGAGACGTTTTTACCCTTGATATCGGAATGTATTACAAAGGCTTTCATACAGATTTTGCAAAAAGCTGGGTTATAGGAAAGCCAAAAAGTCCCGAGTATATATCTTTTCTGGAAACAGGGAAGGATATCCTCACGAGAGCACTTTCTCAGATCCGGACAGAAAAATATCTAGGAGAGATATCAGACTTTATCCATGAGGAGATTACAAAGCGTCATTATTTTATACTGCGGGAACTGACAGGGCATGGAATCGGACGGGATCTTCATGAAGACCCATCTGTGCCAAACTATCTTGACCGGCCGGTTCAAAAAACCATGAAAATAGTTCCGGGACTTGTGGTTGCGATTGAGGTGATTTACTCTATGGGAACCGAAGAGATTGCCTATGAAAAAGACAGTGAGTGGTCGATCCGCACACAAGATAATAGCATGTCGGCATGCTTTGAGCATACGATCGCGGTGACCGATACAAACACTATCATTTTAACCTAGTTTTGTGGTAAAATTATATCTTTATGAAGGACAACGTAATCGTTGTGGAAGGTGAGGTAATAGAAAACCTTCCAAACACGCTCTTTCGCGTCCGAGTATCCGATTCAGAACAAATGCTTTTATGTTATTTGTCAGGTAAGATGAGGAAGCACTACATCAAGATCTTACCCGGAGACAAGGTACGCGTTGAGATGACAGAGTACGATCTCACCAGAGGTCGTATTGTTTACAGGATCTAATAGTATGCGCGTACAATCATCGGTTAAAAAAATCTGTGCTAAGTGTAAGTTAGTAAAACGAAAGGGAATGCTGTATATTATTTGTTCCAATCCAAAACACAAACAACGTCAAGGATAATTATTTTATAGAATGGCTAGACTTTTAGGATTAAATCTGCAACCAGAACACCGCGTAGAGTACGCTCTTACCAATTTTTACGGAATCGGTTGGAGAAAATCATCCGAGATCTTAAAAAAACTGGAGATTGATACGAAAAAAAGAGTAAAGCAGCTGAATGAAGACGAACTGCGAAAAATCGGCGTAGAACTCGAAAAGAATCAAACGGTAGAGGGTAATCTACGTGAAGAAGTGACAGAAAACATAAAAAGACTGCGGGAGATCGGATCATACCGAGGGGGTCGACATGCAAAGGGTCTACCTGTTCGTGGACAGAGAACTAAATCAAATTCCCGCACCAAAAGAGGAAAGCGAAAGACAGTAGGAGCTCTTAAGAAAGAAGCATGGGCAAAGTTGGAACAGCAAAAACCTAAAAAGGAATAATCTATGAAAAAGAAAAAACAAGCACAAACAACTGAAAAAGGCCGGATTTACATAACCGCAACATTCAACAACACAATGATTACGGTTACGGATTCAGCTGGCAACCCAATCGTGCTGGGTTCATGCGGTATGCACGGATTTAATGGGACAAGAAAATCTACTCCCTATGCTGCAACCATTACTACCGAAGCAACCTTGCGAAAGGCAACCCACGATCATGGAATGAAAGAAGCGGTGATTTACGTTAAAGGGATTGGGCCAGGAAGAGAGGCAGCGTTACGAGTTTTGCGTGGAACTAGCATCGAGGTCAATAAGATCATTGATATCACCCCTGTTCCTCACAATGGAGTGCGACCTCCAAAAATCCGCAGAGTCTAATTTGACACATTATGAGACACACCGGACCAAAAAATAAGATATCCCGAAGAGAAGCAATGGATCTTGGACTGAAGACTCCAGGGTCAAAAAGCCAAGCGTCATTACTGAGACGTCTAAACGTTCTTCCTGGACAGCACGGCACCAGAGGCAGAAGAAAACAATCCGAGAGAAGCAAACAGTTGAGAGAGAAACAAAAATTAAGATTTATCTTTGGAATTACAGAAAAACAGCTCAAAGGATACTTTCAAAAGGCGATGAATATAAAAGGAAATACCGGAGTTCTTTTAGGACAGCTTCTGGAAAAACGTCTTGATAATGTTGTCTACCGGCTTGGTTTTGCGCCAACCAGAGCAAGCGCCAGGCAATTAGTCAATCATGGGCATTTTACGGTAAACGGGCGACTTATGAATATTCCCTCGTATAAAGTCGAAATTAATGATAAAATAGGGTTTCGCAAACAGAAGACGGCTAAGATTCCCTACGTGGAAACAAGTCTGTCCTCTAAAGATACGCTCATTCCAGCATGGGTCGCAAAAGAAGGAATCGCGGGAAAATTATTAGCTGAACCGACGAGTGAAGATATAGAAAAGCAGGTAAATTTGCGCTCAGTAGTAGAGTATTATTCAAGATAAATATTTATGCAACCACAGTTTATAACTAAAAAACAGGACGTTTCTCCCTCATACGGAAAATTTGTAATGGAGCCATTACCATTGAGTTTTGGCAATAGCCTCGGTAATGCTTTGCGCAGGACGCTTCTTTCCTCTTTAAAGGGAGCTGCAATTACTCAGGTTAAGATAGGTGGAGCTGTCCACCAATTTACAACCATTAAGGGAATTAAGGAGTCCGTTCTTGAAATTATTCTTAATCTTAAAAAGCTCCGATTTGAGACTCCAAACGAAGGACAGTTTAAAGTACACCTTGACGTAAAGGGAAAACAAAAAATAACCGGTAAAGAGGTAAAAGGAGAAGCAAAGGTCACCAATAGCGATCTTTATATTGCCGAAATCACTGATGACAAGACTAAACTTGAGGTTGAGGCGATCGTTGAAACCGGCACCGGACTTCTCGGTGAAGACAGTATTGAAAGTCAGACCGGGTATATTGCAGTTGATGCCTTTTTCTCTCCAGTTAAAAAAGTCACGTTTAAAGTTGAAGAAGCACGAGTGGGTAGAAAAACAAACTTCGATAGGCTTGTTTTAGAAGTATGGACAGATGAATCAGTCTCACCAGAGGAATCAGTAAAACAAGCAACACTAATTCTTAAGAATCATTTTGACCATGTACTTTCAGGAAAAGATAGTCCTCAGTCAAAGTCTGTTGATGAGAAAAAAGAAGAGGATGCAAAAGAAGTAGACGCTCGATTAAACGATATTATTATCGACGAACTAAATCTTCCTTCCCGCGTTATTAACGCGCTCCTTCGAGAAAATATAGAGACGGTTGCTGATTTGGTAAGAGTAGGAAAAGAAAAGCTCATTGGTGTCAAGGGGTTGGGGAAAAAGTCCTTCGTACTGATCGAGGAGGAACTTAAGAAAATGGACGTGGACATTTAACCCAAACTAAAAGCCATGAGACACCAGCAACGCACCAAAAGATTCAGACACGGTAAAGACGCAAATAGAATGCTCCTCAGGAAGCTCTCAAGAAACTTCTTTTTAAAAGGCAGTCTCACTACAACTATCACAAAGGTAAAGGTATTACGGCCGCGGGTTGAACATATGGTAAGCCTTGCTAAAAGGAAGACAGAGGGTGGTAAGAATATGCTTTTGAGATATACAGGCGACAAAT
Organism: Candidatus Roizmanbacteria bacterium RIFCSPLOWO2_02_FULL_40_13; assembly: GCA_001789965.1. GTDB lineage: Bacteria > Patescibacteriota > Microgenomatia > UBA1406 > GWC2-37-13 > 2-01-FULL-40-42. The sequence goes on from MGBA01000021.1 coordinate 43,262, forward strand.
TGTTAGTTTCTCTACTTACACAGCAGATAGCTCCTGTTTTTCAAGAAAAAACCGGAGGATTTGTACGCGTTGTGAGAATAGGTTCCCGATCCTCTGACGGATCAGAAATCGCAAGACTTGAATGGACACTTCCCGTTGTAATAGAAAAAAAAGCCGCCGTTAAAAAAAGTGTAACAGTAGTTACAGAGGAAAAACCGGTAAAAGTTTCAGCAAAAAAGAGCAAGGCAGCTCCCAAAAGCTCAAAAAAAGTTTAGAGACTATATGGTAACCCTTACTAAATCCACCAAGCCTCAAAAAGAAGCCGATATTAAAAGATCATGGCATCTTATAGACCTCAAAGGTAAGGTTCTCGGAAGAGCGGCGGTTTCAATCGCGGGTCTTATCCAGGGAAAGCATAAAACTGCGAGATCGTTCCATTTTGACGGAGGGGACTACGTCGTTGCCATAAACGCAAAAGATATTGTAATGACAGGTAGAAAATTGTCTGATAAAGTTTACACGCGTTATTCAGGTTATCCTGGTGGTTTGAGAACTAATACTGCAGGAGAAATATTATCAAAAAATCCAAAAGAGTTAGTCAGACATGCAGTTTCTGGAATGCTCCCAAAAAATAAATTGAGAAAACCGCGTCTCACAAGATTGTTTATTTTTCCGGATGCAAAACATCCCTATGAAGAAAAACTTGCGTCAAAAGGTGAAGTTAAAAAATAACTATGGTAAAAAAAGCAAATAGCACAAACTATTTTGAATCAATCGGAAAAAGAAAAGAAGCGGTTGCTCGCATTCGCTTATATGCAGTTAAGTCAAAAGAAGGAGTAACGGTAGGCGGAGTAAAGATCAAACAGGGCGAAATTTTTGTAAACAAAAAACCAATCACCTCAGTTTTTCCATCTAAAGCTCAAAAGGTTTTATACCTGAGACCATTAAAACTCGTTAATGCAGAAGAGAAGTTTGCAATTTCAGCACTTATCAAAGGCGGAGGACAGACCGGCCAGCTCGGTGCGTTTATTCATGGACTTTCTCGAGCGCTTGAAAAAACAGATAAAGAAACGCTTCGGCCAATCCTCAAAAAAGCAAATCTCCTAACACGAGACGCACGTATAAAAGAACGAAGAAAAGTAGGAACCGGCGGAAAAGCGCGAAGGAAGAAGCAGTCTCCAAAGCGATAAGATCGACTATACTGTAATCATGGTAGATCTCTCCATCATAATCGTCACATACAACACCTCTGAAATGACCGGTAAATGTCTTAAGATTCTTCAGAAGTGTCTTTCTAAAGAAGAGGATCTAAGCTCGGAAGTTGTGGTAGTTGACAATGCATCAAAAGATAATACGTTAATCACCCTTAAAAATATCGAACAATTATTTAATGAACAGAAAATCGGTCTCACCGTTGTCCACAATTCTCAAAATCTCGGCTATTCAAAAGCCAACAATAAAGGGGCTTCGATATCGAAAGGGAAATATCTCCTCTTCTTAAATTCGGACGTTCTTATTGAGGATATTTCTTTCAAAAACCTTCTCGCCCAACTACAAAACGATTCAAAACTTGCCGGCTTAACAGTAAAAGTAGTTTTGCCAGATGGTAATCTTGACCCCGCCAGTCATAGAGGATTTCCTACCATATGGAGGTCGTTCAGTTATTTTTCAGGTCTGGAAAAAATCTTCGGAAAAATTCCAGGACTCAATCGTCTCTTTGGAGGATATCATCTTACCTCACGGAGCCTCAAGAATATTCATGAAATCGATTCTCCCACCGGAGCTTTTTATCTTATAAAAAGAGACGTATTTGAAGAAGTGGGGGGATTTGATGAGGACTTTTTTATGTATGGTGAAGATATTGATCTTTCATATCGAATAAAGAGTCTTGGGTATAAGATAATCTACACACCCTCTTACAAAGTAACTCATCTAAAGTATCAGAGCGGATTACAAAGCGAAGATCGACAAACAAAATCAAAAACCAAACAGCATTTTTATGACGCGATGAAGATCTTTTACAGGAAGCACTATGAGAGAAAAACTCCGAAAATTATAACCAATATTATTTTTTCGGTTATCAATAAAAAAGCCGGCACAGCATGAAAAAATTGGGAATAGATGCTCGTCTATATAGGCAAACAGGAGTTGGAGTATACGTCCGAAACTTACTTTATTACTTAGGATCCAATCTCCCTTCTGATGTTCAGGTCTATATATATCTCACGGAACGGGATTTTGATACGGCTTCGTTTAAAGAAAAAAATTTCATCAAGCGGAAAGCAAATTTTCAATGGCATACATTTTCCGAACAAACCGGTTTCCTGAAAACCATCCTTGCGGATAATCTGGATCTAATGCACTTCACCTACTTCAGTTACCCGATTTTATATCGAAGAAGTTTTATCTCGACGGTTCATGATCTAACGCCATACCTTTTTAAAACAGGGAGATCATCAACGAAAAATATTTTACTGTACAAACTAAAACACTTTTTCTTTACCAGAATTCTCAAAAGTCAGATCAAAAATGCAAAAGCAATAATTACTCCGACACAAGCAGTAAAAAATCAGATACTCAAACACTTTAGTAATAAATATGAGAAAAAAATACACGCAATCTACGAAGGCTTAAATGAAGAATTGTTACAGATAAAGGAAAATACCGATCTTAAAAAGTCTTTCAGCGAAGACTTTATGGTCTATATCGGCAATTTTTACCCACATAAAAACGTTGAACGGCTTATAAAAGCTTTTACAAGAATCAACAAAGACATCCAATTAGTACTTGCGGGACCTGATGATTTTTTTGCAAGAAGAATCCAAAGGCTGATCATAGAATTTGGTCAGACTAAACGAATCATTTTTTACAAAAATCCAACTCTCTCTGATCTAGTATTTTTTTATAAACATGCAAAGGCACTTATCAATCCCTCTCTGTCAGAAGGTTTTGGTCTGCCCATGATAGAAGCATTGTATTACAACTGTCCTATACTCGGCTCAGATATCGAAGTTTTTCAGGAGGTTTTGAATAAAAATTATCGGTCTTTTGATCCGTATAATGACGCGAGTATGTCATACGCCATTTCTTCATTTTTAGAAAAGCCAACTAATAATTCAAATAAAGAACTTCTTAAAAAATATTCTTTTGAAAAAATGACAAAAGAGACAACAGATCTTTATAAAGTCCATCTTAATTTGTAAGTTATAATTGAGGTTATGAAAGACAAGGATGGAAATGAATTATCAGCTGGAGAGGCAGCCGGGAAAGTAGGAAACCGCGTCGTAAATACCGGACTTGAAGCGGGTGTTTTCTTTCTTCATCTTGCAGGATATATACCTTCTCACAATATTCGCAAGCTTATTTATCGTCTCGGAGGAGTAAAAATAGGCAAAGGTTCAACCATTCACATGGGCGCCGTATTCTACGATCCAAAAGGTATTGAAATAGGGGAGGATACGATAGTTGGTGAGAAATCAGTACTGGACGGAAGAACCAATTTAAGGATCGGAAATCATGTTGATATTGCATCTGAAGTAATGATTTACACATCGCAGCACAATGTGCACGATCCAAAATTCACTGCAGAGAGTAAGCCGGTTACTATCGGAGACTACGTTTTCATAGGTCCCCGCGCAATTATTATTCCAGGAGTAAGGATTGGCAAAGGAGCTGTTGTGGCCGCAGGAGCTGTAGTTACTAATGACGTTCCCGAATACGCGATAGTCGGTGGAGTACCTGCGAAACAGATAGGGGAGCGAAAAGCAAAAGACTTAAATTACCGCCTTGGCCGCCCAAGACTATTCAGATAGAGGATATTCATTAGGGATCTGACGCACAGCTCTCTCAACAATATCCAGATCAAATCTAGCATCATCAAGCGTTCCAAATCCCATATGTCCAAATCTAAAAATCTCGCTCACTAACGCTCCTTGGCCTCCGGCAAGCTCTACTCCATACTGAAGTGCGAGGTTTACCACGTCTTGCGGATTTGCATGCAGTACGGCTGTAATTGTATCCGATGCGCATCTTTCGTCAGCCGCATATAATTCGAGGCCCATTTCCTTAAACCTTTTTCGCACATAGTTTCCAACTTCCTCATGTCTTCTTAAAAAATTTTCGTAACCTTCTTCTAAAATAAGCTCAATTGCGGTATCAAGCGCTCTAATCTCTTGAACTGCAGGAGTCCATGGGGTCTCATTCTTTCCATCCAGAAATTCTTTTGCATGGTAAAAGTCAAAATAAAATTTAGGAGAAGTAGAACGAGTCTGAAGCGCGAGTTCGCTGACGCTAACGATAGCTAACGCGGGAGCAACGCCCCATCCTTTTTGAGATCCGGAAATGTTTATATCAATTTCCCATTCATCAGTTTTTGTTTCAATTGATGGAATGCTACTAATAGAATCTACTATAAGTAGAGTCTCAGGATCCATTTTTTTTACAAGTTTTGCTATTCCTTCCATGTCATTTGTGACGCCAGTTGAGGTTTCGTTATGAGTAACGAGAACCGCATCAAAATATCTTTCTCCCTCGTCGTTTTCGGCGATCTCATTAAATGCATTTTCGATACGATCAAGACTCGCAGCCCTTCCAGGAAGTTCTCGAAGGACTACTGTTTTGACTCCAAATGCATTGGCTATTTTTTCGAAACGGGTACCAAAATCACCTATGTTTATAACTAACGCTTGACTACCTGGTCCTAATGTATTTGCGATTGCTGCTTCCATTCCGGCAGTCCCTGACCCAGTTAAAATAAAAACATCATTTTGTGTTTGAAAAAACATTTTTAATCTTTCTGTAACTCTTGGAAGAAGATCATGAAACTCTACTCCACGATGATTTATCATCTGTTCTCCCATTGTTTGCCGAACAGGATCTGGTAGCGGAGTTGGACCTGGAATCCTTAATGAACGATTTCTTTCTGGCATATTCGTTGCCTATTGTAACAAATTTTAGAGGGTTAGTCTGAGGTGCCGACGAGATATACTGCCTGCCACGGTCGAAAGTTTGAGAAGAATGTTTTTTCAAAGTTAACATCGCCGGAGCCGGTTACTTTATAAGAAAAATTTGCCTTACCACCCCACGCTGCAAAATCCACCTGTTTGGTTACTCCTTTTTTAAGAGTCGGATCATCCTGATATTTTGGATCAGGAGGAGGGGAGACATCTGTCAGAGTTCCCGGTGATATGTATATCTGTCTTCCATCCTTTTTTCCATAAAATCTAAAATAGACATTGCCTGTCCCATGATCAACCTCTGTCTGAATCAATAAATATCCAGGCGTGTTGTTTTTTATTTTCAGATCAACTGTTGGTCCATAAACAGTTGCGTCAAAACCAGGCTTAGAGTCGTTTTCATAATATCCCACCCTATATGCATGAGCCGTCCTCTCGATTATCGGGAGCCCTGCCTGAAGAGCTGCGCGGAAAAGTGTAGTAGAGACCTGACATACGCCTCCTCCATCACCTAAAACAGTTTTTCCTCCCTTGATTATGTACGCAGGTTTATAGCCTGTGGTTGAAGAAATATCTCCGACAATATCATTAAACGAAACAACTCCGTCCTTGGGCACAAGTATTCCGTTAAATCTTGAAGTTGCGAGTGTTAAGTTATGAACGCGCTCCGGAATAGAACCGGCATAATTCGATTTTCCTTCAGAGACCAATTCTTCAATTCCGAATTGATTTGATTTGGCGAGTGTTATCTGAGGTTTGATAATTTGATCCGCAAGAACAACGGTTTCATTCTTCGGATTTTTCTTCCAGAAAATGATTTTATTTTCCATGTCAGAAATTAATTTTTCAGAATTAATTTTTGCCCCCTCTTCTTCTATCCTAAAATTAACTACCCTGTCATTTTCAAACTTAAAGAGTGCGTCTTTTGCCGGTTTGTTATATTTATCTTCCTGCAACGAAATAAAGTCGGAAAGAGAATTTTTGTCATACGTAAGCTGGGTCGCAAAATCAAAACGGTCACGATTAAATAATGTTTTTAATTTTTGAGAAACTCGAGAAGGAAGATGGCTTACTCGACCAATAAGATATGCACGTTCTACAACATCATCAACATTTCTGTGTACTCCCATTTGTTTGCCCGAAACTGTGGCAATCGGAGTGTCCTTATAAAGAACGGTAATGGTGAGATTGTCCAAATCTCCTGCCCGTTTCGAAAAAAGCATCGCTGCCTCTTTTTTCGTCTTTCGACCGACAGAAACATGATCAATGTAAACGTTAGGGTAGATGTGATTCTGAAGACGTTTTTCCTCCCGGATGATGTAGCCCGTAATCGAGACACCGATTACCAAGAGGAGCGCTATAAGAAAGATTAAACTATACAAAACAACAACCTCTTTCGTTCTTGTTTTTGGTATCATAAACGTATGGATGATGATAAAACAAACTTGAACGAAAATCAATCAAAACGCCAAGAAGAAGAGAAGAACGATAAGGGGCCGACTCCCATTTTCCAAGCGGTTCCCGAGGAACATTCAAATCCACTGCCAGAGTCTCTGGATCAAAAAGAAGAGGAGCATTATAACCCTCTGCCGGAAGGTCCGGAGTTACAGCCAGAAGAGATATCTCCTGAACTGACTGCACCCCCAAACTTACAGCCTCCTGACGAACCGCCTCCACCTGATTCTTCAGAGCCAAGTTCTTTTGAACAAAATCGTTCAAAATACCTGATTATAGGAGCCGCAGCTGTTTTCTTTGTCTTCATCCTTATTCTCATATTGCGTCTTGTTTTCGGAGGAGGAAAAAAGGAAGTAATATCGCTTACATACTGGGGACTATGGGATGATGCTGAAGTCATGCAGCCCCTCATAGATCAGTATCAAAAAAGTCATGAAAACGTAAAAATTCAATATCAAAAAATGACCCCTGACGACTACAAAGACAAACTCCTTGCTAGAAGTAAAAACAGCCAGGGACCGGATATTTTCCGCTTTCACAATACATGGGTACCTGAGATAAAGGAGGTCCTCACGGCGATGCCTGAATCGGTTATGAGCAATGGTGAATATGAGAGGACTTTTTACAAGATTCACCAAAAAGATTTGAAGGTCGACGAGCGTTATTATGGGATACCGCTTATGGTTGATGGATTGGTTCTGGTTTACAACGAAAATCTCTTTAAAAAAGCAGGAATAACCAATGCGCCGACCAGTTGGGAAGACATTTTGGACTATGTAGGTAAATTAACGGTAAAGACAAAGGACAATCAGATCGTTACATCCGGAATAGCCTTAGGAACGACAAACAACATCGAGCACTTTTCCGATGTTTTCGGACTATTTCTCGCCCAAAACGGTGGAAACATAAAAAATCTTGACAGCGGTGAGGCTGTCGGGGCGCTTCAAAGTTATAGAAAGTTTGCAGAGCCTCCTGATAGCTTTTGGGATGAGAATATGCCTAATTCGACATCCGCTTTCGTACAGGAAAAGGTCGCAATGATCATTGTTCCTTCTTGGGAAATACTAACGATTCAAAAAGCAAATCCTGATCTGGCATTAAAAACCGTACCCGTACCTCTCTTGCCAGGTTCAAAACCGGTATCCATAGCTACCTATTGGGTAGAAGGCGTCTCCAAGTTCAGTACTCATCAGACAGAATCATGGGAGTTTCTCCGTTTTCTTTCAGAACGAGACCAGATGGCTAAGTTATACGAACTACAGGCAAAAACGCGAAGATTCGGCGCACCGTATTCTCGGGTTGATTTAGCTTCAACTTTATCCCAAAATGAATATATAGGAGCCGTTATAAAGCAGGCAGAAGCAGATTCGTACGTTTCGATGCCGGTAATTGCAAGAACGTATGACAATGGGCTCAATGATGACATCATCAAGTATATTGAAAATGCAATTAACGCGGCGTCGCAAGGTGTATCCTACCAAGAGGCCATGTCGACCGCAAAGCAGGGCGTTGATCAAGTTTTCTCCCGCTATCAAATCGAGTAGAGATTTATCATGAAATTTTCTTTAGACTTTTTAAAAAAGCAGCCTTCTGACGAGAGCTATCTCGGATTATTCTTAAAAGAAAAAAAAGGAGAGGTTATTTTTCTTGAAAAAAAGGGAAATAGACTAGACGTAATTACTAAAGAGCATTTTTCATATACGAACGGATGGGATAACATCGTCGAAGATGTTGATGATGTTTTATACAAGCTTGAGACCCACACTAAAAAATCTCCGGAGAAAGCGATTTTTTTTATTTACTCTCATCTCGTGGACGAATCGTCACGTGAAATAAAAGGACCGTTTCTTCACAAAATAAAGGATCTGTCTAAAAAGCTCGAACTTAAACCGATGGGATACATTGAAAGTCATGAAGGAGTTGCGGGAATTCTGCAAGACAGGGAAGGAGTTGGGTTGACCGCTACATTGATTGAGCTCGACAGTTCATTTCTTTCTGTTTTTATCTACAAGAGCGGAAAAGTAATTTTTAAAGAGACCGTGCAGAGAACCCATGAGATCATTGATGATCTTATTCCGGTGTTTGAAAAAGTAAAACATATCGCAATGATGCCTACAAGAGTGATTCTGTATGACTCCCATAATACGAGCATGGAAGCTGAGAAAATACTCAGCCACCGATGGAGCGCAGAACTCTTCGTACAGCTCCCCAAAGTAGAGGTGGTGTCAGAGCAAGACATACTTGAAGGTCTTATAAATCTTTTTTCGACTCAGGTTGCGCCTAGTGCAAAAGCAGAAACTTCTATCCCGGAAAAAAAAGAGACGCTTGGTTTTGTGATCGGTGGAGACGTTGGACCTAAAAAAGAAGTGGAGAAGGAACCAGAGCAGGAAGAGTTTGCAAACGAGCTTGAGTCAAAGCCAAATCCCTTCCAAGGCGTCCTCGCATCAATAATTGTTTTTTCAAAGAAAATAGCAAATGAAATAAAAAGCAAAAGCGGACGTTTAAAAACCGTACCGATTCCGGTGCTTGCCATAATTGGCGTTTGTTTGATTGCCCTCGCAGTGTTTTTGATGGAGTTTTATTTTCATAAGGCAGAGTTGACCATTTTTTTTCCAGCCAAAAAAATCGAAAAGTCTTTGACGCTTACCGGATCTACCTCAAAAGAAGCGCAAGTTCTCGCATTAAATTCCGCAACTACTGCGACTCAGTTTACCGACTCTAAAAATGCAACAGGCAAAAAAGAGATCGGGGAAAAAGCAAAGGGAACCGTTACGATCTATAACAGTAGTCTTACGGAAGGAAAAAGTTTTTCTAAGGGGACTACGCTTACCTCTCCGAATTCAATAGAGTTAGTATTAAATTCTGACGTGAAAGTCGCCTCAGCTTCAGGCGACGCCGCATCTGTGAAGCCAAGCACTACAAAGGTTGAGGTAACCGCGGCTGCAATCGGTCCAGAGGGCAATTTGGCATCTGATACTAAGTTTAGTGTTGAGGGAGAGTCGGCAGTGGTTATTGCAAAAAACGATTCAGCTCTTACCGGAGGAGTAAAGCGCTCGGTTCAAACCATTGCAAAACAAGACATAGACGACCTGAGAAAAAGAGCAATGGATAAAGCGAAAGACTTTAACAATAAAGAGGTCGAGTCAAAACTACAGGACGATGTAAAAATTCTGAAAGACCTGAGTGAGATTCAGCTTAAAAATCCACAATTCTCTGGAGAGGTTGGAGAAGAAGCGGGTACTGTTTCCCTCAAGTCAAACATTACCATTACCTATTTCAGCTATAAACAAAATAACCTTCTCGATCTCATACAAGAAGACTTAAAAAAAGATATTAAAGCAGGAGAGGAAATACCAAAAGACTCACTTGAGTATTCAATTAAGAAAATTACAGAAAATAAAACCGATTACGACATTCTCGTAAGCGTTCAGGCAAAGGAGGTTAGGAAAATTGCCAAGGATGAGCTGGAAAATATAGCAACCGGTAAGAAAGACAAGGACATAGAAAAAATCCTTAAAGATAAATATGGAGCATCAGGACTTGAATTACAGGTGTCTGATCCATTACCATTATTTAAGAACAGGTTGCCGTTTTTCAAAAAAAATATTAACTTGAAAATTTCATATTTGTAAGATGTCGTTATACGTATACGTCAGAGAGAAACAATCGGTTAAAAAAAAGGTAGTAAACTATGCTTCGTACGCGACTCTAACATTGGGATCGCTACTTCTGTTTTGGGCATTTTACCCCGTTATTTCGTTTGAGATCTATTCAAGACTGTTTATTCAGAGGCAGACCGCAACACCCGTACCTTCACCTCTTACCTCATCCCTCTCGATAGCAGACACCGTTATAGGCTCAAATAACGGCATTTTTTCCAATAATCTCCGGGATTTTACCCAGGCCAGCCTGTGGTTTCCTACATCGAAAAATCAGGCGCCTACGAGTACATTTAAGGCTAAAGAATACTCACTTTCTATCCCTAAGCTAAATATCGATAGAGCGCGGGTAATCGTGGGTGGAGAAGACCTCACAAAAGGTCTGGTACACTACCTTCCGGTAACACCTCCGGGGGAGCACGGAAACGTAGTTATTTTTGGTCATTCGACCTTACCCCAGCTTTATAATACAAAAGACTACAAGACTATTTTTACCTATCTTCCTTCCTTGGAAAAAGGGGATAAGGTTCTGGTAAATAGCGATGGTGGAACTCTCGAATACCAAGTCTACGAGATGTTTGTCGTGAAACCGGATCAGATCTCTGTTTTGGAGCAAAAATTTGACGCATCCTACCTGACATTGGTAACCTGTGTTCCACCCGGGACTTACTGGAACAGACTCGTTGTGCGGGCGAAATTATCTAAACTACCCGACCAGCTTTCATTGAAATAACCTATAATATCTGCTAAAATTACGGGATGCCCAAGAAGGAGGAAAAACCTCTCGTTTTGTCTGTTATTGAAAAAGCACTCTACAGCAGTCTTTTTGCCTTAGTTAACTTCTTTATTTTTATAGGAGAGGTTACTACAAATGCATTTTTCGGGCCATTTCGTTTTCTCTCATTTCTTTCCCAGACGTTTCTTAATCTTCTCGTACTCATAGGACAGATCATAGAAAAAGTATATTCGTTTACACAAAATTTTTTTGTCAATACTCTTCCCGCATATATAAAAAGCGTATCTAAAATATCTCTTCCAAAGCCTCAGTTTAAGATGCCTAAGGTTTCTATAAAAAAACCAAAATTTAAACTTCCCAAGTTTACGTTACCAAGAATCAAACTCCGTTTTAAAATACCACACGTGGCTCTTCCTAAATTTCCGACCATTCAGAGAACACTAGAGCCTAAACAACTTAAAATTACAAAAGAAAGAAAGGCAAAATTACTAAAAGAGAAAAAGGAACCTGCGCCGCGTGTCCGTTATTTTATTGTAGGATTTGCTACCGCATCGATCATAATATTGATTCAGCAGTCATACGTATTTGTAGAATCTTTACCTTCACCTAAAAATATCGGAAAAGTAAATTACTCACTCACCACTCATATTTTTGATAGAAACGGGAGACTCTTGTATGAAGTATACCGCGATCAAAACAGAACTCCTATCAAGTTAAAAGATCTTCCACCGTACGTATGGCAAGCATCGGTCGCAATAGAAGATAAAGATTTTTTCAGACACAATGGAGTCTCTCTTATAGGAGGGATAGTAAGAGCTGCGAAAGAAACATTTTTTACAAAAAATCTTCAAGGAGGGTCAACTATTACCCAACAGCTTGTTAAGTCAGCTCTTCTTTCACCAGAACGAACCATAGAAAGAAAATTGCGAGAAATCGTTCTTGCACTTTGGGCAGAAAGACTTTATACCAAGCAAAGAATTCTAGAGATGTATTTAAATCAAGTTCCATACGGAGGTTCCTCCTATGGTATAGAAGAAGCATCAAAAACGTACTTTACCAAATCGGCAAAAGACTTAACTATCTCAGAAGCAGCGCTCCTTGCAGGGTTGCCACAGGCACCTTCAATCTATTCACCGTTTACAAATCCACAATTTGCACAGGTACGACGAGATGATGTTCTTAAAAAAATGTATGAACAAAGATATATCACCGAGCAACAATACATGAAAGCAAAAAAAAACCCGCTTATTGTAGCTGCGCCAAAGACTAACATCAAAGCACCTCACTTTGTCTTTTATGTAAAAGGAGAACTTGAACGCCTCTTCGGAATACGTACTGTAGAAGAAGGAGGACTGAGAGTTCATTCCAGCTTAGATCTTAGTCTTCAGGAAAAAATTCAGGAAATTCTCGCAGATGAACTGGCAAAAATCAAAGGTTTAAACGTCAGCAATGGAGCAGTGCTGGTGACCAAGCCTTCGACTGGAGAGATTCTTGCGATGGTGGGGTCGGTTGACTATTTCGCAGCCCCTTCAGGCGCTTTCAATGTCACCACGGCCCTCAGGCAGCCGGGATCATCGATAAAACCGCTTATGTATTCGCTTGCACTATCCAGGGACTTTACTGCGGCTTCGATTTTGGATGATAGTCCCGTTACATTTGCGCTCCCCGGAGAAACATATAAGCCGGTGAATTATGACGGCAAATTTCATGGTAGGTTGCCGCTTCGGTACGCACTTGCCAATTCTTACAACATTCCCGCAGTACGAACGCTCAATGCGGTAGGTGTAGACAACTTCGTTAATCATGCAAGAAGCATGGGAATCTCTACGTGGTATGATCCTTCACGGTTTGGTCTATCCTTGACTTTGGGAGGGGGAGAGGTAAAGATGACCGACATGGCAAAGGCATTTGGAGTATTTGCTAATTTGGGAAACAAAGTAGAAGAGACTCCGGTACTCTGGGTACAAAATTATTCGGACGAGACGATATATGAAAGAAAACCTGAATCTCAAAAAGTTCTCAGTCCGGGAGTGGGTTACATAATCTCAGACATTTTGTCCGACAATGCCGCGCGGCAGCAGGCATTTGGTGCGCGTTCAACTCTTGAAATACCGGGATACAAGGTTGCGGTGAAAACCGGAACTACGGATAGTAAAAAAGACAACTGGACGATAGGTTATACGCCAGAATACATGGTAGTTGTGTGGGTTGGAAATAATGATAATACGCCTATGAATCCAGCGCTTACCTCTGGTATCACCGGAGCAGCGCCTATCTGGAGCAAGGTCATGACCTATCTTTTGACCAATTACAGTAATAAAAACTCATGGTTTAATAAGCCTGAGGATGTGGTCGAGAAGAGTTGTTATGGAGGACGAACAGAAGTATTTTTAAAAGGAACTGAGAATGTTTATTGCTCCACGCTACCCGTACAAAGACCTTCGGTTTCTCCAACACCGCAGCCAAACTAACTCTTTGGTTTTATCTCCTTAAACCCCGTATATTTTTGAAGAGCTTGAGGGATTCTAACAGATCCGTCTTTTTCCTGAAAGTTTTCTAGTATCGCGATTAACGGCCTTCCTGAAAACGCTGTACCGTTTAAAATGTGAACAAATTTCTTTTCGTTGCCATCTTGATATTTAATATTCAATCTTCGCGATTGAAAGTCAGTGGTGGTGGAAGTTGACGTTACTTCTCTGTATTTATTTTGTGAAGGCATCCATGCTTCAATATCATATTTTCGCGCAGCTGGAAATCCCAGATCTCCTGTGCACATTTTGACTACTTGATAAGGAATTTCAAGCATCTGAAACAGTTTTTCCTCTAGCGATAAAAGATATTCGTGCTCTTTGTCGCCTTCTTCTGGAGCAACAAAAGATACCATCTCTACTTTATTAAATTGGTGGAGACGAAGGATTCCTTTCACATCTTTTCCATACGATCCTGACTCGCGGCGAAAGCTGGTGGAGTATCCGACATAACGCTTAGGGAGATTTTTCTTTTGTAAAACTTCGTCTCTATGTATGGGGACAATAGATTGCTCTGCTGTTCCAACAAGAAACAACTTATCTTTTTCCAAAAAAAACATATCGTCTCCTCCTTCATTTTCTAAATACCCAAGTCTAGACATCGTATCTTCTGTTACAAGAACTGGTGGTATCACTGGAACAAATCCCTCCTTGATGAGAGTTTCCATTGCAAGTTGCACTAAAGCAAGTTCAAGAAGCGCGCCTTCATTTTTCAAATATCCAAATCGAGAGCCGGATACTTTTGCGGCACGTTTTACATCAATGACGTCTAACGACTCTCCGAGTTGAAGATGATCTTTGAGTTCAAAAGAGAACTTTGTTGGATCGCCATACTTTTTAATTACCTCGTTTTCCTGTTCGCTTTTTCCAACTTTAACGTCTTTTGCCCCAATATTTGGAATTTGATAGAGAACTTCATTAAGTTTTGATTCGAGATTCCTCAATTCGATCTCTTTTTTTCTAAGCTCTTCTTTGATTTTTTTTCCTTCTTCTACATTTTTCTCTTTGGCTGTTCTATTTTTTTTTGATTGCAATTCCTGAACATTAGTCAGAAGTTTTTTATACTTCTCATCTAATTCAAGAACACTTTTGATGTCAACTGTGATCCCTTTATCTTTAGAGGCTTTTTCGACTACTTTTGAATTTTCACGAATGAATTTTATGTCGAGCATATTATTTAAGATTGAGAGTTTCTATGATGGTGGGTTTTAATTTTTGGATTGCGTTATATCTGTGATTATACAATTTTTCTTCTTCTTCGGTAAGTTCATTTGTATGATAGTACTTTCCAACTTCTGGAAGAAAAAAGAAAGATCGGTACGGTAGTCCTTCAAGTAATGTGTTTAGCGGCTTTTTAGCGATAATTCCATCAATTCTTCCTTCTACGGTCGTAATTACTTTTTTTGGTAACACAAAAGATATGACTGCTCTAAAACATGCGCGACGGTTTTCGTTTGGGAGATTTTTCGAAACCTTAATCATATTTTCAAGTAGCTCTTTATCTTCTCCTTTGGGGCCGAGCCATCTGTTGCTTTTTACTCCCGGAGCTCCACCAAGGGCTTCGATCTCGATTCCACCGTCATCAGCAAGTGTGGGCAAGTTACTTAATCCTGCGTAAAATAATGCTTTCTTTTTCGAATTCTCTTCGTACGTATCACCGTCTTCTGCAACATCATCAGTAATCCCAACATCCTCAAGCGAGAGTAGTTCAAGAGGCAGGTCGGAAAGATATTCTTTCAACTCTTTCAGCTTCCCTTTGTTTTTAGTTGCGATTAGTAGTTTTTGCATGAAGTTTCTATTTTAACATGATAAGATATATGAAATATTCATGAATTTCCAGCAAAAACTTAAGAAAATCGTTAAGAAAAACAACTCTCTGGTTTGTCTGGGACTTGATCCTGAGATTGAAAAAATACCAAGTATATTTAGAAAAAGAAGAAACCCTCTCTTCTCCTTTAATAAGGAAATTATCGACTCTACATATTTTCTGGTTGGAGCATACAAACCAAATATCGCATTTTATGAAGCGTATGGATTGGAAGGACTCAAAGAATTAAAGCTTACGATGACGTATTTGCAGGAAAAATATTCTGAAGTTCCCGTGATACTTGATGCAAAAAGAGGAGATATCGGAAATACGGCAAAGATGTATGCAAAAGCAGTTTTTGAATACTGGAACGCTGACGCTGTTACCGTATATCCTCATCTGGGTCTTGACTCATTACTACCTTTTTTCGCCTATAAAGACAAGTTGACAATTCTTTTGATCAAAACCTCAAATCCCGACTCAAAAGTTTTTCAAGATATGAAGACAAACGGAGAGCCCTATTATTACGCCCTGGCTAAAAAAATTAGCAAGTGGAACTATAAAAACTACGGAATCTTTGTTGGTGCAACATATCCTAAGGAACTGAAGGCGATACGGAAACTTTTCCCTGACAAATCAATGCTTTCTGCCGGGCTTGGAGCTCAAAAAGCAGCAATTGGCGAAGCAGTTAAAGCGGGGATAGATAAAAACGGAGAAAATATCGTATTCAATGCCAGTAGAAGTATCCTCTACGCCTCATCTGGAAAGGATTTTGCAAAAGCCGCGCAGAAGGAAACAAAAAAATTAAAAGAACTCATAAACTCTTTTCGTAGATAAAACTACTCCCACTCCATTGTTGCAGGAGGTTTGGTCGTAATATCATATACTACACGTGAGATTCTAGGAACTTCATTGACGATTCTAGAGGAGATCTTTTGAAGGAGGTCGTAGGGGAGTCTGGCCCAGTCAGTAGTCATGACATCTTTAGATTCAATGATTCTTAAAGCGATTACTTCCAGCAGTTCACGCGCATCACCTTTTACAGCAGTACTTACCGTATTTGTCATAACCGGAAAGCTCATATAAATTTTATCGTACAATCCTGCTTTTGTTATTTCCTCAATTACTATAGAATCCGCTTTTTGTAGCTGCTCAAGTCTTTCAGGAGTTACTTCGCCGACAATTCTTATCGCCTGACCAGGTCCAGGAAAAACCTGTTTGTTTACAACGCTTTTTGGCAATCCGAGTCTTAATCCGATCTTTCTCACCTCGTCCTTATAAAAATGCCTCAGCGGCTCTAAGAGCTGTAGATTCATTTTCGTTGGCAAGCCACCGACATTGTGGTGAGATTTGATTTTATCCGCATTTTTGCTTCCCTTGCTTTCTATAACATCTGAATAAATAGTACCTTGAGCAAGATATCTGACACCTGTTATTTTCTTTGCTTCTTTTTCAAAAAGATCAATATAAAGTTTTCCGATGATTTTACGTTTAACTTCGGCATCTTTTGCCCCCCTCAGTTTTTTAAGAAAAAGTTTCTGCGCCTCGACGACAACCGGCTTAATCTTCAAGTGCTTTTTAAATATTCTCTTCACCTCTTCTTTAGTTCCGATTCTCATGAGACCGCTCTCAATGTAGATAGGATGAAGTTTCTTACCGATGGCCTTTCCGATAAGAGTAGCCGCAACAGATGAGTCTACTCCTCCTGAGACCGCGCAGATTACTTTTTGATCTTTTACGACGTTTTTTATTTGTTTAATGAGATCATTGACCGAAATGTTGTAGGTTTTTAAATTGAGCTTGCAGATTTTTGTCGCAAAGTTTTTTAAAATTTCGACACCAAAAACTGTGTGTTCGACTTCAGGATGAAACTGGATACCAAATATTTTTTTATCGAGATTTGCAGCAGCGGCAAATTTTACACTTTCAGTTTCTGCTAGCGGTCTATAACCCTTGGGAAGTTTAGTAACTGTAGTCCCATGGCTAACCCAAACTTTGGAATAGCTCTCAACATTAGAAAACAACGGTTCAGTCCGGTCGATTCTTAGATTTGCAGGTCCATATTCCTTGTGACCGGAAATTACCTTTCCTCCGAGTAAATAGGCGGTAAGTTGCCAGCCGTAACATATCCCCAGAATTGGAAGTCCGAGTTGAAAAACCTTTTTGTTTATTCTGGGAGCGCCTTTTTCAAATACGGATGAAGGACCACCGGAAAAGATCAAGCCGGCAGGCTTCAGTTTTTTAATTTCGTAGATTGCATTTTCAGGGTCGATTATCTGTGTTTTGATTCCTATATCGCGCAGTCGTCTTGCAATAAGATGGGCAGTTTGGGAGCCGAAATCTACAACGAGAATCATACGGTCAGCTTAAATAATTATCTCCGGGATCTTCAACAATGATGCTATGTGGATGACTTTCAGCAAATCCTGCGCTCGATATTCTTATAAATCTCGCTTTTTTGAAGAACTCTGAGAGATTTTTCGATCCAAGATAATAAAAGGAACTTTGCAAACTACCACGGACCTGATGCATAAAATCGCTCGTTTTCCCCTTGTACGGCACAAAACCTTCGACCCCTTCTGGAATCAGTTTTCTTTTTTCATTTCTTTCTTGTCCGTATCGCTCGGCAGATCCCTTACGCATTGCGGTTGTTGAGCCCATTCCCCGATACGCCTTGTATTTTTTCCCTTTTATCGTAACAACTCTTCCGGGTGATTCTTTAAGCCGCGCAAGAAGACTTCCGAGCATTACAGCCTTTGCTCCAAATCCCAACGCTTTTGCAATGTCACCGATTTGTTTAATCCCACCGTCAGCGATTACTGTTACACGGGATCCAACTGTCGCACGCATTGCTTCCCGCACTGCCGTTACCTGAGGCGTCCCCATGCCGGTTATAACCCGAGTCGAACAAATACTTCCCGGACCCATGCCAACTCGCAAAATATCAGCCTTTTCTTTCACCAGTGCTTTTGCGCCTTCGTACGTGGAAACGTTTCCGGCCATTACAATTTTTTTAGGAAATGTTTTTTTAATATAGCGGAGAATGTCGATGATGGATTTGGAATGTCCGTGACCCGAATCGATAAGAATTACATCTATCTCACTGGAAACAAGCTTTTCAGCTCTTTCTTTCAGATCTTTACCCGAACCTACAGCAGCCGCGACAAGCAGTCGCCCTTTTTTATCAGTGGCAGCTTTTGCTTTGTCGGTGACCCTAGTTTTTTTTACTTGCTTGACCATTACTATCTGTTTTTCTATTGACAGATTTCTGTGTATTACTCCCAGACCTCCACTTTGAGCCATAGCAATTGCCATTGCGTCTTCTGTTACCGTATCCATCGGAGATGAAATCAAAGGAAGTTTTAATTCAATATCAGGATGGAGGGAAGTGTTTAAATTTATATCCCGACGCCGAGTGTCGCTGTAATTGGGAAGAAGAAGTACGTCGTCAAAACTGAGACCCTCGAAAGAAACTATCTTGTTTCGGAGAATTTTGAGGTCGTCCATATATTATTATAAAGGATCAAAAACTTATTTCAAGTGATTCTTGGGCACATAGTAGTAGTTTTGCTTTAAGAAGTCAACAGTCGTGGATTGTTGTTAGATTACTGCCACAGTCTCCACTGTGCCGCCAGCGTATTGAAGAATTTGCCGGATTGAGTCCTGAAGAGCATTTTCAACCTGGCGCTTTGTGATATCAAAAACTCCGTCAACATTTATATAAAGACTTTTTGTCTTTTCGGTGACTGCGGTTCTTTGCGCGTCTCGGTAATTGAAATCGATATTATAACCGCCCTTCTTATCAAAATATGCGATCTCTCCTTCTTTATATGTTGTTTCTACTTTATCTCCAAGCAAAAGAATTTTTTCATCTTTTTTTGCAAAGCGTAAAATAGTGGGAAAAGAGATGTTGTCAAGATCAAAAGCGCCAACAGAAACTTTACTGTTCATAACGACAAGGTTATACGCGTCAACAACATTATTAACAGAATACAATCCTTTTTTTAGAGCAATTCTTCGAAGTAATGCTTCCGGTGAAGGCCTGCGTGAATGCCAGTCAATTCCCGTTGCCTTGTAAAGTTTTCGGTAACTTTGAATTTCCGGATAAGCGCTGAGGATTTCATTAGTGAGATTGCCATGTTGTTTAATAAACGCATCCGTTCTTTTTTTTAACTCCGCAGAAGCTTTCTCTATCCTGACGTTTTTAATGATCGCGACTCCTATGTGGATAGAGGGGTAGGTTTTCTTTAATCGAGAGTCAATAGAAAAAATCTTCTTGCTTATTTTATTTGTAAAGCTTGATTTCGATGTAGTTGTCGAATTATTTTTTGCAATGTTTATATCCTTAAGTCTTGCGACCACTTTATCGATTCCAAACTCTAAGATCAGGTCTGCAGCTTTCGGTCCATGCTCTCTTCCTAGAAGAGCTTTATAAAATGCAGAAAATACTTCTTTTGCCTGAAAACTATTTCTCTTCAGCGTATCGAAAACAATTTGTTGTAGGTCTTCTCTCGAAGGATCTTTCTTTTTTTCAATATTTTCCGCAAGCTTATTCAGAAAATCCTTTTGCTTGATGGTTAAATCTTTTGGTGAATCCTTGGTCAATTGTATTTTATCTTCAGGATTTGCATAATTTTTGAGATAAACTTGTGCGTAAACGACTCTCTCTTCTAATATTTCTCGTTCTTCTGCTGTTAATTTTGAGCCCTTTTGTTCTTCAAAAAAAGTAAGTACGTCTCCTTTTGTTCTTGCGTGACTCGCTACCGTTCGAAATCGGGGAAGGAATAATCTTTTTTTAGGTAAAGGCCTGACTTCTGAAAGTTCGGCGATTCTTGCAAAATCATTTAAAACTTCTCCCGTCTTACCTTCTGGAATCTTATTTTCTAATTTGTCGAAGTATGCAGCAAGACAACGGTCGTATTCGTCAAATAAACTTGGAATCGTATCTCCTTCAGGCTGGAAATCAATAGTTCTTTCGATTGGCGTGCGAACCATAAGAAATCGTAGTAATTCAGGGGGAAGTATTTGGGAAACTTCTTTTGAAGACGACCCGAGTCCTTTAGAAGAAGACATTTTTTTTCCACCGATAATGAAAAATTCATAGGTAACCGGATGGGGAATAGGGTAATGAAGTACCTTGCGGCAGATTTCAGATGCAATATCATGTGAGCCGCCAGCTGACATATGGTCTTTTCCGGCTCCTTCTACTGTTATACCGATAACCTTCCATTTTGCGGCCCACTCAACCTTCCATGTTAACTTTCCGTTTCCATCGAAAGGAGATATTTTTCCTTCATGACCGCAGCCTTTTGCCCACACAACCATATCCAGCTCACAGCGGTAGTGAACGTATTTACCATCCCACTTGAAAACCTTTGTGGTTCCGATTTTTTTACAATTCTCACAGACTGGATTAAACGGATACCAATCTTTCGGAAGCTTTTTCTTATACATTTTTTCATAGATCGTTTTTACGAAATTAACATTATTAAGTATTTCGGTGATGACGTCATTCATTTTTCCTGATTTGTATAAATCCGATCCCCATATAATTTCAGGGTGGCAGTTTATAGAATTAAATACGCTTATAAACTCTTTGGCATAGTAATCTGCAAAACTTTTAAATCCCGGCTCTGGTGAAGGTACGTTAAAAAGCTGAAGTCCTGAGTATTTCTCCCACTTTTTTTTATCAAGATATGACGGAATTGCATCCATCGGATCATGATCGTCAAAGACATACGTAAATTTAGTTTTTGCTCCCGCATCAAGAAGCGCTTTATATAGAAGATCGTGTATCACGACACCACGGAGAGAGCCGACGTGGATACGGCCCGATGGCGTTTTCATGTCATCTACCCACTCAAGAGGAAGTTCTCTTTTTGCAATTCGATTTGCTTCTCTGTCGACCCAGATCATAGGAAATTTATGTAAGAACTAATTTCAAATGAATATAATTGTAGCAGACTTATCGGATCTGAAGGACTTTGTAGATGATTTTTCCTGAAGGAATTTCTACTTCTACGGTGTCATGTGTTCTTTTGCCGATAAGGGCTTTCCCGATAGGGGAAGTAGAGGAGAGTTTTTTAGCCATTGGGTCTGCTTCAAATTCTCCAACGATAGTAAACAAGTCTTTCTCGCCATTTGCTTCCACCATGACTTGTGACCCCAGAGAAATTTCCGTACCATTGGCGCGATTTTCGACAACCTCTGCATTTTTCAATATTTCCTCAATCTCTTTGATTCTTCCTTCAACAAAAGCGAGTTCTTCTTTTGCCGCCGAGTATTCACTATTTTCAGATAGATCACCCATTGCGCGGGCTTTTTGTAATCTCTCGATCGTCGAGGGACGCTTTGTTTGCATAAGAAGAGATAGCTCTTTTTTCAGATTATTTAAGCCGTCTTTGGTCAGCTGGGTCTGTTTCATAGAATAAAAAATATCCCCTAAGACATCTGGGGATTATGTTAAAATAGTACTACATTTTGGTCGTTCTGTCAATCTAGATTAGTACGACCTTGGCCCTATCGTCTAGAGGCCTAGGACGGCAGGTTCTCATCCTGCAAACCGGGGTTCGAATCCCCGTAGGGTCACAAGGTAGAGCTTGGTTTCACCATTAAGTCCTAATTTCAAAAAGTTTATTTTTTGATTTCGCACCCGAAATTAGTCGTATAGCTGAATGCCGAATCTTAAAGTACTTCGCCAACGCGGTAATCACCGCGCTATTTGCTTTTCCCTCAAGGGGTGGTTGATTAACATAAATATGTAATGTTTCCAAAAGATCTTTCTCAATCCTTGGCCTTTTTGAATTAGGGTGGACAATAGCCGAGATTTTCATGCTGATAGTATAAAATAAGAAATGATGGATTCGGAAACAAAAGAATTACCCCATACTCCAAAAATAGAAGACTTATCAGGAGGTTATGTGGAACTGGCTAATAGAGATTCGGTTCTAGTTAGTGCTGAAGCGCTTGGAGTAGATCAATGGAGGGAGATGATAGATGCAACTCAGAAAGACTTTAGAGAAAGAGGACTTGTCGTATCTCGAAAAAGAAAAGGCACTCTTGTTAGGAGCAAGGTCTTCATAGGTGAAGGAGAAGATGCTGAAATAGAAATTAGAGCTCCTATTTCTCATGAACTAAAGAGTCTTATACCGGGAAGACAAAATCTTGTTTTTATCCATACTCACGCTATGACTCCAAAGGATGACCATCTTCGAACAAGTTCATTTTCTGATGACGATATCCAGAAATTTCTTACCAGTGATTATAAAGCATTGGTAATGTTATGTCGTGGAGGAGCGCACTTTCTTGTTCCGACGAGTGGATTTCCAAGAGCTCATCAATCGCTAGATAAAGATCTTGTGATGAGTGTAGTAGAAAACGTAAAGAAAAATTCAGGGAGGACATGGGATATTGTTAAAGGTGTCTCCAAAAAATTAGCTCAACGGGGATTTGGCTATTTCTATACACCGGAGCTAGATCATACAGGTAAGGATTCTGTTAGATTTTATAATCCCGAAAACTTTCAAGCGTAGGCTCGAGTAAAATAAGGCTTGTGCTCAGGAGATTCAAACACCATTCTCCAAATCTTGATTGTCTCCAAAAATTCATCTATACTTTGGTTTGAAATAATAAATTAACTGCTCACCGCATGATGGATAAACCAAAAATCATTTACAAGGTTGGATTAGCTCACTTTAAAGACGGGAAAATACTCATGACCAGAAGTATTGGTAAAGACGTGTTTTATTGTGCAGGTGGAAAGTTTGAAGAGGGTGAGTCAGATATCGCATGTCTTAAAAGGGAAGTAAAGGAAGAACTTGGAGTAGAGCTGGACGACGCAAGTATTAAATTTCTCAAAACATTTGAAGACGTTGCTCATGGAAAAGTTGACATGAGAGTTAATATAAAAATGTATTCCGCCAATTTACTTAGTGAGCCAAAACCGTCTCAAGAGATAGAAGAGATACGGTATCTGGATTCTACCGCGGAACCGAAAATACTTGCACCAATTGATATTCAGATTTTCGCATGGCTAAAAGAAAACAACTTCATTGACTAATGAATAAATAGAGCTAAGAAAGAAGAGAGAGTGGATTATTATTCAGCTGCGAGCGCTTTGTCAATGGCCTGTTTGAGCTGGTCATAAGGAACAGCTCCTTCGACCGTTGTAGTCTTTCCGGTTTTTGTATCAAAGATAACGCTAGTTGGTGTAGCTTGGACTCCTGCTTTCACACCTTCAGCAAGTTGATCTTTTACTTTTTTCTCATTCTTTCCAGAATCCAAACATTGCTTAAGCGCAGCCGAATCAAGACCTGCTTCTTTTGCAACTTGTGGAAGTTGACTCAGTTCAAGATCAGGCATCTTCTCAAATATCGCGTCAACCATCTTCCAGAATGCATCGTCGCCTCCCTGTTCTGCTGCACACTCTACTGCTTCTGCAGTTTTTTGTGCTTTGGGATGAAAACTCAATGGATAGTGTCTGTAGATCCATGCAAACTTTCCAGGATAGTCTGCTTGTAGCTTCACAAGATTTGGATGGATTGTTTTACAGAATGGACATTCCAAATCAGAATACTCTACCCATACATAACGAGCGTCTTTTGGACCTCTCCAGTGATCCGAATTAGCCGATGGTTTAGCTGCTTTGACATCTGCGGGCGCTTGCTGGGGGAGTTGCGCTTGGTTGGGGAGTCCTCCTCCTTGTTCAAGATTTTTTAGTTTAAAAAATAAATATCCGCTAAAAAATGAAACAACAATTAATAAGATGACGAGTAATGTTTGCGTTCTGGATTGAGAAAGGGGAGAGATCTGAGATTGATTTGCTTGTCTTGAGGGGGCTTTTCGTGCAGTTGCTCTTTTTCTTGTCGCTTTAGCCATATTCTAGCAATATAAAAGAATTAAAAAAGAATGTCAACCGCGATTATCGGGGTTAAGGTTTATTTCGCATATAAGCGATATAAATTGCTTCCGATGTTTTCAAATTTGTAGATTTTGATCTTTCCTATCTCTTTTGTATTTTTAACATGAGGACCACCACAGAACTCTTTTGAGTATGCAGTTTCGGGTTTATCGTCTTCTCCTCCCAGATAATATACTTTTACTTTGTCCGGATATTTTTCACGAAAGAAAGACCGCGCTCCGATTTCGTATGCTTCGTCTTTCGTCATAATTTTAAATCTCATGGGAAGTTCTTCCTTTACCTTTTTGTTTATTATGTCTTCTGTTTTTTGCACGTCTTCCTTTGTGAATTTTTTTAAAGATGAAAAATCAAAACGAAAACGGTCTTTTGTGATATTTGATCCTTCCTGTTTGACACCTTCTCCCAGAACGTCAAAAAGCGCTTGATGCATCAAGTGTGTGGCGGTGTGGTATTTTAGTACTTGATCGCTGTGATCTGCGAGACCTCCTTTAAATTTTCCTGCCGAAGCAGAGCGGGATAAGTTTTTATGATTCTCAAATTCTTTTTGAAACTGTTCATGATTGACACTTTGTCCTCTTTCCCGAAATAACTCTTCAGTCAATTCTAAGGGAAATCCATAGGTCTGATAAAAATCAAAAGCAACTTTTCCGTTTATATCTTTTACTTTTTGAACTTCACGGAGACCCCTCTCAAGACTTTTTTGAAATTTTGTAATTTCGTCTTCAATCACTCCCGCGATAATTTTAAGATCCTTTGCCTTTGAAAAGTAAACTTCTCCATAGGTTTCCAGAACGCTTTCGCTAATCCGACGAAAATCCTCACCTTTTCCAAGGGATCCCTTTAGAGATCTCATCTTTACCGCAGCTCTGCGTAAAAGTCTTCTTAACACATATCCTTGTTCTTTATTTGAAGGAGTTACACCGTCCACGATTAGAAATACGGAAGCTTTCAGATGGTCCGCGATTATACGGATAGCTTGCTTATTGGATTCCTCATCATATTTTTTTCCGCTCACATCTACGATGGTTGCAATAATCGCCTCGTACAGGTCCGACTTAAAAACATCAGGGTCGTCATAAATAGCAGCCAGGATCCTTTCAAAGCCTCCACCAAAGTCCACATTTTTTTTAGGGAGTTCCTTAAACGATCCGTCCTTTTGTTTTTGATACTGCATGAAGACCGAATTGCCGATTTCGATAAATCTTCCGCAGTCGCAGTTAGGATGGCATTTCTTATCTTTAAAACTGGAATTTTCATGAATTTTTCTTTCTTCTCCAAAATCATAAAAAACTTCAGTGTCCGGTCCACCGGGTTCTCCTGCAGGCATTCCTTCGGGTTTTCCACTTCTCGACCACCAATTCTTTTCGGTACCGTAAAAATAAATCCTTTCCTTTGGAATACCAAGTGATCTCCAGAGTTTTGCAGATTCTTCATCTTTTGGAATATCTCTTGATCCTTCAAAAACCGTAACATGTAATTTTGAAGGATCAAGTTTGATAATCCGGGTTAAAAACGTATGAAACCATGTGATCTGCTCTTTTTTAAAATAGGTTCCTAGAGACCAATTACCCATCATTTCAAATGCTGTTGTATGTCGGTTGTTTCCAACCTCCTCAATATCTTGCGCTCTAAAACAGGGTTGAATGTTGTACAGTTTTTCACCAAGAGGATGCGGCTCCCCCAAGAGATAAGGGACAAGCGGCTGCATGCCCGACCCTGTAAAAAGAGTGGTGGGGTCGTTTTGGGGAACAAGCGGGATAGGAGGGACTTCCTTGTGACCTTTGGATTCCCAAAAGTCTGCGAAGAGGCTCCGTAGCGCTTGATGCGTGACTTTCATACTGTAAAATTATATCACGTATATCTTTATGCTTATACAATCGTCTAATAAGAAATCTATCAAGCCCCTTTTAAAGGACTTTTATATCCCTCCGAAGATTTCTCACAAAGGACAAAATGGAAAGTTGTTGGTTATAGGAGGCTCATCTCTCTTTCATGCAGCATCTATCTGGGCAGCTGAGACGGCTTCGCACTTTGTCGATATGGTTCATTATTCCTCAATAAAGGAGAACAACAAATTAGTGATGACCATAAAGAAAAAATTCCGAAATGGTATAGTAGTTCCTCAAAAAGATATTCCTTACTACGCGGAGGAAGATGATGCGATCCTCGTTGGACCCGGCTTAGTACGCGGAAAGCATTCTTCAAAAAAAATAGATGATTTTAAAAAAATTCTTTCATTAGTCAATGAAGCAGATTTTACTTATCATCTTACACGATACCTTCTTCATGAATTTCCACAAAAGAAAATAGTTCTTGATGCAGGATCTTTACAGATGATGGATAGAAAGTGGTTAAAAAGAAAAAAAGGGTTAACGCTGCTTACACCTCATCAAGGGGAGTTTAAAAAACTCTTCGGCTTAGATCTTTCTTCTTTATCGCAGGAAGAAAGAAAGCAAATAGTAACAAAAACCGCGCAAAAGTTTTCATGCACGATCCTTTTTAAAAGTATTGTCGACATCGTCTCAGACGGCACTGAGACATATGAAATAAAAGGGGGAAACGCAGGATTAACAAAAGGCGGAAGCGGCGACGTACTTGCGGCGACAGCGGCATCTTTTTTTACAAAAAACGATTCGATAAAAAGTGGAGTTCTCGCCTCCTATTTGATAAAAAGCGCGGCAGACAGGCTTTCTTTACGTAGCGGATATTGGTATAATAGTTCTAATATCATCGAGACGATACCCGAGATCCTAAACGAAATCTACGGAAGCGCCTGAAAAGTCATATGAAAAAAGAAGTCGGAATTGCAATTTTTTTTGGAGTGCTTTTGGGTTTGATCGTTGCAGTGGTTATCATCTCACGAATCAGACTGCTCGAAAATCAAAAAGTAAAGCTTCCTTCCAATGTGCAAATCTCTCCAGCAGTTAAAAATCTAAATTCTCAAGTTCAAACTCTTGAGGTTACCGAACCCAAAGATCAGGCTGTTGTCTCTAAAAACAGTGTAAAGGTTAAAGGAAAAACCGTCAAAGGCTCGCTTGTTATAATTCAAACGCCGATTAAAGATATTGTGGTAAACAGTAAGGAAGAATCGTTTTCCGCAGATGTTCCGCTTGCACTTGGAGAAAACATTATCACGATCGCTTCTTATCCAAAAGGCAGTCAACAAAGATCTCAGGAAAAAGTAGTAAAAGTTTATTATTTAGATGAACAATGAAAAAAATAGTTAGTTTTTTTGCAATTTTTATTTTGGTTTCGCAGATGTCATTATTTGCGCAGGGGAAAGTGGCGACACCAACTGCTCAAGAAAATGGCATACAACAGCTGAAGGATAAACTGGAAGAAAAAGTAGTCGAACTTCAAAAAAAAGATCAAAAAGCTATAACGGGAATAGTCTCTGAAAACAAGAAAAGTACGGTTACTATTAAATCTGCCGACGGAACCGTTTATAGAATTAAGATAGACAACGTAATAACCAAATTATATGATGTTGCCTCAGGTGATAAAAAAGAGTTTAAGATTGACGATCTTGAAAAAGGCGACTTCATCATAGTTTCTGGCCCTGTGAGCGATCAAGTCGCAACTGCTAACAATATTTACAGGGACGTCCAGTATCTTATGGGTTCAGGGAAAATAACAGAAGCTAATGCTACTGATTTTTTCTTGAAGGTGTTGACGCCTGAAAAAGAAACTCTCACGCTTGACGTGGAGGACAGCACGAAAAGATTCTTGATAGATGTTAAGACTTTTGAGGCGGAAACAATAGGGTTTGCCAAAATTAAAGAAGGGGACACTATTCACTACGTTGTTAAAAGGACAGGAACTGAGCGGGAAAAAAACAGGTATTCTGCAACTAAAATTCTTATCATTCCGCAGGAATATTTTCAGAAATAGGATAACGCGCAACATGGAGCGTGGAACACGTAACATGTGCTAGACTTAATACGCTCTATGCTCCACGTTCTAAGTTCCATTTTTGCCTATGTTCAACTTTTTTAAAAAACTACTGGATCTCAATGAAAAGGAAGTAACCCGATATCAAAAAAAAGTATCGGAGATAAACGACTTAGAAGACAAAGCCCGAAAACTCAAAGACAGTGATTTTAAAAGAGAAACCGAAAAGCTAAAGAAACAAGCTCAAACCGAAGGACAGGATCTCCATGAGATTTTGCCATGGGCCTTTGCCTTAGTAAGAGAAGCAGCACGTAGAACTCTCGGACTGCGACATTTTGACGTGCAACTTGTAGCAGGACAGGCACTTTTTGAGGGAAAGATTACCGAACAAAAAACAGGAGAGGGAAAAACATTATCTGCAACAACCGCTCTATATCTTCATGCATTAAAAGGAAAAGGAGCTCATCTGGTCACGGTCAATGATTATCTTGCAAGGCGTGACGCTGGATGGATGGGGGGGATCTTTCATTTCCTCGGACTTACGACGTCAGCAATGATTTCAGAGAGTTCTTATATCTATGATCCTTCGTATAAGGATAAAGAAGCTTCTGATTGGAGACTATTTCATTTGAAGCCCATCTCAAGAAAGGAAACATATGAGGCTGACATAACATATGGCATTAACAGTGAATTCGGATTTGATTATCTCCGTGATAATATGGCTAATCGTCTTACTGATATCGCACAGCGAGAATATTATTTTGCGATTATAGACGAGGCAGACTCGGTTCTTATCGATGAGGCGAGAACTCCACATATCATCTCGGCTCCGTTTGAACAGGATGTGAGTAAGTACTATCAATATGCGCAAATCGTGAAGCAACTTGCAGCAGAAACAGATTATGTAATTGATGAAAAAGCACGTACTGCAAATCTTACCGAGTCCGGGATAGGAAAAATCGAAGCAGCGCTTGGAGTGGAAAATATTTATGAAAAAGATTTCAATACCTTGTTTCACGTAGAGGCCGCACTAAAAGCTGAAACTTTATTTAAAATCGATAAAGACTATATCGTGCGGGAAAACGAGGTTGTAATCGTTGATGAGTTTACCGGGAGACTTCTGCAGGGGAGGCGTTTTTCCGAAGGAATTCATCAGGCGCTTGAAGCAAAAGAAAATGTCGAAATTCAAAAAGAATCAAAAACTCTCGCCACGATATCCCTTCAAAATTACTTTCGTAAGTATAAAGTATTATCCGGGATGACCGGTACCGCAGCAACCGAAGCAGAGGAGTTTAACAAAATCTACAAGACAGACGTGGTTGTAGTTCCGACTCACCGCAACATGATACGAAAAGACGAATCGGACATGATTTATAAAACAGAGAGGGCAAAGTATAACGCGGTGATAGAAGAAGCAACGGAAAATTATAAAAAGGGAAGACCCGTACTAATAGGCACCACATCTATTGAAAAAAACGAATTGGTTTCACGTCTCTTCAAAGAAAAAAATGTTCCACATCAGCTATTGAATGCAAAAAATCATGAGGGGGAGGCGCAGATAATCGCAAAAGCAGGGGAGAAGGGGATGATTACTGTTGCAACCAATATGGCAGGACGGGGAGTCGATATCATACTGGGAGGCATGCCGCCAAATGAGGACGAGACAGACACCAAGAAAAATAAAGAAAAAATTCAAAAGGAAAAACAAGCATGGCAGAAGAAGCACGATGAAGTTGTTGAACTCGGCGGACTGTATGTAATCGGAACAGAAAGACATGAGTCAAGAAGAATTGATAACCAGCTCCGAGGTCGATCAGGAAGGCAGGGAGATCCTGGTGAGACGCGTTTCTTTGTTTCACTTGAAGATGACCTGATGAGGATTTTCGGAGGAGAGCAGATCGCCAAACTCATGAACTTTTTCAATCTTCCGGAAGATCAACCTTTGACGCATTCTATGGTAACAAAAGCAATTGAACAGGCGCAGGTGAAGGTTGAAGGCTACAACTTTGATATCCGCAAACACCTCGTTGAATTCGACGATGTTTTAAATAAACAAAGAGAGATTATCTATGATCTTCGAAGAAAAATTCTTTATTCTTTTGATGGAAAAGACAATACGTTTCAAGATGTGGTCTTTGAGATTTTTGATGAGGAGGTAAACATTCTCGTTAATAGTCACATGATTGATGAACCCACAACCGATGACATTAAAATTACGAATCTTATCGTTTCCGAAGCGCACCTTATCGTTCCTGTCGAACCACCCAAAATAAAAACTTTTATTACAAAAAAAGACACAGAGGGTTTAATTGAATACTTAAGCAAAAAGATTCGCGATGAGTATGCCCAAAAAGAAAAGAAGCTAGGGAAATCAGTCTGGAACGAGATAGTTCAGGTGGTATTTCTCTCAACAATAGATACGTACATCACCGAACATCTTACATCCATCGCAGATCTGAGAGAGGGTATTAACTTAAGGGGGTACGCGCAGATGGATCCACTGGTTGAGTACAAGAATGAAGCCTATAAGATGTTTGAGAAGCTGATGGGGGATATAAAGTTTGAAATCACAAGGCGCATCTTTAAGGTTGAGGTTCAGCATCATCATCACGACGAGAAGAAAGAATTAATTCTTGATAAGCCTGCGGTAAATGCATTTGAGGTCTCCCCCATTCCAGAAAAACCAGAAGTACATTTACCGACGTCTGAGGAAGTAGTAGCTCCTCCGGTTGAAGAAATTCCACAAGAAGAACAAACAGTTGCAGGTTTCAAACTCACTCCTCCGGGTACAAAATCGCGAAAAATCGGTCGAAATGACCCATGTTGGTGTGGCTCCGGCAAAAAGTACAAAAAATGCCACTACCCAGACTAAGAATTTTTCACTAGTATAATCAAAATATGGACTACACAGGAGTTATTATTGAGGAAAGCCTAGACGATAAGGAAGTACTTAAACATGTAAGAATAACTAACACTAATATTGAAGAAGCTACCCCTAAACATCGGACTCCATGGATAAATCAATGGACCTTACATACCGTCGAAATAACAGAAGATAAAGCAAAAGAAATCGCCGAACAATTGAGTCGATCCTTGGATAAAGATCATGCTAATGCGTGGTATGCAGACTTTAAAAACGAGAATTATCATTACATAATTTATCGAGGAAAAATATTTCAAATTGATCTGAAGAATCCTGTTCTCTACAAAGAGGCAAGTAAATACGGAGTTTCTATTGGCATTCCTGATTATCAAGTAGATTTTGCACCGGATGATAAAGTTTGGGAAAGATGATTATTTTAACTGACGTAGTCTTCAGATTCGAAGAGGAAGCGGGATTTGAGGGCTTCACCGCGTCGTCCAAAAATAGTCCTTCTTTTCGTGTAGGTAATATATAGTCTCTTTCGGGCGCGAGTTATTCCCACATAAAATAGTCGTCTTTCTTCCTCAAGCTGGAAGTAGTCATCTATAGAGCGTGAATGGGGTAGTATCCCCTCTTCAACTCCCACGATAAAGACAACGTCAAACTCCAGTCCTTTTGCCTGATGAAGCGTCATGAGCTTTACCCCATCTTTTGGTCCCCTCTTCTCTTTTTCAAAATACTCGGATTCAACAAGTGCAACCTGTTCTAAAAACTCCACCACGTTCGGAAAACTAATCGCGACCGATTTAAGTTCTTTTATATTCTCTATCCGCATGGCATCTTCCGGATCAATAACGCTATAAAGATCAAGATAATTAGTTGACTCAAAAACCTTCTCCATCAGAATCTCTGTCGAGAAATCTTCGTAAGATTCTTTGATTTCGTTATAAAGTTTTGCAAATCCTTCAAACCGTTTCTTTCCTATTTTTACTGCCCGGTCTCTTGCCACAGAGTCTTTAGGGTTTACTAAAAGCTTTAGATAGGCGAGTATGTCTTTTATCTCTTTTCTTTCGTAAAATCGGGTGCCACCGACTAAAACATAGGGAGTTCCCACGTGAAGAAATGCTTCTTCGATGATGCGCGATTGAGCATTAGTCCGGTACAAAACGGCAAAGGAGCTGTAGGGATATTCATCTTTCATCTTTTCAATCTCCTGTGTTATGTAAACCGCTTCTTCTTGCTCATTATCACTCTCAAAGAAAACAATTTCTTCGCCCTGTATGTTTTCAGACATGAGGTGGAGGATTGGATGACTTTTATTTTTCGAGATGATTTTATAAGCAAAGTCTAAAATCGTTTGAGAAGATCGGTAATTCCGTTCAAGGTTAAAAACTTTCGCCTTCTCAAAATCTTTTTGGAACTTTTCAAGATTCGTTATATCCGCTCCACGAAATGAGTAAATACTTTGGGAGAAGTCCCCTACTATCGTTATATTTTTGTATTTGTCTGCAAGGAGTCTAGTAATTGCGTACTGTGCAAGATTGGTATCTTGAAATTCATCAACGAGTATATATCTGTGGCGATTTTGATATTTTTCCAGAATCTCGGGGTGAAACGTAAAAAGTTCGACAACCTTAACCAGAAGATCGTCAAAGTCCAGAGCATCACTTTTCCTTAGCTCTTTTTGATAGGCGTCATAGATTTTATGAACCTCTTTTGCCTGATAATCGGTAAAAACTTCAAGATAACGGGATGGAGGAATAAGCTCATTTTTTGCAAGAGATATCCTATAAAGGAAGTAAGAAGGGCTAAATTTGGAACTGCCCTTTTCCTTTATTATCTTGCGGATGAGCGCCAGTTGATCCCCGTCGTCATAGATAACAAATTTATTAGAGAAACCAAGTAAGGCGCCGTTAATTCTCAAGAGCTTTGCGCAAAATGCATGAAAGGTGCCGATATAGCCAAGAGACTCACCCGTGGGATTGAATGCTTGTATCCGGTTTTTCATCTCAGAAGCCGCTTTATTGGTAAAGGTGATCATTACGATCGAATAGGGACTTATATCGTTTTCGATAAGATTTTGTACCTTATGGACTAATACGCGTGTTTTTCCCGATCCTGCACCTGCAAGGATGAGGGAAGGGCCTTTTATATGGGAAACTGCGTCATGTTGGTGTTGATTTAGGTTCTTGAAGATCTTTGTATTCATACCATATAATAAATAAACGACACTTTTGTATGAAATACATTATAGCGAATTGGAAAGCTCATAAAACTCTGGAGGAAGCGTCAGCTTGGGTGGACTCAGTAAATAAACAAATTTCTCAAACTCCAGACGTACAGCGGAAACTGGAAGATGACGAATTGATAATTCTAATTGCTGCGCCATTCCCCTTTCTGGTTCCACTTTCTCAGAAGATCTCGCAAAAAAATCTAGCTGTTGCCGCTCAAGACGTTTCTGTTTATGGCGAGGGAGCATATACCGGCGAAGTTACTGCAAAAATGCTCAAGGGAGTCACGACCCATGTTTTAATCGGACACAGCGAACGAAAGGATTATTTCCACGAGACTGACGAGGTGGTGTTAAAAAAATCAGAACAGGTACTGTCACAAGGACTTTCGCCCATCTTCTGTATTCAAAACGAATCCAATAAAATACCCGAGGGAGCAAACATTATCGCCTATGACCCAAAAGAAGCAATTGGTACTGGAAAAAATGTTCCGGGAGAAGAGACTGCAACATTCAGAAAAAAATTAAATCTTTTTCCGGATGCGGTATTTCTCTATGGCGGTAGCGTTAACCCAGAAAGTATTGATGAGTATCTATCACATCCTGAGATAAATGGTTTTCTGGTGGGCGGTTCATCTCTTGATCCTGAGGAGTTTTTCGAACTGGTGAAAAAACTATGAAGGGTCCAGTATCTTCAAAAAAAGTAAAAATCTGGATCATCGGAATCGCAATTTTACTTTTCGTACTAATTTTCTTTGGCCCTTATTATCTTTTCCTCACAAGGGATCTTAAAATTTCTCCATTTCAAACTCTTTTTCTCTCAGGTGGTCTAAGAAAAGTAAACGATCAGGTAAATGTGCTCATTTTGGGAATTCCCGGTGGAAATCATGACGGTCCTTTGTTATCCGATTCTATGATTGTTCTCAACTATGACTTTAATAAAAGGAGAGCCGTGACCATAGGAATGCCCAGAGATGTGTGGAGCGCGACCTTGCAGGATCGTTTAAATTCAGCATACGCCTACGGAGAAGCGAAAAAACCCGGTGGCGGACTCACTCTTGCAAAGGCAGAAGTCGGCGCGGTCGTAGGAATGCCGATTCAGTATGTGGTTGTAATGAATTTTAGCGAATTTAAAGATATTATTGATTACTTCGGAGGTATAGACATCGAAGTAAAGAATTCATTTACCGATAAAAAATTTCCTCTTGAAGGTAAGGAGAGCGACGAATGTAATGGTGATGCGGAGTATCGTTGTAGATATGAAACGGTTCACTTCACCCAAGGAAAACAACATATGGATGGTAATACAGCACTGAAATTTGTGAGATCGCGAAATGCAATCGGAAAAGAAGGAAGTGATTTTGCACGTAGTCTCCGTCAGCAAGCAGTTACCGAAGAAATGAAAGGAAAAATAGTAAAAACAGCCTTTACCTTTAACCTCGGAAAAATAAAAGAAATGTATTCAATTCTTGACAAATCTGTTCAAAGAGACATTAGCAATCAACAGGCAGCCGCTCTCGGCAAGAAATTGATATTTGATGGGAAGTTTTATGAAAAAAACTTTGGACTTCCGCGGGAGTTATTTACTATACCCGACGGAAGTGATTATGAGGGGAAATACGTGCTCATACCAGCTGTAAGTTTCCAGAATGTCTACGATTACACCCATTGTCTTTTATCAAAAGAAGATGAAGTGAAATGCAGTTCTTTAGTAAAGAATTGAGAAGAAAACCGTTAAAGCTCCTAGAAGTAAGATAAATAACTGAGGTTGAACTGTTGCCGCAACCGGCAAAGTCTGAGGAGTTGTAGGTGTAGGACTACTCACAGAGGCTACCGCAGCTTTTGTAGGAGTAAGTGTCGCGCTTGCGGATGTTGAAATTAACGTTACGGTTGGTGTACCCGTGGTCGTCTCAGGTCCGCCTACGGGAGGAGTTGTGGGCGTGATACTTTCTATAGGTACGCCCGTAACAGTAGGTGTTACATTTTCAGCAAGCACCACATCTGTTGGAGTTGGCGTGACGAAAAGAGCTTCTTGAGTAATTTCCGGAGATGGGCCTTCAGTTACATTCACATCTGCACGTGTTCTTATCGGAGGAGGAACTTCTTCGGGAGTTTGAGTGCTTTGAATTGTGACAAATAAAATGACGCCAAGAAAAGCAATAAGGGTAACAGCTATCATCACGGCAAGATTCTTATGCTTTTTTAGCGTTTTCGGTTTTTCATTTTCAGAACTGGGTGCTGGAGTATAGTTATGAGCTTGTACTACGCGTGAGGGATTAAACGTCGGAATTTTGGGTTTTTCCTTTTTCTTTTTTTCCTTTTGAAATAAGTAAAATTCATATCCCAAAACTCCAAGAGTTAAAATAAAGAAAAAAATACTGACTTTATTGACTGAACCTAACAACTCAAGTACATCCATACCTTACAACGCAAATACTAAAAGCCACATTCCAATAGTAACAAGACTCAGTGATGAGAAAACAAGTAGCGAAGTATTTACTCCGCTCACAGGAGGCGTAGGAGTAGTATTAGCAATAATTGTTGGTGAGGGAGACGCTGTGGGAATAGCTGCACCCGTTGCTTCTCCAAGGACCTGTTCTCCGCTTTTTGCAATTGAAAAGTTCCGCGTAAGAAGGGTTTCTTTTCCATTTGTGTCCGGCGTGCGGACAGTAAGAGTGTGTTTGCCGGCAGAAAGAGGACTCGCCAGACTTATACTCCAAAATCCATCACCACCTATTTTTGTTTTTACTGTTGCGTCCTTTTTTGTATCGGTGACCACTGCTGAGAGATTGCTGTTTGGGATACCGGTTCCCCGTATAAGAGGGGTTGAACCCGGAACAATTGCGTTTTCCCGCGGAAAAAGAATCTCGATTTTTACTCTTTTATCATCGGTTACAGATAAAACATTTTCTTTTTTATTCAGATTGTAATTTTTTCCTAATATTATAGTTTCAGGTAAGGGACTCAGATTTGAGATGTTGGTTTGGACGCTGGAGCGGTTTCCATTATCCGAAAAAAGTTCAATTTTAATCACCTCATCTTTAGAAAGGACCTTGAGTGCTCCTGTTTTTTTATCAATTATATAGTTAAGAGGAATCAGCCACTCGCCGGAAGCTTTTGAAAGAGCTGATAGTAAATACGCATTGTTTGCCGACAAAAGAACGATAACATTATCAAGAGGCGCTCCGTTTGAATCCGTCACCTTGCCATATGCAGGTTTCAGATTGCTCACCCTTGAAGTTCGTGGCAAAGTGGATAAGGAGAAAGCTCTTCCCTCCGGATTTGCAATAAGCTCCTTATTATTAACAAGCTTAAAAAAATACTCGTTTGAAGGAGTTAGATTCTTCAATATTACATAATGAGTAAGCCTTGCCGTTTTACTATCCTGAAAATCGCGCTCATCAAGCGCTATTTGGTTGAGCTTATTTTCTTGAGATCCGTATGCAATCCAACCGGGTTCCTTTTGCTCTGTTTGCCAAAATATGGCGACTTGGCTCGAAGATAGATTGGTTACTTCGACGTTTTTTATTACTTTTTTTGTCGCTCTTGAAGAAGGAGGTTCGCTTCTAAAGAAAACAATACTTACAAATACCACAACGACTATCACCACTGCAAAAGACAACCATGTGGGAATCTGAACTTCTTTTCGAGAATATATATCGGTGAAGGAGGTCATCTTAGTGATTTTTTGACTTAAGAACTTCTACCATCTCTTTGCTTATCGCTGTTTCTTTTATAAGAGGAAGACTCACATTGTCTTTTTCATATTCCCGCGCCGCCGCATGATAAATATCTGCCATAAGCCATGCGATTACCGTACAAAATACTCCGATTGAGATCAGCAAAAATTCCTTTCTATTCATAAGTAATATCCTTCAATTTCAAGTTGAAATTTAAGACCGGCACTTCCAGTCGCTTCGCTTTTTTGTCTTGTGATTTCAAACTTTCTAATTTTTTTAAGACGTCTTTGATTATAAACTTCCTCTATTGATTTTAATAAATTTTCAAAAGAAGATGTTGCCTCAATGTTAAAGGTAGTGGATTGTAATTTTCCCTTCGTCTTATCTACGAGATTAACTTCTCCTGAGTTAAATTTTTCGATTGTCACTGAGTTGGTCGCAGTCGCATTCTCAACGTCTCCAATCAACTCGTTCATATTAGGGCGTCGAGGGATAGCTTCTCCAAAAAGATGGAGATCGTCTCTATATGTTTCAAAAGAAGATTGTATATCGACTATTTTGGAGATAACCGATTCGTACCGTGAATTAAGTGCGAAAAGCTGCTCTTCCTCTTGTTTAAGAGAAAAGGCCGTGACAAGTGAAGGGCGGATTGCAAAAAAAACAAAGATTGAAAATACCAGAAAGAACAACGATGCAAAAGTATAATCTTTTGCCTTTTTTGAAGAGATTTGTTTTAAGAGTTGTTTTAACAGATTTTGTTTATCCATATTATTTTTTTGCTTTTGAAACTTTTATTCCGGTATCAAGCTCGATAGTAAATGAATATCCACTTTCCCCACGTTTCACATTGACAAGCGCAACAGAAGGAAATTTATTCTCTTTTTTCAATCTGTTATAAAAAAGCTGGAGGTGTTGAGGGTTGAGGGCAACGCCGGTGAGTGTCAATTTTCCCTCGTCAAATACCATATGGTCAAGAACAAGAGCCTCGGGAAATATAGACAATATATATCTAACAGAAGAAAGCAGGTTGTCTTGGTCCTTCAGGATTTGTTTTGATTCCGCTGCCTGGTCGTTTATCTTTTTTGCTTCTGCAAGAATTGGTTGAACGACCTCTATGATCGCTCTTTTTTGTCCGATTGAATCTCGAAGATCAATTATTGTCTCATCTACACTGAAACGAAAGAAGAAAACCACGAGAACAATGAGCTGTGTAAAAACCAGGATATAACGTAAATAATGGAGAAAGAAATAAACAATCTTGTCGACTATATTTGGCTGCTTTTTCCCTGCAAGATTGATGTTATATTTCATTTGGCCGATTTCGTCTTAATATGTACCGTACGAGAAGCTTTTGACTTTAATCGGCTCGCCTTTTTTTTATGAATGACGCCACGTTTTGCTGCTTTATCAATCGCCTTGTATGCTTTTGAAAGAACATCCCTTTTGTCTTTAGCAGTTCCTTTGAGCTGTTTTAAGGCTTTTTTATAAGACTTTTCATACAGCTTATTTCGTACTAATCTTTTTTTTGTTTGTCTGAGACGTTTTTTTGCGGACTTTATGATAGGCATAAGTACCTCCTTATCTTTTTACTACCTGACTTTAAGCTTTTTTAGAGATCATATTCCTTCTCAAAGATCCGTTGTCCGTAACCTCCGTTAAATATAAGCGAAAGTCTGACCGGTCCGACTACAGTATGGTAGACACAGGTGCCGGAAGAACAGGTGCCCAATGTCACTGTTTTGGAGAAAAAACTTTCTCTAGATTTCAGTTCAACGGTACCTATTGCTCCCTGAGGTCCTTGTCCTTGGGCATCATACGATAGTTCGTACTCTACGGATTTTGTTCCAGAAGGCATATTTTTTACAGAAAGCTCCACTTCTTTTTTATTGGGTTTTGCTTTTAGGCTGATCTGTACGGATGCATCAACGGTCGGAATCGCTTCCTCATTGTTCAAGACATCTTCCATCTGACTTTTTTTCGATTGGTTAGATGAAATAAAGAAAAAAATTCCTCCTAAAACAACCAAAACAACAACTACAAGAGCAGCTGCAACAGCTTTCTTATTCTTCAAAAATGCTTCCATAGTTTATCCAGGTAAACTTATAACAGTTGATCTTTAATTAACGATAGAACAGTATCTTTCGGGATTCTTTTTTGTTCGGCGCTATCACGGTCCCGGAGGGTTACTGTTCCATCCTCCAGACTTTGATAGTCTACAGTTATGCAATACGGCGTCCCGATTTCATCCTGGGCGGCATATCGCTTTCCGATGTTTCCTCTATCATCCCATGCTACCATAATCTCACCTCTTACATTATCGTAGATTTTACGCGCAACATCAACCATTTCTTCCTTATTGGCAAGAAGGGGGAAGACAGCTGCTTTGTACGGAGCGAGTTTTGGATGCAACTTCAGGATGAGCCGTTTATCATCTTCATGATAGGCATTCAGAAGGAAAAATAAGGTTGAGCGGTCAACACCTCCTGAAGTCTCGATGACCCATGGAGTATATTCGGTATTATCTTCATCTTTATAGGTCAATTTGTGACGGGAAAGGTCCCATTCTCCCCGGTGATGAATTCCCTCAAATTCACTCCAACCAATCGGAGCGTGAAACTCTATGTCGGTTGCAGAGCGGGCATAGTGGGCACGCTCGTCATCGTGGTGATCGCGAAAGCGGAGGTTGGCTTTTTTCATGCCGAGTCCTGTATACCATTGCATCCGTTGCTCTTTCCAGTAATCAAACCATTTTTGGCCTTCGGTTTCATCAGGTTTGATGAAAAACTCAAGTTCCATCTGTTCAAACTCACGGCTTCTGTAGGTGAAATTCCCCGGCGTAATCTCATTTCTAAAAGCTTTTCCAACCTGCGCAATACCAAAGGGGATCTTAACCCGAGTTGAATCAACAACGTTCTTAAAGTTCACAAAAACTCCTTGCGTTATCTCACCGCGTAAGTATGTTTTCAACTTTGGCTCTGTTACGCCAAGATAAACTTCAGTTAAGAGATTAAAGTGCTTTGCTTCAGTCCATTCGGTTTTTTTCCCAGCATGTTCTTTTTCGTGTTCTTTTACCTCTTCTTTTTTGTCGGCGCGGAATCTTTTATGACAAACTTTACATTCAATTAGAGGGTCAGTAAAGGCCTCCAAGTGACCTGAGGCTTTCCAGACCTCAGGATTCATAATAACCGAAGCGTCTAAGCCAACCACGTCATCACGAAGCTGAACCATGGACTTCCACCACTCATTTTTAATATTTCGTTTCAGTTCGGTTCCAAGCGGTCCGTAGTCCCAGAAGCCTGCAATTCCTCCGTAGATCTCTGATGAAGGGTAAATAAAACCTCTTCTTTTTGCGAGTGCGACAACCTTATCCATAGAAGAATTATATAATAAAAAAGGGTAGTTTTTCGTTTATCAGTTGTTCAATTGTGACGCGCAATTCCTCAATATCTTTTTCCTTATCATCTTCGTGTAGATACCCCAGTTGAGCAAGAAGTGTATTGAGTACATGTTCAAGATCCTTTAGATTCGGTTCTTTCTTTTTTTGAGCGAGAGCGGAAATGTACCGCTTAACCAAGACATACTCAGAAAGCTCCATCTGGGCTTCTGGGAGGAGACGATCAACCACAAAGAATAAAAAATACATGTAGCTGAGCTTCACCGGATCTTTTTTTATCTCAGAAAACGCACTTAAAAGAACGGTTTCTTGGAGATAATAGCGCTCTTTGCTTTTTGCAAGGGTAGCGGTGACCAGATTACCGGTTTGGAGATGAGGAAGGCGCCTGCTGGTGAAGGTTCTGACGCCCTTTGCAAAGACCGACAGCTTCCCGTGATCCTTTGAGAATATGGTGATAATACTGTCTTTTGTGGGCAGATTTTTCTTCTTGAGAATGAAGGCGTCTGTTTGTATATTCCTTGGCATACAGCGTATTAGTCTGTAATGACCACGTCTTTGTCAAGAAGTTGATTATATACAGTTTTTCCTTTGATTAGAGCCTTGAGAGTGAGAGTGTCTACGCTTGGCTGTTTCTGCACCAGAAGTTCGTAATTATTCGCTGAAATCCCATCAGGAAGGGTATAAGTGACCTGAACGGTAGCTTTTCCAAGAGGATTGACTCTCAGGAATCCCTCGAACACTGTTTTTCCGAGCTCATCATAGGTTTTAACAGGAGTTTCTGAGCCGATAAATTCTACGAGTTTTGAACCTTTGGGGACATATATACGAATCCAGTTTCTCAGCTGGGCGTTAAGACAGAGTCCTCCTCGCTCAAGATTGCAGTCTGAGTGGGGATATGGATTTCTCCAGTCGATCAGAACCTCTCTTTCTACAGTGTTTCCCTTAAATGTAGTCTTAGACTCAACTGTTTCATTTACAAAAAGGTTGGATTTTGCGCCGGCAAAGTTCACGTTATTAATGTGAAGATAATCACCATTAAATTGTCTTATTCTTCCCCCATAATTAAGCTTTTCAATGGACTCTTGAAGGGTTTTATCAGGGAAATGGACAAGAATATGTTTGGTGTCCAGATTATGGATAGAGTTTTCAATAAATGGTCCCCAGTAGCGTGAGGGAGAAAACCCAAGGACTTTCAAAAGGAGTGCCTGCATGAGTTGTCCAAGAATACCTTTTCGGTCTTCTTTTACATAATTTACCGGCCTATCGACAATGTCAAAGAGAGTGTAGATAACCTGCGGACAGTCACATCGTTTATCTTCTTTTGCTGAAAAAACTACTCCACCGGCTTCCGTGTCACCGAAGATTGTAAGCATATCGACCAGTACTTTGGAATCAAGCGTGATGATTCCGTCATAGTCAACTTTTTTAGGACTCTTTTGATAGAGAGAATTAAAAAGCTTTATAGACTCGACAAAGTCAGGAGACAGATTACTGTCTCTTATGACAAACTGGGACACGCCCTTATGGTAGGCAAGAATTTCACGGGGGGCACGTGGATGAGACGACAAAGAATTATCAAGTTGATAGATATCGTCAGAAGACTCTTTCTTGATTCTTCCTTTGTCGATATTAAATACCGCATATGAAGTTAGAAATCCACCTGTTGCTCTTCGTTCCTTATCATTTTGAAAAAGAATCAAATATGTTTTTGGCTCGTCTTTACCTAAGATATCCGGAAGCTGCTTAAGAAGCGGTTTTGCATCCACAAAAAGAGTAGTAACTCCAAGCGCCGAGTTTCTCAGATTCGCCACTTTATCCTGAGCTTTAAATCCGAGGAAATTTTTTGGATATCGGTGAGGGTTGATTTTGTTAAGTCTGATTTCCGCCTGCTCAAAATTTTTCGATATTGGATCAATTCTATCAACGATTTTATCAAGGGTGAGGACCGCGGTTTGTAGTCTATCCTCTGCTGATTTCTCCACAAAAGACGCTTCTCCTTTTTTAAATCCAATAAGATCTGCATAAGGACTGATTGCTACGACAGACTCTTTTGCTGCGCGGATCATGTAGTTTCCTGCCTCAAGCCCGTTTTTCATATCGCCTACGTATGGAATGAATGCGAAAAGATAAAGAGGTTTTGCCTCGCGCTCTAAAGCAGCGTATTTTACAGAAAAGTCATCAAGGTCTTTTTTTACCAGATCAAGATCATTTTTCGCAAAATCCTTTTTAAGTTGTTGGGCAGATTTTTTAAGAGCGCCACCGCGGACGTTTATCAGTTTGAAAGGTTTATATACGAAAAAGTAGAGCAGGATAAAAACGATAAATCCGACGACGTATGGGTTTCGCTTTTTTCTGTTTTTTCTCATAATTCCATTTGGTTCTATCGTGCTTCTTTGTCTGTTTTGAGATCTCAGACTGCGCCTTTGCCAGTTAGCATTACCCAGGGAGTTCGAAAAATTATTTCTAAATCTTTCCATAGAGACATTGCATCTATATATTTTGCATCAAGAGCTATTCGTTTGTCAAAATTAATTTCCGATCTTCCGGATACCTGCCATAATCCGGTAATTCCTGGTTTAACCGACAAAACTTTTGCAACTAATCTTTTTGTTTGCGGATATACCAGTTGTTGTCCCTCGAGCTCATCTTTGTAATAAGCCCTTGGTCCAACCAAACTCATTTCTCCCCGTAAAACATTTACAATTTGCGGAATTTCGTCAACCGAGTGTTTTCTAATAAACCTTCCAACACTTGTTATCCTCGGGTCTTTTTTTAATTTGTAATTGCCTCGTTTGTATTCCTGATACAAACTTTTAAAACGTGGGTCGATGCGCAACATCTGATGAGCATCGATAATCATGGACCGAAACTTGAACATTTTGAAACTTTCTCTTCCCTGTCCTACCCGTTCGGGAACATCGGCAAATATCGGTCCCTTAGAGTTTAATTTTATCGCAATGGCGGCAATTAAGCAAATAGGAGAGAAGATCACAACAAGGATTACGGAAAGAATAATATCCAGAAGTCTTTTTAAGTATCGTTCGTACGCTTTTCCTGTAAAAGGATTTCCCATAAACTGTTTTTCTTAGGTTAACCTCTCGTTTTCTGTGCCCTCAAAACTCTCGACGATTTTTTTAATTTTGGAGACTGATGTTTTTTTTGCAACTAAAGTGACGTCACCGGTATTGACAACCAGTAAATTTTCAAGATCGACGCCGACCACCAGCGTACCCTTTTCAAAGTTATAGACAAGATTATCTTTAGAGTCTTTTAAAAGAACCTTACCTTCAACAATGTTATCATTCTTATGTTTTTCCAGTGCTTCTTTTAGTGCTTCCCAAGCTCCTACATCGCTCCATCCAATATCTTCGACAATTACATATGCGCTTTCCTTTTCCAACTGTTCTAGAACGGCATTGTCAAAGTTTATTGACGGCATATCTTTATATTCTTTTTCCAACACTTCTTCGAATGATGGCTTTCCAATACTTTCTTGAATAGCGAGAGTTCTTCTGGAGATCTCAGGAGTAAATCTTTCAAACAAGTTAAGAATAAATTCCGGAGTAGATACAAAATACCCCAGATTCCAACAGTGTTTTTTATCGGTAAAATATTTGTCGGCAAGCGCCTTATCGGGTTTATACTTAAAACCCTCAAAAGAGTAGAAATTGAGGTCTCCTTCCTTTTTTTTGGAATCTCCAAATTTAATCCATCCTAAATTATCAGATGCAAATCTCGGTTTTTGTCCTATAAACACGATTTTATTCTTTTCTTCTTTAATTACTTTTCCTGCAGTCGTTAGGATTTTTTTAAACACATCGAGTTTTTTTACCAGATGGTCGCTCCACAAAATCACAACAGGC
This sequence comes from Candidatus Roizmanbacteria bacterium RIFCSPLOWO2_02_FULL_40_13, assembly GCA_001789965.1. Classification (GTDB taxonomy): domain Bacteria; phylum Patescibacteriota; class Microgenomatia; order UBA1406; family GWC2-37-13; genus 2-01-FULL-40-42. Next base: position 87,222 of record MGBA01000021.1, read on the forward strand.
TCCACTTTGCCGAATTTATGCGAGATGCACGCTATGGCATATGCGACAGCAGGTCCCACGTCTTTTTTATACGGCTCTCCGATAATGTTTTCTTTTGGGAGAAAGGGGAGCTGTTTGCGGATAGTGTCGACGTACTGTTTTCCTGTTGAGATAAATATATCCTCAGGTTTAAACTCGGGACGCATCCTTTCCACCGTCAACTGAAGAGTGGACTTTTGATCAATCATCTTCTCGAATTGTTTTGGAGATTTTTTCCTCGAGAGAGGCCATAGTCTAGTTCCGACTCCTCCTGCAAAAATAACAGCCTTCATAAGATTAGCTTAAAAGTTTAAAAAGAAAAAAGCAAAATTACAATGTCTTTGACGTAATAAATTGCAATAAATTATTAGAGAAATTCGCCTTATCGAATTGTTTTACTTGTTCCGGACCCTGAGTCTTCGTTGACCTCCTCAGATTGTATGAGATTCTCTCAAATCTTTCAAGAGCGTCCGCTAGTGATTTTTCATTCGGTCTGTCAAAAAACAATCCTGTTTTTCCCTCTATGACGGTCTCAAGAGAGCCCCCTTTCTTAAGAGATATGACGGGAAGTCCAAAAAACTGAGCTTCAAGCGCGACATATCCAAAATCTTCCTCTTGAGATATAATGAGCGCTTTGGCGCTCCTGTAAAGAGATACGAGTTCAGAATCTGAAATGTTTTTGAGAAACTTGATATTTGGAGAAGCGATTGCTTTTAGTTTTTTTTCAAGCGTTCCCTGTCCGACGATGACCAGAGGGACCCCTCTTTTATTAAAAACATTAATTGCGAGTTCGACATTCTTATACGGTTCAAGTCGGGAGACAATTAGAAAAAACTTTTCTGATTTAGTTTCTTTTTTTTTGTTATTTTTTATTTCGGTCCAGTATGAAGTGTCAAATGGAGGGTAGATAACCTCAGAACTGCGTTTGTAATATTGTCGACTTCTTTTTTTTACAGCTTCTGATATAGAGATGATAAAGTCCGGTCGTTGAGCTGCAGCAAAATCCCACATTCGATAAAAGCGTGCGCTACGCCTAAAAAGCGAATTCGTAAGATATTGTTCTGGATTAACCCATAAAAAGCGCGTAGGAGTAAGAAGATATAAAATATGCAGAGTATTGGGAGATGTAACTATTCCCTTTGCAAAAGAAGACGAAACCGAAATCACCAAATCATATAAGGAAAAGTCAAATGACTCAAATGCATATGGGTAAAAGGGAGAGGATAAGACTCTGTTTCTTTTCACAATAGATGGGAGTTTCTGAATAAAAGAGGAAGTTATGGGCAGTTCGGATGCCCACTGTGCTTTCTTAAGGTCAACGTAGGAGGTGAAAAACTGCGCATTCGGAAACAATTCACGTAAAGAAAGAAGCACGCGTTCAACACCTCCCCACTTATCGATCCAATCATAGACAATCGCAACTTTTTTCTTTTTCATACTATTACTTAACCGTAACGCTTTTTGCTAAGTTTCTTGGTCTGTCGGGATTTACTCCTTTTGCAAGCGCGGTGAAGTAGCCAAGAAGCTGTCCAACTACAGCATACGAGATGAGAGTCGCCTCTTTTGTATCCTTTACATTGATAAATTCATCAAAGATGCTATTGTTTTTGCTTGATATTCCTATAACGTACGCTCCCCGAGCCTTTACTTCATAGGCAGAAGATAAAGTATCTTGGTAGGTCTCATCTTCAGGGTTAAGTACGAGAACAGGGGTTCCTGTTTCAATGAGAGCCATGACGCCGTGTTTAAGTTCTCCACCCGCAAACCCTTCAGCATGGACATACGAGGACTCCTTTAGTTTTAACGCGGTTTCGAGAGCGATCGGGTATGACGGTCCGCGTCCAAGGACATAGACATGGCTTTTTTTAGATAGTTTTTTTGCAATCTGTTTGTTTTGTTTTGAAGTAAGAATTTTTTTTATCTCTTCCACCGATTCTAGAACAAGTTTTTTACCTGTTTCAAATTCTCCCCTCAGTGTGTATGCGGTTAAAAGAAGAGCGGCAAGCTTGGTACTAAAGGCTTTGGTTGAAACAACAGCCTGTTCGGGTCCGGCAGAAAGCAGGAGTTGGTAGTCTGCTTGTCGGTAAAGAGTAGACCCGTAGACGTTGGTGAGCGCATAGATTTTAGCCTTTTTTTCTTTCGCGTGTTTTATAGAGGAGATAATGTCTATAGTTTCTCCTGATTGAGAAAGTGGAATTACCAGACTTTCTTTTTTTAGAAAATCTACAAGATATGAGAACTCGGATCCAATAGCAGGGTTAATGTGGCGTTTAGCGATAGTTGAAAAAAGATACGATCCCGCAAGACACGCATAAAATGCCGTACCGCATCCGATAAGATACGACCCGAAAGCTTTATCAATTTTTTGGGCAAGATTACGGATCTCTTTTTCTTTTGTCGCGACGAACTCCGAAAGGATTTTAGGTTGTTCGTGGATCTCCTTTTCCATGTAGTGCGAGTATGCTCCCATCTCCCGTCCCCTGACATCTTGAGAAAAGGCAGTAAGTGCCAGTTTGAGTTCTTTTCCCGATGAAGAGTTGAGGGAGTACGAATTTTTTCCAAACGAAAGAAGGGTTTCATCGTCAAGAAAGTATATTTTTTCAACATCTTTAGGAAAAGCGATGACGTCTGAAGAAAGGTAGAAAGACTTCTTTTTTTTGTCCGTTCCGAATATAAGCGGAGAACTGTTTTTAATAGCATAAAGTTCATTACTCTTTGGAAAGAAAACTATGATTGCATTTAGCCCTTTGAGTTTTTGAAACGTTTTTAGAACTGCTCGTTTAGAATCCTTACTTTTGCTCAACTCTTGTTCGATGAGGTGCGCAACGACCTCGGTGTCAGTTTTTGAAACAAATGAATGTTTTCGAAGAAATTTACTTGCGAGTTCCCGGTAATTTTCAATAATACCATTGTGAACAACGATAATATCGCCTGAACAATCGGTATGCGGGTGAGCGTTGATTTTATTTACTCCGCCGTGCGTTGCCCATCTTGTGTGTCCGATTCCCGTAGAACCCGTGAGTTTTGGATCTTCAGCAAGATTTATTTTTCCCGGCTTTTTTTTAATAGTAGTCTTTCCCTTGCTGGTTACTGCGATACCCCATGAATCATATCCACGGTATTCAAGCAATTTAAGTCCGGATAAGATAACAGAGCTAACGATGGTTTCTTTTCCTGAGTATCCAAATATGCCGCACATAAGCGTAGCTATATTCTAACAGAAGGAAACAAAAGCCTAGAATAAGTTAATCTGGTCGTCTGAAGTCTTTTTCTTTGGTTTTGGAGCCGGAACCGGTCTTTCATTAAAAAAACGTTGTATAAGCGAATTCATCTCAAGTTCTGAAAAACTTTTTTTTAGCTCAGGAGTGAATCCATCAAAACGTGCCTTTTTCATATCAAAAGAGATTTTAGCATCGGTTACTATCTCTGATAGTTGTTTGGCAAGAAGAATGTCTTTTTTGTGACCGAGCAAAATCTTTTTGATCTTTTCCTCCTTAATTTTTGGAAGGCTGGAAAAAATATTTTCTAAGGTTTTATATTGATCAACAAGTCTCGCCGCTGTTTTTGGACCGATTCCTTTTGCTCCTTTGTAGTTATCAGAGGGATCTCCTGCGAGCGCTTTCCAGTCTGGTATTTGAGATGGGTCGACAAATAACTTTTTTTTCACCTCTTCAACGTTATAAATTTTTGTATTACTAAATCCAATCTGAGGACTGACTACAAAAACATTTTCATCCACTAACTGCATAATATCTTTATCTCCGGTTAAGATAAGAATTTTCGTATTTTTGTCCTTTGCTTTTACAACGATCGTTCCAATGATATCGTCTGCTTCTAATCCATCTTGTTCTTCGCGATAAATCTTGGTTTTATCGAGGAGATCTTTAAGAAGTGGAATTTGAGTCCTGAACTCATCTGCCATTTCCGGACGATGAGCCTGGTATTCCTTATGAAGTTTTTGCCGGAACGTTTGAGCAGGAGTGTCAAAACAAACTACGATATACTTTGGATTAAAATCTTGAATTGCTTTATAGAGCATCGTGAAAAATCCATAGATAACATTGGTCGGTATTCCTTTTTTCGTTTTAAAGGGAGGGATGGCGTGAAACGCGCGGTGCATTATGGCATTGCCATCAATGACGAGCAGGGTGTTCATTTGAGTTTTTGCTTTAGTCCTACTATGCTTTCGAATTCGTCCTGATCAAGGCTCTCTTTTTTGACCAGCTCTTTTGCAACTTTTTCCAGAGCCACTTTATTTTTTCTTATAATTGAAACCGCTTTATCATAGCACTCGGTAATGATTCTTTTTACTTCAGCGTCAATTTTTCCCAGTACTTCCTGCGAAACCACATTTTCCTGATAATATGCTTTTCCCATTTGGGTGATATCCATATTGGGTCCGAAATTAATAGGACCAAGATCACTCATTCCGTATTCTATGACCATTGCTTTTGCGATCGTAGTTGCCTGATCAAAGTCATTTGCCGCACCTGTCGTGATTTCACCAAAGAAAATGTCTTCTGCTGCACGTCCACCCATCATGACAGATATTCTTTCCAAAAGATGCGACTTGGTCTCATGGAGCTTGTCAGCAACAGGGGGGATTAGGGTAAACCCAAGAGCCATACCTCTTGAGACAATGGATATTCTATGAACAGGATCGGTGTGGGTCAAGAAATGGGAAACTACCGCGTGACCCGCCTCATGATATGCGGTAAGTTTTTTATCAAGATCAGACTGAAGTCTTTTTTTCTCAGGTCCAAGTTTTACCTTAGTCGCAGCTTCTTCAAGGTCCTGCATGAGTATTTTATCCCGCGCTTCGCGCGCAACAAGAATAGCCGCCTCGTTTAACATGTTTTCCAGATCAGCTCCTGAAAATCCGACGGTTCTTTTTGCGACTTTATCCCAGTTTATGCCGTCAGTAAATGGTTTGTTACGTGCATGAATTTTAAGTATTGCCTTTCTTCCCTCAAGATCCGGATAATCAACGATGATTCTTCGGTCAAAACGGCCTGGTCTTAATAGCGCAGGGTCAAGAAGATCTCCGCGATTTGTAGCAGCAATTACAACAACTTGTTCGGTAGGAGTAAATCCATCCATCTCGACCAAGATCTGATTGAGCGTTTGTTCGCGCTCATCGTGAGAAGGCATGACGCCGACCGAACGAGCTCGTCCAATCGCATCAACCTCGTCGATAAAGATAATGGCTGGAGTATTTTTCTTCGCTGTTGCAAATAAATCCCGCGCTCGTGCAGCTCCAATTCCCACAAGCATCTCCATAAATTCCGAACCTGCAATCGAAAAGAATGCAACTCCTGCCTCTCCTGCAACCGCTTTCGCAAGTAGCGTTTTTCCACAACCCGCAGGACCAATGAGGATCACACCTTTTGGAGTACGCGCTCCAAGTTTTTTGTATTTTTCAGGATTTTTCAAAAAGTCTACAACCTCTTCCAATTCCTTTTTTGCCTCATCGACACCAGCAACATCCTTAAACGTTACTTTGGGGAGATCTTTTGAGAATCTTTTTGCGCGGGATTGTCCAAATGAAAACACCGATTCTTGAGCGCCTTTTGCCTGTCTGAAAAGAAAGATGAAAAACGCTACCATCAGAATGGTTGGAATTATATTTGCTAGAAAATTTACCCAGCCTGCGGATCCTTGAGTATCTTTGACAACCAAGTTGACCTTATCAAGATTTACATTATTGTCCTTAAGTGTCTTTAAAAAACTTTCACCTGTTTCTTTGTACGCAATTGCGAGTTTTTCGTCGTTGTAATAAACAAGTATTTTATTGTCAATAATCTCGACTTTTTTTACTTTTCCTGCTTTTGCCTCCTTAACCACTGTGGTAATTGATTTTTCAGGCATCACCTGTTTGGCTGCTTTTGAAAGGGATTGAAATGCAAAGAAAAGAAAAAAGCCGATGAAAATAATTATGAAAAGAGTTCGGATGTCTACATTAAAACGGAACTCGGTTAACTTTTTCCCTTTGGAGTTATTTCCTTTTTTTTGGGGAGGCATAATGGCTCATTGTACCAAATTTTTGGTAAAATAGCCTGTACGTACACATGAAGACCCTATCTATAACTTCAAACTCGCAGAAAGAAATCTTGGAGGAAACCGTTTCACAATTACGAAAAGGAGGATTAGTTGTGTTTCCTTCGGATACAGTTTACGGGCTTCTTGTGGACGCGACAAATGAAAAAGCCGTACAAAAACTTCTCAAATTTAAAAACCGTCCAGCCGGAAAACCAATCTCGGTATTTACTACATGGAATCAACTTCCTCACCTTGCGAAAGTAGATAAGTTGAGACAAAAGAAATTACATGAACTGTTTCCCGGTCCATATACAATTATTCTATCGTCTAAACATAAAACATCACTCCTGCTTGAATCTGAAGAAAAAACACTCGGCGTTCGAATACCAAATTCGCGTCTTATTGATGAGTTGACAACGCGATACAGAAAACCAATCACTGCAACCTCAGCAAATCTTTCAGGCAATTCACCTCATTACTCCGTTTCTTCTCTTTTTAATTCTCTTTCTGAAAAGAAAAAAAATTTGATTGATCTTGTTATCGACGCCGGAACTCTCCCAAGAAATAAACCTTCTACGGTAGTCGATATGACGAAAGAGAAAATAAAAATATTACGTCGCGGAGATGTAGGGTTGCAAGAAAATAAAGTTAATATTTCTAATTCAGAAAATGAAACGAAAAGAATCGCTAAAAATATTCTCAGAAATATTTCGAAAGAAAAAAATACTAAAGCAATAGCATTTATAATCCGGGGCGAGTTGGGCGCAGGAAAAACTATTTTCGTAAAAGGAATAGGTGAACACTTAGGAATAGATAATATAATTTCTCCGACATATGTAGTTATGTATGAATACAAAACATCACATAAAAAAGTAAAAAAACTTATTCATGCGGACCTTTATACCATCACCTCTCCCGATGAGTTTAAACATCTGGGGATAAAGGAGGCATTGGAGAAAAATAATGTTTTGTGTGTCGAATGGGGAGAAAAAGCAGGTGAGATTCTAGATATTCTTTCCGAGAAAACTCATATCGTATATGTAGATATTAAATACCTAAATCAAAATAAACGGGAAATTATTTATACAGTTTGAATATATGAACATTCTTGCAATCGACACATCCGCCGATGAAACATCTATTGCAATCACAGAAGGAAGAAGAATAATCTCAAATGGAGTATATTCTCAAATTTTGACTCATACCCAATGGGGCGGCATTGTTCCCTCTCTTGCAAAACGGGCTCATCAGGAGCGTATAGATTTAGTTATCGAGGAGGCAAGTAAGCGTTTTTTAAAGGCAAAAGGTGAGAAGAAAGAGAGAAAAACTACTTATCTTAACGAGGCCATGAAATCTATCGATTGTATTGCGGTGACATATGGACCTGGTCTTGCAATAGCGCTTGAAGTTGGGATTCAAAAAGCAAAAGATCTTGCAAAAAAGTACAAGAAAAAACTAATCGCGGTAAATCACATGGAAGGACATATTTATTCTTGTTTTGCTCAAAACAGCAAGGGTAAGCCAGATGTTCCTATAAAATTTCCCTATCTTGCGCTTCTGATTTCAGGAGGTCACACTGAACTCATACTCCTAAAGGATCATCTGTCCTACGAAGTGTTAGGAGAGACTGTTGATGATGCGGCAGGAGAGGCGCTTGATAAAGCGGCAAAGCTTTTGGGTTTTGGATATCCGGGGGGACCTATTATAGAACGGTTGGCAAGCGGCGTAAAAAATAAAGATATCTACAAGCTTCCTAGACCAATGAAAAAATCTCCGGATCTTAACTTTTCATTTTCCGGTTTGAAAACCTCGTTTTACTACATGCTCAAAAAAATGTCTGAAAAAGAAATAAATAAAAACGCGAAGTTTTTAGCGTCAGCATTTCAGGAGGCAGTATTTGAAAGTCTTCTTATAAAAACAGAAAAGGCGATTAATCAAACCGGAGTAACTAATATTCTTGTGGGAGGCGGAGTCGTAGCAAATAAACATTTGAGAAGCTATATGCGTAAACTTGCAAAGAGACATAGCGGACAGGTGATATTTCCACCATTTCCTTATTTGACCGGCGACAATGCGGGGATGATCGGAATAGTCGCTTTCTACAAAGCAGAGTTGGGAAGTTTTTCAAAAGAAAGCCAGATCGATAGAACTCCACGTCTCAGGCTTTCAGAAAAAGCTGTCGGTTGATTAATCCTACTCCGTTTTTTACAATAGAGATATGCTTAATGTTAAGAATCTCAGCGTCATGGTGGGAAAAAAGAAGATTATTAAAAACTTCAGCTACAATTTCGCAAAAGGAAAAATATACGTCATCATGGGGCCAAATGGATCAGGAAAGTCTTCATTTGCCAACGCAATCATGGGTCATCCGTCGTATACTCTCTCTCCACAAAGCAGGATCGCGCTTGGTAAAGAGCGAATCGACAAACTCCAACCTGAAAAAAGATCTGAAAAAGGCATCTTTCTTTCATTTCAGTCCCCTCTTTCTTTAGCCGGAGTTTCCGTACGGGAACTTCTCTATTTGGCCTTAACTAAAAAGAAAGAGCCACTTGCGGTAAGACAGGAAATCACTCAGTATGCAAAAGAGCTTCATATTTCCGAAGAACTTTTAGGGCGTTCATTAAATGAAGGCGCGTCAGGAGGAGAGAAAAAGAAACTAGAAACCCTACAAGCTGCGGTTCTCGATAAAAAAGTCATGATCTTTGATGAAATTGATACGGGTGTGGATGTCGATGCACTTCGGGCGATCGCAACATTCTTAAAAAAACGAAAAAAAGACAAAACCTTTATTTTGATCACCCACTATAACCGCGTTTTGAGGTATCTTATGCCTGACAAAGTCCTTATACTTATGGAAGGAGTACTAAAAAAGGTAGGAGACAAGAAGTTAGCTAAAAAAATCGAAAAGGAAGGATATGAAAAGGCAGTTAACTAACTAACTATATGGCGAGTAACGTAGCACCAGTACTGGATTTTGAATATAAATTCGGGTTTTCAATGCCCGAAAAAAACGTCTTCAAGTCCAAAAAAGGAATTTCTGAAGAGATCGTTTCAATGATCTCAGATATGAAACAGGAGCCTGCGTGGATGAAGGAGTTCCGTTTAAAGTCTTACCGGATCTTTAGAGAAAAGAAAATGCCTGAATGGGGAGCAGATCTTTCTAAAATAGACTTTGAAAATATTTTTTATTTTATCCGGTCCACCGAAACACAGGCTTCCTCTTGGGAGGATTTACCTTCTGAAATCAAAGATACGTATGACAAGATCGGTGTACCAGAGGCGGAGAAAAACTTTCTGGCAGGAGTTAGTGCTCAATACGAATCTGAGGTTGTATATGAAAGTGTAAATAAAGAACTCGAAAAACAGGGAGTGATTTTCTGCGACATGGATACCGGACTTAGAGAACATCCGGAAATAGTAAAAAAATATTTTGGAACATTGATTCCCCCACATGATAATAAATTTGCAGCGTTAAACTCAGCAGTTTGGTCAGGAGGGTCGTTTGTATACGTTCCAAAAGGAGTTAAGGTCACGCTTCCCCTGCAAGCATATTTCCGGATAAACGCCGAACGATTCGGTCAATTTGAAAGAACATTAATCATCGCAGAAGAAGGAAGTTACGTTCATTACATCGAAGGATGTACGGCGCCGATTTACACGACTCAATCCCTTCATTCGGCAGTCGTTGAGATCTTTGTAAAAAAAGGAGCACGTGTGCGATACACCACGGTACAGAACTGGAGTAAGAATATTTACAATCTGGTTACTAAACGGGCAAAGGCTGAAGAAGATGCCGTCATGGAATGGGTTGACTGCAATCTCGGTTCAGGAGTCACGATGAAATACCCAAGCGTGTATCTTACTGGTCGCGGCGCACGGGGAGAGGTTCTTTCCATTGCGTTTGCCGGAAAAGATCAACATCAGGACGCAGGCGCCAAGATGCTTCATCTTGCACCAAACACCTCATCAAGGATAGTTTCCAAATCCATTTCAAAAGACGGAGGAAGGACGTCTTATAGGGGTCTTATTGTTGTCCATCCCGGAGCAAAAAATTCATCGGTATATGTCTCCTGCGACGCGCTTATACTTGATGAAAAATCCCGTTCTGATACGTATCCATATATGAAAATTAAAGAAAGTGATACGGAGATCCAGCATGAAGCAACCGTTGAAAAATTGGGTGAAGAAAAACTTTTCTATCTTACCTCGCGTGGCATATCAAAGGCTGATGCCGAAGGACTTCTCGTAAACGGATTTATCGAACCGATAACAAAAGAGATTCCACTGGAATATTCAGTTGAACTAAATCGACTCATCAATCTTGAGATGATTGGGAGCGTAGGATAAAAGTGAACGATCGCAATGAACAACTCCAAAACTTTTCTAAACTTAAACCTACTGAAACAAAAAAAATTCAACTTTAATAAGCCGGGAAAATACATAGTTTTTTTCCACAATCTTTCAGGAGAATTAATTTTCAACATAAATGCAAAAGGAGTGGATCTTGACATCTATGGATTATATACGGGAAAGGACCAGGATAAATTCATAGTTAAAACACAGCAGAGGCATGTCGCACCAAGCGCACGCTCAAATTTATTAATCAAAGGAGTTTTTGATGATACTTCGAGCTTCCATTACGAAGGGCTAATCAAAATCGAAAAAAAAGCTCAACAAAGTCATGCATATCAAAAAAATCAAAATATAATTCTTGCAGACGGTGTTTTCATAAGATCAGAACCATTTTTAGAGATTCTGGCAAACGAGGTTTTCTGCACTCATGGATCAACAACCGGAAAACTGAATGAAGACCAGATTTTTTTTCTCCAATCACGAGGTCTTAAAAAAACCGATGCCAGAAAAATACTTCTCAAGGGATTTCTGGATGAAATTTACCATAAACTCATGGATGAAAAAATTCAAATTATAAAACCAAAATATGATTGATCCGAAGATCATAAAAAAGGAGTTTCCGGTTTTTAAAAATAATTCCAATCTTGTATATCTGGACAGTGCGAATACTTCGCTGACTCCACAAATCGTTATACACAAACTCGTTGAATATTATGAAAATTATCCTGCGAATATAAAGAGGGGAATTTATTCGCTTAGCGAACGAGCTACCGCAGAGTTTGAGGAGACGAGAAAGGTAATCGCTTCGTTTATTAATGCGAAAAATAAGAAAGAAGTCATTTTCACCAGAGGAACAACAGAGTCTATAAACCTCGTTGCGTATTCACTTGGGAGGAAAATAGTAAATGAAAATGATGAGGTTGTAGTATCTGTTTTAGAACACCATTCGAATTTTGTGCCATGGCAGGTACTTGCTCAGGAAATGGGTGCGGTTTTTAAAGTAATCGATATAAACGATGAAGGAATACTTACAATTGTAAAAGATAATTCTTCAGAGGTTTCCTTGGACGACGTAATTACTAAAAAAACAAAAATTCTCGCACTTGCATACATCTCGAATGTTTTAGGAACGGTAAATCCACTCAAGGAAATAATAAAAAAAGCACGACAGATAAACCCTCACATAGTAGTTGTAGTTGATGCAGCGCAAGCAGTAGCTCATAGACAGGTTGACGTACAAGATCTGGATTGTGATTTTCTTGCATTTTCAGCTCACAAGATGTTTGGGCCAAAAGGCGCCGGAATACTGTGGGGTAAAGAACAACGACTTGAGGAAATGTTTCCATTTCAATACGGAGGAGAGATGATTGAACAGGTGAAAATAGAAAAAACTACATTTGCCAAACTTCCTGAAAAGTTTGAAGCAGGGACGCCATCTATCGCAGACGTCACAGCATTTAAAGAAGCAGTAAAGCTAATCCAAAAACTCGGATTTTCTAATATTCAAAAACATGAAAAAGATCTTGTAAAAAAAGCTAGAGCCCAACTTCTTCATATTTTTGGAAAAGATATTAATATCTACGGACCTCAAAACGAGTTTTCCAGCATCGTGACATTCAATCTCAAAGGGCTTCATCCTCATGATGTTGCATCGCTTTTAAACGACAAACATGTCTGTATCCGCGCAGGACATCATTGCACTATGCCGCTTCACACCAGATTCGGCATACCCGCATCATGTAGAGCGAGCTTCAGTATCTATAATAACGAGGACGATATAGAGGCTTTAATCAAGGGGCTTTTGACTGCAAGAAAACTCCTTACTCATGCTTGACAATTCTTGCAATACAAGTACAATCTTTATAAGCAGGGTTACTTACTGTTATGGATACGACAAGCTCGAACAATCTTAATATTTCTTTTTCATCACCTTCGCAAACTCCTCCTGCCGCTACCCCACCACCAAAAAAATCAAAAACAAAGATAAACAAGAAAACATTCATTCTGCTCGGACTCATTCTTTTCATGATCGGTGCGATCGGCGTCGGACTATATCTCATAAATCAACAGCGGTCATTGCGAGGAGAAGCTGCAGTTTGCACTCTTTCACCGGTCGGACAAGAAGGTGGTTGGGTGACTACGTCGTGTGGTCCAAAAGGACCGGGAGATAAAAGCCCCGACGGTTTCCATTATCAGAGATATAACTGTAAAAATTGTAGAGCTGGTGGTTTTACAGGAAACGTAGATCCAAGGCAAGGTCCACTCGGAAAATATCCGAATGGAGGAGGAGTAGTGCGTTACAAATGTCCACGTACTCAAGCAAACAAGGCTGATCCTGTTGTGATGGACTGGTACCAACGGGGCTGCAATGTAGGTGTTCCGGGTTTTGGTTCTGCTGATCCGGGAGTGGGATTAGTGGATGAGAAATTCTGCGGAATGCAACAAATTGATAAAAACGGAACCTTTTATTCTTACTGGAACTTGACGGATTCAGCCTGTCAGGCAGCTCCTCCTCCCCCTGTTTCTAAAGCGCCAACCGAGACACCGCCACCAGGCGTATCACCTTCACCTACTATCCCAGTCATAACGGTTACTCCCACTGAAGGACCGTCACCTACGCCCACGGCTACTCCAACAGCAACGCCCACAGCAACTCCTACTCTTACTCTAACACCCACTCAAGGACCATCTGCAACACCCGGACCATCGGCAACCCCAACCGCTGGCCCATCAGCTACACCAACAGAAGTAATCCTTGCAAAGAGTACGCCTACACCTACAGGTCAACAAGTGACTCAGGCGCCGACCATTGTAGCAGCCGGTTCTCAGGCAGGGACATTCTTCATGGTAACCGCAGGTTTGATCCTCATGACCCTGTTGTTTGTCTTCTAAACAAGGTATAATTGCTCGATAGAGTGTATAAAGATTTTCTACTGGATCATTACCGAAATCCCCGCAATAACGGGCATTTAAAGAAGAAAACCCACAGCGCGTCCTTATATAACGCCATGTGTGGAGATAGGATACATCTTGAGATTTTACTCTCAGATGACACCGTACAAGACGCTTCATTTACCGGTGAAGGATGCGTAATTTCTACAGCTTCAGCGTCTCTTCTCACAAGCTTCATAAAGAATAAAAAGATCTCAGAGTTGAATAATCTAACCCGAAAGTCTATGATAGATTTAGTTGGTATCGAGGTAAGTCCCGGACGTATCAAGTGCCTTTTACTGCCGTATGAAGCACTGAAAAAGGCGCTGGAATAGTATGAGTGATTTAAAAGTAAAAGATCCAAAAAACCCGTCCGGTCCGACTACTATACGGAGTCTTGTAGTCCATATCGACCGCGACCTGTGTATAGGAGCTGCAACGTGTGCAGCTGTTGCTCCTAAAGCTTTTCACATTGACGATGAAGCCAAGGCAATAATCCTCGATACTGTTGAGGAGGAGACAGATGAGGCCATTATTGAGGCAGCGCGGTCCTGTCCGGTCGCAGCAATCATCGTAAAAAATATAAAAGGAGAAAGGGTTTTTCCCAAATAAATCATGCAAAAGCAAATAACCGAGATAGAGTTAACCGCCCTCGACGACAATCTCCGCGAGTGTCCTTCATGCCAGAAACAAACGCTTTCCGGAATGCCCGGAGGAAAAGACGCGATCTGTGAAAACTGTGGATATAAAGATCCTTGTTGCTACGATTAATTACATCATATGAAAGATTTTCTTTGGAAAATAGGAGGAGAGGCTGGATATGGGATCATGACCACTGGCCTGACATTCTCGAGAATTGCGACCCGTCTCGGATACCACATTTTTGATTACATTGAGTATCCTTCGCTTATCCGCGGTGGCCACAATGCATTTGAGGTGCTGGTTTCAGAACAGGAAGTAAGAGCGCTCCAAAATGAAATTAACTTCCTCATCTGTTTAAACAAGGACACGTACGACTTTCATAAAGCCCGATTGACCTCTTCGAGTGTTGTAGTCTACGACGATGAAGATTTTAAACCTGACGGAGATCACAAGAGCGCTATGGTGCCGTTTACCAAAATACTTAAGGAGGCTCATGGAGAGTCGATCATGAAAAATACAATTGCCTTTGGAGCATCTCTAGCCCTTCTTGACGGTGACATATCAATGCTTTTTGATATTCTAGAGCAGCAGTTTGGACGAAAAGGAGCAGAGATTGTAGAGCTTAATAAGAATTTTGCCCAAAAAGGATACGATCATATAAGAGAGAACTACAAAGATCTCATTCAACCATATCTGAAAAAGCGAGAAGATAAGGAAAAGGCTGTCCTGACGGGTAATGATGCGTTTGCGCTGGCAGCAATCGCAGCAGATTGTAGATTATATTCATCATACCCTATGACACCGTCGTCTTCGATCCTGTCCACCCTTGCTGCGTGGCAGAAAGATACGGGAATCGTGGTAAGACACGCAGAGGATGAGATTTCGGTCATAAATACGGCGCTTGGAGCCTCATTTATGGGCACGAGAGCCGCTGTAGGCACATCCGGAGGTGGATTTGCGCTTATGGTCGAATCTTTGTCTTTTGCAGGCGTGGCAGAGATGCCGATCGTTGTTTTCCTTTCTCAAAGACCCGGACCTGCTACCGGTATGCCGACATGGACCGAGCAGGGAGATCTCTTATTTGCAGTCCATGCAGGACATGGAGAGTTTCCAAAGATCGTACTTGCGCCGGGAGATGCTGATGAGATGATCGAACTTACTCTTAAAGCCTTTAATCTTGCAGATATTTACCAGACACCGGTCATCGTGATGTCAGACATGTGGCTTTCAGAATCTCACAAGTCAGTTGCAACAGAAACGATTAAATCGCTTGTAAAAGCAAACAAGATAGAAAGAGGAAAAACCATTACGGCGCCAAAAGGAGAAGTTTATCTGCGGTACAAATTAGAGTCCGACGGAATATCAGAGCGGCTGATCCCCGGCGCAAAAGGATTTTTTTATCAGGCAAATTCATATGAACATTTTGAGGATGGTCATTCTGCAGAAGATGCTGTTGCACGGCGCCAGCAGGTTGATAAAAGAAATCAGAAAACATCGACCTATCTTGCGGCCCATTTTCAAAAACCAAAAGTTTACGGCGATCCAAAAACTGCCAAAAAAGTTTTTGTTTCATGGGGAAGCATGAAAGGACCGATCCTTGAAGCAATGGAAGATCTCAAAAAAGAAGGGATTGAAACAGCACTGATTCATTTCACTCATATGTTTCCTCTTGATCGTGCACGACTGCAAGATCTTTTTTCTCAGAGCAAAGATTATGTACTGGTAGAAAATAATTCTCATGCGCAGTTTGGAAGATTACTGCGGCAAGAAACAGGAATCGATCTGCAAAAAACGTTATTAAAATACGATGGAAGACCTTTCTGGAAAGAAGAAATTTATAATTTTGTGAAAAGCAACGTATGACAAAGGTAGAGGATTTTGCAGCTTATACTCCCACGTGGTGTCCTGGATGTGGCGACTGGGGAATCGGTGCCGCGATCAAAGCAAGCTTTGCTCAACTCGGTCTTGATCCCTCATCACTCGCGATCATATTTGGTATCGGGTGCTCGGGCAACATGAACGATTTCTTAAACGCTTACGCCATCCACTCTCTTCATGGAAGAGCCCTTCCCAACGCAATAGGAGCAAAGCTCGCAAATCACAAGATGCCGGTTGTGGCGATCGTTGGAGACGGGGATTGTTATGGCGAGGGAGGCAATCATTTCCTCCATGCATGTCGTGGAAATCATGATATCACGGTGATCGTGCATGACAACGGCGTATACGGGTTGACTACCGGACAGGTTGCTCCAACAGCCTTAAAAGGTGCAAAATCCAAATCAACTCCATCGGGGATTATAGAAACGTCTGTTTTCCCATTGACCCTTGCGCTTACCCAAGGAGCTACGTTTGTTGCCCAATCTTTTGCAGGAGACATGAAGCATATGGTCGAGATGATAAAACTTGGAGTCTCTCACAAAGGATTTTCTCTGGTAAACATCCTTCAACCCTGCGTAACATTCAACAAAGTAAACACGTACCAGTATTATTTGGAGCGTAGCTACAAGCTTCCTGAAAATTACGATAAAAGCGATTATAAGCTCGCACTTTCTACGGCAGTTGAGATGAATTATGAAAAATATCCGCTCGGCATACTCTTTCAAGAGGAAAAACCACCCTATCACGAACAGGTGATAAATTATCATAAAGAGAGTAGTCTTATAGAGCGCGCGCCTTTTAGCAACATAGATTTATTAATTAAAGAATTTGTCTGAGTTTGAGGGTTGTCACGCGCAGCGTGACTTAACCCCGTCAAGCGGGGTTGACAATTAGCAATTCTTTATCTATACTGCTAATATGGCATTGTTTAACGAAGCGCCAGAAAAAACACAACTCCCTTTAGTTTCAGTGCGTGACAGCATCGTGTTCCCCAATACTGAAAACGTGCTTGTTTTCGGAAGACCAAAGAGTGTCGCTGCGATAAATGAGTCTCTCAAAAGAGACAAACAGATAATTCTTGTCATGCAGAAAAATCCTGCTCAGGATGACCCGGCTAAAAGCGATCTCCACACCGTCGGAGTACTCGCAACCATAAAAAACATCGTAACCGGTGAAAAAGGTGAGATCAATGCATTGGTCCGCGGTCTTGAAAAGGTAAAGGTCCACGAATTTGTAAAAGAAACTCCATATTACGAAGTAAAAACTTCCAAACTAGAAGATGAAATAGTCGAAGATGAAGAAGTGCAGGCAATGGTCAAATATATTTCTTCACAGATCAAACGCGCGATCAATCTTGGAAAGACAATAGACTTCATCTTCCTTATGAATATTCTGAATATTTCTTCCCCTCAAGATTTCTCCAATCAGGTCGCAATGGTTTTGGATCTTCGTGAAAATGAGAGACAGGGACTTCTTGAAGAATCTAATCTAAAATCCAGACTAAAAAAAGAGGTCGAATATACAAACCGTGAAATCCGCATTCTTGAAATTGAACAAAATATTTCTTCAAAGACCCAACAGAAATTCGAGCAGGGTATGAAGGAGACCTTACTCCGTGAAAAGATGAGGACTATAGAAGAAGAGTTGGGAAGCAAAGGAGAAGACAAAGAAGTAGCATCCTACAAAGAAAAGATCAAGAAAGCCAAGATGCCTCAAGAAGTCGAAGAAAAAGCGTTTAAGGAACTAAAGAGATTAACACAGATGTCGCAGTTTAATCCTGAGTCTTCTTACATCCGCACCTATTTGGACTGGTTGGTGGAGCTTCCATGGTCTATCTCCTCTTCACATGATATCGATATCAAACAAGCGGAAAAAATCTTAAATCAGGATCACTATGGACTTAAAAAGATTAAAGAAAGAATTCTTGAATTTTTGGCAGTAATGGAACTCCGAAAACAACAGGAAGAAAAGTCCAAAAAAACACCGGAAAAACAAACCGGAGACAAGAAACAACTGAAACCAAAAGAATATCAGCCGACCATTCTTTGTTTCGTAGGACCTCCGGGAGTCGGAAAAACATCCCTTGGCAAATCTATTGCCCGTTCACTGGGTAGAAAGTTCGTCAAAATGTCATTAGGTGGAATAAGAGATGAAGCTGAGATAAGAGGACACCGAAGAACCTATGTAGGAGCACTTCCGGGAAGAATAATCCAAAGCATTAAACAGGCAGGAAGTAAGAATCCGGTATTTATTCTCGACGAGATTGATAAAGTAGGACGTGATTACAGGGGAGATCCGACGGCAGCGCTTCTTGAGACGCTTGACCCGGAGCAGAATCACGCATTCTCAGATCATTATCTTGAGGTGCCTTTCGATCTTTCAGATGTGTTTTTCATCACAACCGCAAACATGCTCGATACTATTCCTGATGCGTTACTTGATAGATTGGAAGTCATTCATTTCCCGGGGTACACAGAAGACGAGAAGTTTAATATTGCAAAGCAGTATCTGATCAGAAAACAGCTTGACGCCCACAGTCTTCCAAAAGACATTAATATTAGCGACAACACATTAAAGACTATCATACGGCGCTATACGAGAGAAGCAGGAGTCCGGGAACTCGAGAGACAGGTTGCGACCATCTTTAGAAAAGTAGCACGTGAAATCGTCGAGAAAAAAGCCACAAATAAAGCAGTAGGGATGACCGAGATCTCAAAATACCTTGGTCCTTATAAGTATCAGTCTCAGATGATCGAAGAGAAGGACACTATTGGAATCTCAACAGGACTTGCATGGACGCAGGCTGGTGGAGACATATTATTCATCGAGGTTGTAATAATGCCGGGTAAAGGAAATATCACGCTTACGGGTCACTTGGGAGATGTCATGAAAGAATCATGTCAGGCTGCGCTTTCCTATATAAGATCCCGATGGGAGATGTTTGGACTAAACAAAGACTTCTTTAACAAAATCGATATCCACGTACATGTGCCGGAAGGTGCTGTACCAAAAGACGGACCGTCAGCAGGTAATGCTATAGCAACCGCCATGGTATCAGCGCTCACAAAGATCCCGGTACGTCGCGATGTCGCAATGACAGGAGAAATCACTTTAAGAGGACGCGCTCTTGAAGTCGGTGGAATTAAGGAGAAAGTGATTGCCGCACACCGCGCACACATTAAAACTATAATCCTTCCTAAAGACAATAAGAAAGATCTCGAAGACATACCGAAGTACGTGCTTGACGACTTGAACTTTATATTCGTCCACAACATCGACGAAGTCCTAAGAAACACATTAGTATTCCCCCAAAAAACACAGCCATTCCCATTACTGCACAAGTTCACTCCCCTCAAAAAAGAAAAAGAAATAAACTAAACCTTTCTAAAGTTGGCAAACGAGTTCATTTTCAACGACTTGAATAGTGAGCTATTTATCGTAAAATAGCCATTACTATGTCATCAAAATTAAGGAGCCAATCCTCTCAAGAGAAACCACTCCAACAGTACATGTTGAACGCGAGACATTTAATTCAAATTGACAGTATTAATGTTGTAGAACAACATCTAATGTCATTCGAACAAGAGAACTTATTAAAGAGAATGAAAACCGGAAGTGGAAAAGAAATTTTCGATTTTCTTCAGAGTAAAATTGATTCAATCCCACCAGCTAATACAACAGATATTTTAAGACAAATACTTGGAAATCCAACAGTTACTGACCTGCGCGCGCTACAGTATAGAATTCTTCAAGAAGATTGGGTTGCTTTGGAAAAAGTCTACTTATACTCTCTTCCGGACAGAAAAGATCATACCACTTTTTTTACAAATAAATTTTTAATGATAGTTGTTTATAGAAAAGGCATTGATGGTCGATGGATAGCCGGGTACAGCTCTGCAATTCCTGTAAAACATGCCCACGAACTTTTAGGATCTATTCACAATAGATTATTAAATAAGAAAAGGGATCAACAAGACTCTGATAGTAAGGCTCAGCTTCAGGAAACAAAGAGCGCGTCTTTTTTCTTGAAAATACCTCCCGAAGAAGAAATATATGTTATCGATACGAATGTATTATTGCAAAGTCATGATTTTAGAAATTATTCTTTTTCAAAGAAGAGATGCTCCATAGTAATACCTAGCGTAGTTATCCAGGAGATAGATAGACTGAAAAAAAACCCAAAGTTAAAAAAGAAATGCCTTTCAATATCTAAAATTATAGATTCACTCTTTAGGAATAATAGCGATTCAATTCCCATGAAATTAATCAACAAAGGAAAACTAAGAATAGTTCTAGTCTTACTAGAGCCATTAGTCTCATCTTACCCACCGGGTTTTACTTTTGAGAATCCTGACGATAGGATAATTATGTATGCAAAATCCATCGCTCTACAGAACAAACAGAATAAAGTGACAGTAGTTAGTGCGGATACAAACATGCGACTCAAGAGTAAAATCGTAAAGCTAGATTCTCTTCAATTTAAACTGAAGATCAATCATTGATCTAAACGCCTAAAAAGATGTTTCTTACGCGTTGCGCAGTATTAAATAAGTGATAGATGAGGGGGTTGAAGACGAGGTCGTACGTTCCTACCATTTCTGTGAATTTGCTGCCATAGCCTTCCTTAAAGCGAGTAAATCCTGACCAGATATTCTTCTGATCATAATCAGGAGGTAAAGATCCCCACATATCAAAATTCTTAAATCCTTTTTGTTTTCCATATCTTATCGCTTCCCACATTAGCAGATTAGTCGCCATAAGATTTTTCATCTCTTCAGAAGATCCTCCGTATGGATAGTAGAGTGTGTCTTTATGATAAAAAAGTTCGTATGCAGCTAGGGGAGTCTTCTCATAAAATGCAACAAGTATGGCTGCGTTGTTTTCCTTTAAAGCTTCAAAGATAGCTTGATGATATTCCTTCGTGTGGCCAAAGTATTTTTGCCGTTTGGTAGTTTCAAAATAAAGCTTGATAAATATTTCAAAACCTTCGTAGCTTGTCATCTCACGGACAGTTACTCCTTTCTTTTGTGCAAGTCTTACGTTGTATCGGGTCTTCGGCTTCATCTGTTTCAGTAGTTCGTCTTCTGAAGGAGTAAGATCAAGCGTCATCGTCCATTTGGGAAACAGAGTATAAGGAGAGGGTTTCAACATGGAACTTGGAACTTGAAGCTTGGAGCTTGCTTTGGTGTTTGGCTCGAATTTTACAAAGGCAAGTTTTCCTTTGTGGGCAATCTCTCTGAGATGATCAAGTAGTTCTTTCGACGGAAAGTTAGAGCGTGGGACGTATCCGACATGCTTCCCTGTGTAGGGAATTGGGTGACGCGTCAGTTGATAAACGTTGACGAGTTTGCTTCCTTTGAATTCACCGATGCGGTATACATCAACCCCCATTTTTTTACGCGCCTCTCCCCACGCCCACAGCTGCATTGGATGAGCAGCAACTTCATCATACGTCTTCTGATCAAATGTATCCTCTAGAAGTCTTATCATAGGTATTTTTTGAAAAAATTTATAGTTGCCTGTTTAGCTATTTGTCCATGTTCCTTATTTTCCTGAAAACCGTGTTCTCCATTCTCTACAGTAACTAACTCTCCATTTTTCAGATTTTTCACATACTCTTCGGAGTCTGAAAAAGGGACGTAATCGTCATTGGTTCCATGGACGATTAATGTTGGTATGTCTATCTTTTTTAAAGCCTCATAGGGAAATATACCTTCCATTTCATCATACAGATGTTTACCTATCGCAAAATTATGACTTCCGATCGTACTCCAACCTTTTTCTTCAAAATCTTTTTTTATACGTTCTTTTTTATCTTTAAGCCACGAAGTTATGGGATTTAAAAAAGTATGGTCATAATTTAACGAAGGGTTCCATAGACATAAGCATTTTAGCTGACCTTCATTACTTGATGCGTATAGAGCTGCAGTAGCCCCTCCAAAGCTTGCTCCTACTAACCCGACTGAATTATAACCCTTGGCTTCTACCTCGGATAGAGCAGCTCCTAAGTCTTCAAGCACGCCTTTAATACTCATATCTACTGATTTTCCTTCACTCTCTCCATGTCCTCTAAAATCAAAACGCAATACCGCAAAACCATTTTGCACCAGCAGGGGAGAAAACTCAGTGAAGATCCCTTCCTCTTCTTTATCAACGGTAATTCCATGAGCTAAGACAATTGCTTTATTCGTTTGTCCGTCAGGTGTTTCCCATATTCCGCATAATGTTAATCCATCGTTTGTTTTAAAAAATACTTTTTCTTCCATATTAAATTTCAAGTTCACATACTAATGGTAGATGATCGGATACATCTACGTCAGGACAATAATGATTGGTTACTTTTATGTCAGGACTTACGAAAATCATATCAACGACTGATGTTGCATAACCACCATCCTTTTTTCTTTTCATATTAAACGTACTTTTGAGTTCATCTTTGAAAACATTCTTTAAATATTTCTCGATATTTCTAATAGTTTCGGTTTCCGGCCGTACATTAAAATCTCCGGCTAGAATAACGTTCTTTTCACCTTTAATTTTATCAACTATCATCTGGCTCATCTTCAAACGTCTTTCATTATCTTCTCCATCGAATCCCCAGATTCCATGAACGTTGATGATAGTAAGTTCCATATTATTTACTTTGATCTCTATTTTTTGAAATGCCTGTGGTATCCGGGTAAAGTCATCTTTGGCAAGTAGCTCATCATGGTTTACGTGACCATAGGGGACATCAAAGAATGTATTACTGTGGGAAGTTATCGGGAACTTCGAATAGACTGCATTTCCATGTTCGGTTTTAACTCCCTGCATGATTAAATTGACCTGCGAATCAAAGACTGAAAAAGGATAGGCGAGCTCTTTTTTTAAAATCTCAGTGGTGTGAAATTTCTTGTTTGGGTTGTCGGTATCACTTTCTTGCACTTCCTGAAGCGCCATAATATCGGCATCCTCTTTTTTTAGAAACGCCAACATCTCATCAAAAAGTTCTCCACCGTGAAGGGTATTAAGTGTCAGGAATTTAATCTTCATTTATTGTGAAACAGCAGACTTGATAATACGAAGAGTTTCTTTTGCGCTTTTTTCCCAAGAGAATTTCTTCACTCTTTCCAGTCCTTTATCAATGAGTTTTCCTCGCAGTTCCGGATTTTTCGACTCTTCCATTCTTTTTACAAGTTCATTCACGTTTTTCGGATCAAAGTATAGGCATGCATCTTCACCTACTTCCGGGAGACTCGAGGTGTTAGAGGCGATTACCGGGCAACCATACGACATTGCTTCAAGTATCGGGATACCAAAGCCTTCATAAAAAGAGGGAAGTACGAAGCCGTGGGCATTCTTGTACAGATTTACTAGTTTATCGTCTGAAACAAATCCCTCAAACGTTATTTCTTCTGTTAACTTAAGTTCATCCACCAGACTAAAAATGTCTTCAAAGATCCAACCCTTTTTTCCTACAATCTTCAGTTTATACTCAGGATTATTTTTTTTGAACTCGTTGAAAGCCTTGATAAGTGCTTTCAAATTTTTTCTCGGTTGAAGCGTACCTACATATAAGAAGTAAGGTTCTGAAGAATTTTGAGCTTGGAACTTGGAGCTTGGAACATTCTTCTCAAAACCGTTATAGATCACGCTTATTTTATTCTCAGGAACGTTGTAGAACTTCATCAGATCCTTTTTGGTATTTTCAGAGACAGCGATTACCTTCTTTGCTTTTTCTACACTGTACTTGGTCCAGTGGGTAAGTTTATGTAAATCTTTTTTAAGAAACTCTTCAGGATAGTAAAAATAAGAAAGATCATGAATAGTTACCACAAGCGGTTTGGAGAGATATCGGGGCGCATAATGTGCGGGAGAAAAGAACACGTCAAGATTCGTATTTTTAAGCGCTAGCGGGAGAGATATTTGAGACCAGAGAAATGACGGTCCGACTACTTTGTATTTAAAATCTTTGGTTTCTGGAGGAAGCGAAGCTTTGGGTTTTTCTTTTAGAAATATTTCAAACTGAAGGTTAGAACTTGCTTGCTTTTGAAAATACGATAAGAGGTTTTTTGTATACACTGAAACACCAACCAGCTCATCTACATTTGCTTCGTTTCCATCAATTCCGATAATCATAGATTCATTAAGAGTTCTCCAGAATAGAAATCATTTCTTTATAATATGAATTCCATGAAAATTCACCTCCTCTTTTCAAACCTTTTCTTTTAAGCTCTGCTCTTAATTTCTGATTTGTAGTAAGAAGCCTCAGGCAATGTGAAATGTCGCCTACATTCAAGGGGTCAAATAAAAGACCTGCGTCTTGAGCGATTTCCTTTAAAGAAGAGGTGTTTGAGGTTGCAACAGGTGTTCCATGCTGCATAGCCTCAACTACAGGGTATCCAAAACCTTCCCAGATAGAAGGAAATGTAAAAAACAAACAAGACTGATAAAGTGCGTGGAGAGTTGGTTCGTCGACAAATCCGAGAATTCTAGTATTTTTTACCGGTTGGACTTGCTTGCCCCAGCCATAGCCTCCTGCAATTACGAGCTCAACGTTTTGAAGATTTAACTTTTCAAAAGCTTCTATTAACCGCTGAATGTTTTTTCTTGGTTCCAGTTTTCCAACCGTCAAGATGAAATTTTTCTTCAAATCCAGTTTCTGCTTCATCTGTTTTATTTGTTGAGGACTTACTTTCTGAACTGTTACTCCGGGATAGACTCTGTGTATTTGCGAATTGGTGTTCGGCAAATACTCCCGCGCGTCCTTCAGCGTTGCATCAGAATCTGCAAAAATAACAGAGCTTTCCTGAGATACCCATTCGAGTCTTTTTTTTTGAGTTTTTAAAATCTTAGTGTCAACGGTCTCAGGATATTTAAATACTGAAAGGTCATGGATTACAGTTGCTTTCCTGCATGACGCAGGTGGCTCTGTCCAATCTGAACTGATAAACCAATCCAATTTTCCGGTCAGACGGGTAACAGGAAATATATGAAGATCGTTCCACAGATAAGAAAGAAGGGTTGGAGGAAATGGTAGTTGAGCTAATTTAAATCCAGATGAAGAAATTTTGTTTCGAATTTCTTTGCCAAGTTTACGACGAAAGCCGGAAAAGAAGAAAACCCATTCATGCTTTGTTTTTTGAGTACAAATTACATTAACGAGTCCCTCTATAAAACGGCCAACTCCGGTTCCCTCGTATACCACTTGTGAAATATCCAAGCCGATTCTCATACTGTTTTATTCGAACGGATCTGCTGATAGGCGATTTCAAGCTGTCCGGCAATTTTTTCCCAGTTGTATTTTTCCTTAACTAGTTTATAAGCGTTCTTCCGTATATTTTCATAAAGAGATTTGCTGGAGAGTATCAAACTTATTTTTTCTACAAACTTTTCAGGCGTACTTGCAAAAAGAACATTTTTTTCATCTTTTACGTCAAGTCCTTCGACTCCGATTTTTGTCGAGATAACAGGTAAACCGGATGCCATCGCAGCAAGGATCTTAAGCCGTGTTCCTCCCGGTCCGAAAATAGGAGCAATAAATAGCGTAGACGTCGTATAGAGTCTTTTTACGGTTGCCGTATCGCTGTGTTCAATATCAACGTATTCCACATCATTTTCCTTTGCGATCTTTTTTGCGTGCTGCCCTGCGATTATAAGTTTATATCGGGGAAACTTCTTCTTAAGGAGAGGGTGGATTTTTTCTATAAGGTAATTGGCAGCTTCCACATTCTGAAGCCATGAAAAATTTCCCTGAAAGAGTAGAATCGTTTCCTTATTGTCCTTGGGTTCCAATTTATCTATTAACATGTCTTCTCCTGCACCGTTTGGTATAACTACCGGGCGTATAGAAGACTCGATGTTTGAAACGATGGTCTGATCAAGATCCGAAACCGTTGCGACAAGCGACGCCTTCTTCCAATAGAATTTTTCCCAGAATTTTAATTTGAATATATCTAAGGCAAGGAAAATCCGGAAGATCCACGGAAGAGTCTCTATGAAGTGTTGATACACTTTAAATTCAATTGTCTGCTCAACTAAAAGAATAGGAACTTCGGTTTGTGGAATATGAGGCATCACGTAAAAAGTCTCTGAATGAATTACGTCAAAATGTTCCTTAGACAGTAAATCCTCAAGTACCTTTTTTGCCTCCGGTGAAAAGTTTCTTACGATGAGAAACGGTTGAAAAGAAAAAAGCGACTTTAATATATTTTTAGGCTGCCACGGATTTTCAGATCTTTTACACAAATAGACTTTTTCACAATATTCCTGAAGATGGGAGACGTATTTTTTATCGTGATCAGTTTTGTATAGCGCAACAAGAACAATATCGTTTTTTTTGCTTAAGTATTTTAGTAGGTTGAAGGTCCGTATCTGTCCTCCTGAAGCCGGCGGGTACGGAAGGTACGGAGTCACCATCAAAATTTTCATACCACTTCGTTTTCAAATTTAAATTCTAAACAACTTCGAGGCATGACACTATAGATTGGAGCTTGTAGGGTACACCTCGTAGCCATTATATAAATGATACCTTTCAAATTATGGCGTAGTGGTGTCATAAAGCGAAGATCGCAAATTGATTGTTTTCAAAAAGGACAGCGTACACCTTCTCCTTTTTTATTTGCGAAATAACATCCTGTTTCGAGGTGACAAAGTATTCATAGCCGTCATTTTTAAGATCGGGCAACGATTTAAAGACCGAAGGTGATCCTTCTCTTTCCGATAGATACAAAAGGGTAGTATCACCCAAAGTATCTGTTACGATTTTACTGTTTGACTTGGTAAGATCGCGGACAACCCTTGCCATATTGACCTGATCTTGTGAATAGTTAAAATAGCCCCTTACATGATAAAAAGAGATGAAAAATGAAAATCCAAAGAGTCCGATGATAAGTAAAAAGGTTACCATCTGAGAAATGAATATCTTATTGTGAGCTGCGAAAAGGTTTACGCCAATTCCAATAAGGGCAGCAAGTGCAGGGAGAATAAGCGTTTGATAATATTCATGTTGGACATTCCCACCTTGAAAAACAAGAATATACACGAGAGAGGAAAACCACAAGCTATGAATGAAATAGCGTTTTGGCTTGATAAAAAATCCTAAGACAAAAAAGACTGTTAGATACCCACCGAGAATAATATTGTTTATTCTTTCAAAAAAAATCCAACGGAAAAAAGACGGTTTAAAGAAAATATCTTGCAAGCCGCCCGTAGTATTAACATACTTCATAAGCCACGTGATGGTTCCTTCGGGACAAGTGGGACAGCTGGGGATACCCGCAGGGTACTGACTGATATAAAGAGTCCAGAGTCCATAGGGTATTGCCGTTGCGATAAAAAATAAATACGGAAGTATCTTTTTGTGTATATTCCAGCGGTATTTAATAATAAACAGTGTGAGGAAAGAAAAGGAATAAAAAATCACTGTTGGTTTTGCAAGGACACCGATTATAAAGAATAACAGAGCGAGCGAATACGAAATGGTATTTCTTACTTTGTTTTTTCCAAAAGTAAAGAAATAGAGAAATAGCAAGGCAAGGAATGTAAATGCAAGCGCCGTAGTTTCAGGGAGAATGACGCGGGAGAAAAAAACAAAAAAGGGGAAGACCGCGTAGGTGAAAGTCGCGGCAACAGCTGCAATTCTTCCGGTTTCTTTTAAGAGAAAGTAATACAGGATTCCAATAATGCTCAGGGAGAAAAATATCGTGACGAGTCTTCCATATATTTCAAGAGACGTAAGGGGAATGTATTTCCACAAAGCTGCAATGATCGCATTGTAAACCGGAAATTCTACGAATCGGTATCCTTGAGGATTTTCCAGACCTGACTGAATGTTTGAGAAGTCATGGTATCGTGGCTTTAACAGGTTGAAGTCTTTCGTGGCAAAATTTCTTGCAACAGAGGCGGTATCTGCTTGTCTCCATGAATGAAAATCTCCAAGAGGTGCGCTTATTTTGTAGAGTCTAAAAACAAGAGCTAGGAGAAGAATAACTCCAAGAAGTATAAAGTCGATCCTTTTAAAAAGCTTACTTGGTTTTTCTTTTTTCATATTTTTTTACAGGGTTAGACTGAAGACCGATAAGACCGACATAAAGACCGGCTACCAGCCAAAAATTGTACGCTACTTTTGATGCTTCAAAAACATCAATATATAAGCCGTTTACCAAAAGAGCAAGAACTCCAAAGGAGAATGCGTAATAAATATACCGCATCTCGCCTGTACTGGCTCTTGCTGCCTTATTTACATATCTTACGAGAGATGCGAGGAGGAATACAAAAATACTAAATCCCAGGAGTCCAAATTCACCGAGCCACCTTAAGAAGTCATTATCTGTCGCCTCGGTGATTGACGATGCTCCTGTTCCCAAAATGGGGTTATATAAGAACGCTCCTATTGCCCGTGGCCATTCAAGTTGAAGACGTGTCGCGCATGAGATGTCGCAGAGGACGGTCCGCTCGGGTTTAATAAACTGGGAGATATAGTCCGCTCTTTTCTGAATCTCAATCATATTGACGGCCTTTCCTTTCCTTTTTGCTTCATCAATTGCCTGTTCAAGTGCGATCTGGCGTATTTTTGCAGGATCTACCGCAATCGACTTTTTTGATAGGGGGACTTTTAAACCACCAGCAGGAAGCTTTTTTACGGTAATAAGCTGGTCAATATTTTCCTGACCGGTCTTTGAATTTACGAAAACCGTTTTGACCTGAAACATCTGTTGAAAACGTTTCGTCATGTCTCCTGTTATCAGTAGTAGAATGGCGGTCAAGACAATTATGAGAGCATATAATTTAAACTTTCTTAAAAATAACAAAAACGCTGTAATAGAGACTAAGTAGCCCCCGAATGAAGATCTTGCGGTCGTATAAAGAAGTACCAAAAGAGAGAGAAGGAAAAGTAAAAAGTATCTCTTTTTCTTCGTATAGAAAAAAAATCCCAGTATGATAGGCATTGAAAAAGTAAGGTAGGCTGCAAGGTCAAAATGTCCACCAAAAGTGGAGTTGACTCGGTCCTCCGGATTTAGCGTTAGAAGTCTGCCATCGACGTATGCTGGATTCATTGACTGAATTGAAGGAAAGGCGAGGAATTTTTGACCCAGTGCATATACGCAAACTACGAAGAGCGTCCCCAAGTACACTCTTAGATATTGTAAAAAGTTTTTTTCCGAAACCACCGCCGATGAGGCAATAAAAAATATTGCCATGTATTGGATTCGTCTCAAGCTGTGAAGCAGGCCAACGTTATGGACCACGACAGTGTTTTGAATGTATGCGCCATAGGCAAAAGATAAGAAGACTGCGCCCCAAAAAAAGATCACAGGGATAAGGAATTTAGTATTAAGGCGTATCTTTCGGCGAAGCCATTGGATAAAAAAAACAAATCCGATAACGATCGGCACAAGATCATCGTATCGTATCTTTATATACGTATATTCGACATGCTGAAGAGGAAATTTCGGAAGAAGCGGCACGATAACGATATACAAAAGAAGGAAAAAATGGACAAGATTATCGTCAATCTTCTTGAGTAAGTTTAAGAGCTTTTTCATACGTTTCTATAAGGTATTTATTGCGTGTAGCCCGTCCCATTGCAACAGAGATTACTGCCTTTAATTGTAGCATAAACTTAAGCAGATTAAGCTCAAGTTTGGAGCGGTGTGTCCGATATAGATAGAGAAATCCGCCATATACCTGCAAGATCGGGTAGGTTCTTCCCCTTGAGGAAGCTGATCCTAGGTGAATAAACTGTGCCTGAGGGTAAAAAAAGACCTTGTAGCCTTGTTTTTTTGCCCGATAAAGAAGATCTATCTCCTCCATATACATAAAGATTTCCTCGTCAAATCCTCCTAGTTTTTGAAAATACTCTTTTTTTGCCATAATACAGGCACCTGAGACCCAATCTACCTCCTTCGTAGCGTTGGGAGAATAGCGCGTGAGATTCCAGTGGTCGCCTCGCAAAAAGAGCGCTCCAAAAACAATGGGGAGCGTGTAAAAAGGACCACAGGAGGGTTGGGGAGTCATGTCTTTATTCAGGAGTTTTCCCCCTACAAAGTCGACCTTATTGTCATTTTTATAAAACTCGAATAATTTTTCAATCGCATCCTCAAGTGCAACAGTGTCGGAATTTAAC
This sequence comes from Candidatus Roizmanbacteria bacterium RIFCSPLOWO2_02_FULL_40_13, assembly GCA_001789965.1. Taxonomy (GTDB): domain Bacteria; phylum Patescibacteriota; class Microgenomatia; order UBA1406; family GWC2-37-13; genus 2-01-FULL-40-42. The sequence goes on from MGBA01000021.1 coordinate 117,190, forward strand.
AGGAGGATATATGGCGCTTTGGTCTGCTTTACACCCTGATTGTTTGCTTTCCCGAAACCGATATTGGTCTTGTTTTGTATGAGTTGAAATATAGAAGGGTGCGAAAGTTGGAATTTCTGAAGCATCTCCAGACTACCGTCTTTGGAATCATTATCCACGACTACAATTTCATAGGACAAAGCTGTTTTTTCAAGCGACTTGAAGATCGACTCAAGGCAGTTTTTTGTGACTTCACGGGTGTTGAAAGAGACTATTACGATCGATAGATCCGGTGATTTCATGGAATTTAGTATAATTATACTAGACTTATGCCTCCGTAGCTCAGTGGTAGAGCACACGTTTCATAAGCGTTAGGTCAGAGGTTCAATTCCTCTCGGAGGCACCATCAAACTTTCTTGGAGTTGGGAATCATGGATTTGGAGTGGGAGATGCGGATGGTTGGTCTCCTGCGCAGTCCATACAGTATGTTGAGATGCCATCTGTCACAATGGTTTTTTCTTTCTCCTCGATGTTCGAATCTCCGGGATTTGGATTCTCTACGTATTTATCGCTGTCTTTAGTAACCCAGACTTTTTTCTTTTCCGTTTTAATTGAACCTGAGCCGGTTTTACCGTCGGTTCCTCGAATAAAGTATTCAAAGCGGGTTGGACATGCTCCACCTGGTTGGTCCTTCGGTTGATCCTGACCTTGAGGTGTTCCTGTAGTCCAACATACCTGTCGTCCCACGACGTTGGCAGGACGTATAGGTTTGAGATCCGGTTGGTCTTTCAGAACGTGCGTCATGATTCCATTCCAGATGGGAGACGCTCCGGTGAGACCCGACGTAATATAAGGATTCATTGGCGTATTGTCATTGTTTCCTACCCATACTACGGTGAGAAAATTAGGCGTATATCCGATAGTCCAGTTATCTTTTTTGTCATCAGTTGTTCCTGTTTTTACTGAGACAGTATGTCGTGGAATAACCAACTGAGAAGTAGATCCAAAGGCCTGAGATCGGGCAAAATTATCAAGAAGAATGTGCGATATAAGAAACGCTGTTTCCTGAGAGATTGCGCGTTTTCCCTGGATTGCAAGGGAATTAGGATGTTTAAGAGGTTTGCGGACATCCTGTATAAAATTGGGATCTTCGAATTTATACAGTTCTTTTCCGGATTTATCCTGCACCTTTAATATACTTACCAACTTCTGTGGTTTTCCACGGTTTGCAAATGCAGAAAATGCCTGGGCCATTTCTGTCATTCTTAACTCGCCACCACCTAAAGTGAGAGAAAGTCCATAATTTGAAGGATCTTTAAATGAGGTTATTAAAAATGCCGGTGCAGAAGCCACAAAAGTGCGCACGCCGTTGAGTGAAAGCATTTTTACGGCCGGAATATTATACGAGTTTCCCAGAGCGAGACGTAGTGGGACCGGCCCGTGAAATTTACCATCGTAGTTTACAGGACAGTATCGTTTGGGTACGCTTGGAAAACAGGTTGCGACGTCAAGAAAGATAGTCGCAGGAGTTACAATTTTTCGGTCGATGCCGATCGCATAGTTAATAGGCTTTATAGATGATCCAGGTTGACGAAATGCGGTTGTCACATTAAAAGCGCCTGAGGGTGATGCAAAATAATCGGTTGATCCGACCATGGCTAAAATCTCACCGGTGGGAGGCCGGGTCACGAGACTTGCTCCGTTTGAGACCTGATATCCTTTCAGATCTTCGATTTCCTCACGTACTATCTTTTCCGCTTCCTCTTCAATATCAAGATCAAGAGTGGTCGTTACTTTCAAACCGCCCTCTTCTACAGTTTGAATTCCGAAAGCCTCTTCAAGCTCCCTTTTTACATGAAAGACAAAATGTGGCGCTTTTATATTGGTTTCAGGAGGATTTACATCCAGCTTTTGCGCAACCGCCTGATCATACGTTTTTTTGTCAATATACTTTTCGTCCAACATTTGTTGGAGCACTTCATTTCTACGTCTAAGGGAAAGCTCTGGATTGTTATAAGGCGAATAGAGAGAAGGCGCTTGCGGAAGACCTGCAAGAAAGGCCGCTTCATGAAGTTTCAGATCTTTTGCATGTTTATTGAAATAAGACCGTGCGGCAACTTCGATACCATAGCTTTGGCCTCCGTACGGTACTTCGTTGAGATACAGCTCGAGAATCTCATCTTTTGAAAATATCCGTTCGGTCCATACGGCAAGGATGATTTCCCGTACTTTTCTTCGGATCGTCCGCTCCGGTGTAAGAAGTGCCGACTTAATAAGTTGCTGAGTAAGCGTTGAACCTCCCTGAAGTTTTCTGTTCACTACCATTTCTTTTGCCGCCCGGAGTATTCCTCCGAATATCGAAACTCCTCCGTGTCTGTAAAAATCCTTATCCTCAATCGAAATAGTTGACTGGGAGACATAAGGTGGAAGATCTTTTAACTTGACTGCAGTCCGATTTTGTTCCTTATAGATTTCGTACAGAAGTTTTCCGTTTCGGTCATAAATCTGCGTTGACAGGGGGATCGCCTTATAGTCGATAAGCTTGTAAGGATTGGGGAGTTTGAAAAAGATAAAGAAGTAAATGAAAAGGACAAGTCCGATTCCAAAAGCGCTTGTTATAAGAGTTTTTCTGTCGGCGTTCTTGATTTTTTCTATAGGATTTTGCTCTGGTTGTTCCATAAAATTTGATTGTATCAGACTTCAAGTCGGGGAAAAAGGACAGGCGCTTTTTTAATTTTCCCTGTTGTTGAACTGATAATTTTTTCTGCAGTCTCCGGTAAAAAAGGCTGAAGTCGATGACCCACCAGATTAAGAGTGTTCAAGATATCCTTTAGGAATTTTGCCCTTTCTGTAGAGTTTTTTTTCCATGGCGTAAAATCATCCGTTTTTTTATTCAGGGCTTTTAAATCTACCCAGATCAATTCGAGCATCTTGTGAAATTCAAAATTATTAAAATGTTTGCGTAGGTCTCCTATGAATACGTCTTCATGTTTCTGTTGGTTTAATTCCACTCCGTCTTGTTCAGCAATATGAGTTATACGCAGGAGGAGGTTTCCCAGTTCGTTTGCAAGATCAGAAGAGTACACTTCCTGCATTCTTGATTCAGAAAAATCTCCATCTTCAGTGGATGGAATTTCACGGAGTAAATAATAACGAAGGGCCTCAACACCAAATTTTTTAATAAGTAAGTTTGGATCAATCACATTTCCAATAGACTTGGACATCTTTTGTCCGTTGATTGTTAGATATCCATGGACAAAGAGCTTTTTCGGGAGTGGCAATTTAGCAGAGGTAAGAAATGCCGGCCAGAAGATTGCGTGAAATCTTGTAATTCCTTTTCCAATCACGTGGACATCAGCGGGCCACCACTTTTTGTATTTTTCTTCATCCCATCCGTATCCGACTCCCGATTGGTAAATGTTTAAAGCGTCGAACCATACGTATATACGTTGAGTATTATCGCCGGGAACAGGAACGCCCCAATTTTTCGCTCTTTCATTAGATCTAGATATGCTAATATCATGGAGATCATTCTCAATGAAGGATAAAACCTCATTTTTTCTTTTTTGAGGAACGATCTCCAACTCACCGGATTCGATGATTTTTTTAATCTGGTCTTTGTACTTTGAAAGTCTAAAAAAATAATTAGTCTCTGCGACTATGTCGAGTTTTTTTCCTGGATGTTCAAAACATTCTCCGTTTTTATCGAGCTCGTCCTTAGTGTAAAACATTTCACACCCGACACAATATAATCCCTCATAGTCTTTCTTATAGATGTCTCCGTTTTTTTCACAGAGTTTCCACAATTTTTGACTTGAAGGAAAATGCCGTTCCTGATTAGTACCCCGTTGAAACACGTTGAATTTTACATTGAGATTTTCAGCTAAATTCTGAAATAGGGAGGCATGGTGATCAATAAATTCTTGGATTGGTTTTCCAGCTTTTTCTGCGGCTTGGACATTTTTTAAAGCGTTCTCATCTCCGCCGGATAACAGTAAGACTTCTTCACCTTTGAGCCGGTGGTAACGGGCGATGAAGTCTGTCTGTACAAATTCAAAAGCATGACCGATGTGAGGCGGGGCGTTCAAATAAGGGATGGCTGTGGTGATGTAAAATTTTTTCTTCACGTAAGTAATTTGAGAATTCTTAACGGAAAAGAAGTCTGACTCCTATTATAAAGGAAATGAGCAGGATCGTGTTGAGAACGTTAAAGCCGGCAAACAGATTTGCAGAAAGAAAAAACAGGAGAAAAAGAGGTATAAGAATCTGATTGTTTAATTTTTTCGAAAAATGAGTGGATATTTGAAAGGTGGTCGCCGTGGACAGTATAATTAAGCCAAGTACAAAAAAAATATTGGATGGTGGAAGAAAAACAATATACGAAATGGTCCCTCCTACTAAAAGAGCTGTGATAAAGGGTTTAAGTGAAACAGGGTTTTTTCTGCGTTTAGTCATAGACCGATTAGATACTGTTGAAAAGATTTTCCAAAACTAGTATAATTTTAACATTCAATGAAAAATCTTCCTGTAGATAAGCAAAAAATAATTGAACAATTCGCACAGAGAAAAGGAGATACAGGTTCCCCGGAAGTTCAGGTAGCACTATTATCTCACAAGATTTCTAAGTTGACCGGGCATCTGGACGAAAATAAAAAAGACAATCATTCACGAAGAGGGTTATTAAAAGTTGTAGCAAAACGAAGACGAATTTTAAATTATCTTCAAAAAATTGACGGAAAGCGTTATAAAAAACTTATAGGCGAACTTAGCTTAAAAAAATAAAATCTTCTTCACCACAATAAAAAACAAAGAACATACTATATGAAATTCACCGAAGTGACCACTGAACTAAATAATTCTAAACTTACATTTCAGGTCGGTAAACTCGCAAAAGCCTCCCACGTATCAATCTTAGGAAGACTTGGAGATACGTGCGTGTTGATTACCATCAATACAGCTGCTGCGAAAGAAGACATGGATTACCTGCCGCTTTCAGTAGAATACGTTGAAAAACTTTATGCTGGAGGAAGGATCAAGGGATCACGATGGGTTAAAAGAGAAGGAAAGCCTTCAGACGAGGCTATCTTAAACGCTCGACTTATCGACCGATCTATCCGCCCTTTGTTCCCAAAATCATACAGAAAAGCTATTCAGGTCGTAATAACCCTTCTTTCTGTTGACGGTGTTAATTCACCCGAAATCTTAGCAGCACTTACTGTATCTGCGGCGCTTCAAATCTCAGCGATTCCATGGAATGGTCCACTCGCTACCACACGGATTGGGCATGTAATCAATGAAGGTGTTGATTCTTTCATCATAAATCCTAAAGAAGAAGAACAAAAATATTCTGATCTTGATCTTGTGGTTGCTTCTTCCAAGAAAAAAGCAGTAATGATAGAAACTCAGGCAGAGCAACTTCCTGAGAAAACGATCCTTGAAGGTATAAAAAAAGCACAAGAGGAAAACATACGTCTCATCGGATTCATCGAAGATTTGCAAAAAAAAGTTGGTTTGAAAAAAGAAGAATTTGTCGAGGTTGGAATGGATGAAAAGCTTGAAAAAATTCTAAAAAAAGATTTTTCAAAACAAATCGATGAACTCAATGCGCAAAAAGCTCAAAAGGAATTCGAAGACAAGGATGCTCTTAACGGCATAGTTAGCGAAGTAGTAGAAAAGTATAAAGATGAATTTGATAAAAAGACCGTCGCAAAGGCAATCGACACCATATCAAAAGAAAAAATAAAAGAAAATGTTTTAAAAACAAAAAAGCGAATTGATGGAAGAGGTCCTGACGAAATCCGCGAAATTGTAGTTGAAGCTTCTGTACTTCCGCGTATTCATGGATCTGCTATTTTTCAACGGGGAGACACGCAGGTGCTTTCCATTGTAACCCTTGGTGCGCCAAGCTTGGAACAGTTAATAGAGGGACCTGAAGGCGAAGAGGCTAAAAGATATATACATCACTATTTCATGCCTCCTTACTCATTGGGAGAAGTAGGAAGAATCGGTTTTCCTTCACGTCGTGAGATTGGTCATGGAGCTCTTGCTGAAAAAGCAATAGAGCCTGTTTTACCCGATCAAAAGGATTTTCCTTATACGATAAGAGTAGTATCTGAAATTCTTTCCTCAAACGGATCAACTTCTCAGGCTTCGGTCTGTGGTTCAACTCTCGCTCTTATGGATGCGGGTGTTCCGATTAAAGCGCCTATCGCAGGTATTGCCATGGGATTATACGGAGATCCAGAAAAAGACTACGTGATCCTTACGGACATAATGGGTGTCGAAGACTTTACCGGTGAGATGGACTTTAAGGTTGCTGGTTCGGACAAGGGTATTACCGCGATTCAGCTTGATGTAAAAAATGACGGATTGCCGGAGAAGTTCATCATTGAGACACTTGAGAAGGCAAAAAAAGCACGGGACTTTATTCTTTCAAAAATGAATGCAGTGCTCGACAAGCCTCGAACTGAGATCTCACAGTTTGCTCCAAAAGTGGTCGTACTTACACCTCCTCAGGAAAAGATTGGTGAGATTATCGGCCCAGGAGGAAAAAACATTAAAAATCTTATCGCAAAAACAGACACCGACATAAATGTGAGTTCTGATGGAACGGTCACGATAAGCGGATTAAGTAAAGAGAAGGTAGACGAAGCAGCTCAAATGATTGAAAACATGATACGAGAGGTTGAAGAAGGAGAAGAGTTTGAAGGAGAGGTAAAGCGCATCCTTCCATTTGGAGCGTTTGTCGAAGTGCTTCCTGGAAAAGAAGGAATGGTACATGTCTCAAAGATGGGAAAAGGATTTGTGAAAGATCCCAGTGAAGTTGTCAAGATCGGTCAGAAGGTAAGGGTTAAGGTAATTCAGATTGACAATCAGAACCGTATCAATCTCCAACTGCTTTCGTAAAAGCGATTTAATTGATTTTACATATCCCCTTCATTACAATAAATACTATATATGGCAAGAAGAAAGTCTCTTTTTAAACTTCCCTTTGTAAAAGCCAAAGTAAACAAAAAATCATTTTTCAACATCCTTGGATTTATATTTATCGCAACGGGTGTAATTCTTCTTATTTCCTTCTTTCAATTTTTTTCTGGGGAAGAGGACGGCGGCAGAATTTTAAATACCTTAAATGACGGTCTTACCTTTCGATTTGGATTCTTGAGTGTTTTGTTACCGTTTATTCTTTTCCTTATTTCAGGCCATTTTTTTAATTCAAAAAAACTAAAGTTCATCAAGCCCAATATTACAATTGGAAGCATTCTTGTCTTTATTTCTCTTCTGGGAATAGTGCAGACTGGACAATGGGGTAAGTTTATCTACGACAATCTCACTCTGGATTTTTCGACAGTCGGCGCAGTCGTAATTCTAACCATCTCATTTTTTATGGGTCTGATTCTATTACTGGATACCTCAGTTGACGCCTTTGTGTTGTTTATTCTAAAACTGGCCTCTTCTTTTTATCAATTTATCAAAACATATCTTTTTAGAGAAACACTTGATAAAGACAAAGTTAGAGAAAAAGATGATGATCAGGAGAGATTTATAAAAGACCGAACAATAAACAAACCCAAGCCGATGGAGACAAAACCACAGGTGCAGTCTGCAGGAGCAGCAAAGGACATGCTCATTCGACCTATTACGACAAGTGCTTCATCCACATGGGTATATCCACCACTTAACATTCTTCAGGATGTTCCTCAGGTAGAGGCAGACCGAGGAGATGTGAAGAAGAATGCAGACGTCATTGAAAAAACTCTGGAAAGTTTCGGAATCCGCGCACGTGTCGGAGAGATTAATTTTGGTCCGACCGTTACCCAATATGCGCTTGAGATCACCATGGGAACAAAGCTTTCGAAAATTACAACGCTTGCAAATGACTTAGCTCTTGCACTTGCCGCACCTACCGGCCAAATCAGAATTGAGGCGCCTATTCCAGGAAGGTCTCTTGTCGGTATGGAGATTCCAAACAAAAAACCTGAAATAGTTACGCTTAAAAAAATGTTGGCATCAGATGCATTTAAGAATAAACCAGACCCACTTCTTGTACCGATGGGACTTGACGTATCAGGTCAACCACAGGCGGCAAGTATCGGAAGAATGCCTCATGCACTTATAGCAGGTACCACGGGCTCGGGTAAATCCGTCATGCTTAACGCATGGATTTCGACATTCCTTTTCCGTACCAAACCTGAAGAACTCCGGATGATCTTGGTTGATCCAAAGAGGGTAGAGTTAACGTTATATAACGGAATTCCTCACTTGCTTACCGAAGTTATCGTTGATCCGGATAAAATCATCTCAGCACTTCGATGGACAGTGGCCGAGATGGAATCACGGTATAAGGAATTCTCGAAAGTGGGAGCGCGCAATCTTGAAGGGTTTAACGCTACCGCGGGGGTCCAAAAAAAACCATACATTCTTTTTGTCATTGATGAGCTTGCTGATATTATGATTTTTGCGCCAGGTGATGCAGAGGATCTCATCACCCGAATTGCCCAGATGGCGCGTGCAACAGGAATACATCTCATCCTTGCAACACAAAGACCGTCTGTCGACGTCATCACCGGACTTATGAAGGCAAATATTCCCACCAGAATCGCATTCAACGTCTCATCTCTTGTTGACTCCCGAGTTATTATCGACACACCTGGTGCAGAAAAACTTCTTGGAAAAGGAGACATGTTATATCTGCCGCCTGATCAGGCAAAGCCAAGGAGAATTCAGGGACCATTTATCACGGAAAAAGAAGTAGGAGATCTGGTGAGATTCTTGAGGGCTAAGGGACCTGAGGTTCATTACACAGAGGAGATCACGCAACTTGACACTACACCTGGTACATTTAGTGGAGGATTTGCAGGCGCAGGTAACGGAGGAGATAACGATCCGTTATTTAATAAAGCACTTGAACTTATTGGGCAGACAGATAAAGCATCAGCTTCTCTTATTCAAAGAAAACTTTCAGTAGGATATGCGCGAGCAGCAAGAATCTTGGACCAACTAGAAGCAGCCGGATATGTGGGACCTGCAGAAGGCTCTAAGCCCCGTGAAATACTTCGTCGTGGAGTGGTGGAGACTCAGGAAATCGAAGAGTAAAGTTTTTTTTATCGAAGATATCTTTGAATATTCCTTTCGTGTTCATCACCGTTTCTTGCATAATGAGTTCTTCCGCTTTTGTCATGAATGTAAAAAAGATACGGAGTACTTTCATCCGCATTAACAACTGCCTCTAAAGAGGCAAAGCCCGGATTGCTGATGGGACCTGGAGGTAAACCATCATTTACATAGGTGTTGTAAGGAGATGGCGTTTTCAGTTCTTCTATAGAAAGTTCTCTCCACCATCTTTTTTGGGCAGAGTCATATCCCAGAGCGTATTGAACGGTGGCGTCGATTTGAAGTCTCATTCCATTTCTCATTCTTCTCAAGAGGATACTTGCGATCGGTTGTCTGTCTTTGTCAAACTTCGCCTCTCGTTCTACAAGAGATGCAAGTGTTACTGTTTGATCTTCAGTTAGTCCTATTTTTTTCCTTTTTTCCTCAAGTGGAGCAAACTTGCTTTCAAAATTGTTAGTAAAGATAGCGACGATAGTGTCAATTGTTGCATCTTTTGGGATAAGATACGTGTCTGGAAAAAGACGTCCTTCCGGTGCTTGTTGTGCAAAGTCGACAGCGGAAATATCGAAATCCTTAGTAATTCGCTCGGCGATCTCTTCTTTTCTCCAACCTTCGGGAATAGTAACCCACTTGTCCAGCGTTCCATGGGTTAAGTTTTTTGCCAGATCGAATGCATTCATGGACTGAGAAAGACGGAAATCTCCTGCTTGTATCTTTTTATCAATTCCCGTCTGATACACAATTGCAAAAAAAACAATTCGGTTTCTGATCAGTCTGTGTTCATTTAAGTTATTTATGATTGCATTCAAGCCTTCACCCGGTTTAATCACAAAAATTTGAGACTCTCTACTATTTTTATCCACAGGAAGGGTTCCTTCGCGAAAAAGAATATATGCCGAGACCATTGCAAGGAGTAAGACAATAAAAACAATCCTTAGTTTGGATTTAGCTCTTGATCTCATAAATTGGAAAACTTGTCATGGTATCCAGGGCCTCATTTAATCGATGCTTATCACTGGAATAAAATATAAGCACGGGCTCGTTTTTTTCGACTCTATCATCAATTTTTCGCTCCAGATAAATTCCAGCCTGAATGTCATTGGGCGCTCCTAAAACTTTTGCTAAAGTATTCAAGTTATAATTATTTAGCTTCGTTATGGTTCCTCGATGTGACGCTTTCACTTCATGCTTGTGCGCCCTTATTTTAAGCTTCTCTATTGAAATTTGATCATTTCCACCTTGTGCTTTTAAAATCTCACGAAACTTTCTTAATGCCGATCCGTTTTCGAGTAATTTTTTTGCCTCATCCTTGCCGTTCTTCTTAATTTTAGCATCTTCAAAACAAATATCCAAAAGTTTTCCCGCAAGTCTGATCGTTTTTTCTTCAAGCATCAACGAACGGCTTTTTCTTTGCTCGAGAACGCTGAGGACGTCGCGCGCTTCAAGTACCGGTCCTACACCATATCCGGCAGGTTGTCTTACCTCATTGATATCAACGACAATTTCCATATCAAACTTTTTTCCGAGTGTTTTAAACTTCCTCTCGATTTTTTCAGCATCCTCTCGTCTCCGGATCTTCATCGTTGGTCCAATAGGAATATCGAGCACCATATGATTAGTTGAAACCGCAACTTTTTTCGCCATTATAGAGACGATTACCTTATCAAATGATTCAAAGGAAAGTTCTTCCTCGACGTCTATAATCACGTCATCGGCCGGTGCGATCCCAAGTTTTCCACCCCATACGATACAGCCTCCCACTTTTTCCACAATTTTCTTAATCTGATCTGGTGTAAAAGTAACATTTGCAAGGACTTCCATAACGTCTGCGGTTCCGGCTGAGGATGTGATTGCCCGTGAAGATGTTTTTGGAATAAGAAAACCTGCGGCAGCGATAATAGGGACAAGAATCATGGTAGTTCTGGTACCTGCGACCCCACCAGTTGAATGTTTATCTGCAACAATGCCTGGAAACTGTATAGTGGTACCGGTTTCAACCATTGCCTTTGTCAAGTAATAAAGTTCATCGGCTGTGAATCCTTCTTTAAAAGATGCTGCTACAAAATAGGTCGTCAAAACGTCGCTTAGGCGCTCGTGGGCGATTTCATCCATCAAATGATAGACTTCACGATAGTTCAACTTTTTCCCGAGAAGTTTCTTCTGGATTGTTTTTACTGCTTCAAGAGAAGGATCTTGCTTGTTCATCATTCAATATCAGTATAAACTTCTACTACTTTTTTTCGGTAGGCACGCGCTTTGCGGATAAACTTTCCGATAAGTCGGAATTCCTGAACTCCTAAAATCCAAGATAAAAATAAATAGAGTGAAAAATATACTGTTACGCCTATCACCAGAAGAAAGAAGATGTTTATAGTGCGGGAAGTATCTAAGATAAGTCCGTCAAGAACCTTCATAAGATAGTAGACAAAAAAAGAGGAAATAAACGTCGTGATAAATATCTTTACGGTTTCAAAAAAAACCAGGCGATAACTTAATCCGTTAATTCTTCTCGCCAGAATGATAAGAAGAAGAAATACATTTACGTGAATAGATATGGTAAATGCAGCACCAAGCGCCCAGACTGGGAGCCGCCATACAAATACAAAGAAAAAACTCAAAATAATATTCAGGATGATCGAAAAAACACTGATCACGAAAGGAGTTTTACTATCAAGAAACGCATAAAAGCATCTGGTGAGAAAATAGTAAATAGAATGCGCCGGGATGGAAAGGGCAAAGTACGATAAGGTAAGCGCCGTCTGATTGGTCGCCTGCCAGTCAAATTTTTCTCCACCAAAAAAAAGACGAACCAATGGAGTGCGAGCGAAAATAAAAAACGTCATAAGGGGAAAGGTTAGAAAAAATGTACTCAACAGAGACTCAGTAATGATTTTTTTAAATTCTTCTAATTTTTTTTGTTGAAATACTTCGGAAAGATACGGAAGCGACGCCTGACCAAATGCAATTCCTATAACCGAGACAGGAAGGAGCTGAAGTCTTTGGGCAAGATAGAACGTCGTATAAGAACCGGGTTGAAGCAATGTAGTAAGGGTGAGATCAACCGTTGCATCGATTTGTGCTGCTATAACGGTTATTACTCGTGGAATAACCAGCGTAAAAAAATCTCTCAAAGCCTTGGTTACTTTGAGAATAGGCCTATATATAAATCCAGACGAGAAATATAAAGGAAGTTGAACGACGAAAAGACAGAATGAACCGATTACGACTCCAAAGATCGGGCCCAAAAGATGCATTGTTGGCGCAAGCATAATCGTGGAGATGATAACAACGAGATTATAGACCACAGGAGCAATTGCCGAGATAAAAAATGTTTTATTAGCTTGTCCGATTCCGGTCAAAAAATTTCCAAATACAAGAAAAGGAAGTTGACCTATAAGAAGTATTCTCGAGAAGAAAACCACCTGATCTACCTTTTCCTTAGAAAATCCTGTAGTAATAACAGGAAATATCTTATCCGCGAAAATAACAATCAAGACAACGAAGCTGAATAAAAACAAAGAAATAACATTTATGATAGAAGAAATGTTTTCGTTGAGATCCTTTTTATCCTGTTTGTACTTGATAAAAATAGGAATAAACGAGGAGGTAAGCGCCCCGGTGATGAGAATCTCAAAAATGATGTCCGGGATTCGAAATGAAGCAAAAAACACATCAAGTTCCTCTTTAGTGAAGTAATTGGCAAGGGTGCGGTATCGTAAAAAGCCGATCAGGCTGGAAATGATAATCATAACCGCAACGATCATAGCCGAAGAAAAAATGGTTCTCTGCTTGCTTAAGATGAGGTTCTTCGTACTAGAGAAAAGTTTATTCATAAATGGTGATTTACCCTTGACAACAGTCTAAAAATGGTGCAAAATGGTTTAATATGGTGTTTTTTGGTGAATATCTGGTATCTTTCACTGGTCCCGGAAGAGTGGTTCTTCCAAAAAAACTGCGCGAACTTCTTCAGGGAAACATCTTTATTGTAACAAAAGGTTTTAATTTTTGTCTTGCAGGATATGATAAACGCGATTGGGAGAAAAGAGCTTCGGAGCTTCTGGACGTTTCGCTTCTCGAACAGGACAATCTTGAAAAAAGACGTTTTATCTTTTCTTCCACCTCTTATCTTGAAATCGATGAACAGGGCAGGTTTGTCATTCCCAAGCCTATGCTCGAATACGCCAAGCTCGATAAAAAAGCCCTTGTCGTGGGTGTCGGTGACCATTTTGAGATCTGGAGTCCCGAAGAGTGGGAAAAGTACCTGAAGCAAGTTCGAACCTGATTATGCTACGAAACATGATTTATCACATAATTCAACTCTTTTATCCGGAAATCACGCGTTACAGATTTTGCGCAGTAAGCGTATAGTACACACACCTGTTCTTTTACATGAAGTTCTAGAGGGTTTAGATCTCAAGACCGAGGGAAGCTATATTGATGCAACCGGAGGAGAAGGAGGACACCTTAAGGAGATTGCAAAAAAAGTAAAGCAAGCGCTTGGAATAGAGAGAAATAAGGAGCAATTAGCAAGAATTCAGGAATTGGAACTGACAAATGTAGTCCTAGAGAAGGGAAATTTCGCAGAGATCGAAAAAATTGCGAAAAAGCACGGTTTTGAGAATATTGACGGAATATTATTTGATCTCGGGCTTTCTTTCTGGGAGCTTGTACATTTAAAAAAAGGTTTTTCATACAAAAAAGATGAAGAAAATTTAGACATGACACTTGACGAGACTGGGCAAGAAAAAGCATCGGATATTCTCAATAAATATTCAAAAGAAGAGTTGTATGAAATGTTTTCCAGAAACGCTGAGGAGCCAAAGTCAGAAAAGATTGCAGAGGAAGTTGTACGCCAGAGACGAGAAGGAAAATTTGTAAACGTTTCCGATCTTAAACGTGCGATTGACAGTGTTTTCGGGGCTGAGGATAGAAGAGTGTATTCGCGCATTTTTCAGGCTCTTAGAATGCAAGTGAACAACGAGAAGGAAAATCTGGAAAAAGGATTGGAAGGAGCGGTCAAAATATTAAAAATAGGTGGAAGATTGGTGGTGATTTCATTTCATTCGGTAGAAGACCGGATAGTTAAAAAAATCATGAAAAAAAATAATATGGAACTTATTACAAAAAGAATTTCGCGCTATGACGATATGAGTTTTGAGCGCTCAGCGACGTTGCGCGTGGCAGTTAAAAAAATATGAAAAATTTTATAAAACCAGCAATATGGATGGCATTTCTTGTTCTTATCGGAGCAAATATCTTCATTTTTTTGTCAGGAATGAAACTAAGCGAACAAATCAATTTTTACGAAACCGAAACGAAAAGACTTCATCAGGAAAATATCGATCTTGAAAAAAAAGCATATGAGGCAAATTCACTGCAACATGCGGCTTCAATAGCAGGAGAGCTGGATTTTACAAAAAAAGCAGAGCCATATTTTTTGGAAAGTCTTCGATTTGCTTTAAAGGGAAAAGAATAGACTATGTTTAAACTGCGTATAGTTTTTCTTCTTTTTGCATTTTTCTTTTTGTTTATCATAATCAGATTATTTTACATCCAGATCATTGACCCTCTTTCATCTGCTGCAAACGGATATTTGAAATACAAAAAAATACTTCCTCAACGGGGAAAAATCTACGATCGCAATTATGAACCCATTGCCATAAACCAAAGCCACTATCGTCTATTCATTGAGCCAAAGAAAATGAAAGATAAAGATAAATTGGTTAAAGGTCTTGAAGAAGTTTTAAAACTGGGCGAGGCGACATTGGAGGCGAAAATAGACGAAACCAAGGTATGGCTTGCAGTAACCTCGGGTCTCACAAAAGAACAAAAGCAAAAAATAGAACGATATAAATTTCCAGAAGTAGGATTTGAAGACGAACTTGATAGGTACTACCCCGAAGCCTCTCTTGCCGCGCATCTCGTAGGATTTGTCGGAAAAAATCAGAAAAATGAAGACATAGGTTATTTTGGAGTTGAGGGCTATTATGACAAAGAGTTGGGAGGACTTCCAGGATTTTTAAAAGCAGAGCGTGATCTTCTTGGTAGGCCGATTCTTTTGGGAAATCAGGAAAAGATAGAGCCGGAAAACGGACACGATGTCATACTGACCATAGACAAATCGGTGCAAGAGATCATAAAACAGAAATTGAAAAATGGAGTAGAACGCTATAAGGCAAAAGAAGGATGCGTGATAGTCGCGGATCCTTTTACCATGGAAATAGTTGCGCTTGCCTGTCTTCCCGATTTTGATGTTGAAAATTATTTCAAATTTTCAGAAAGCTACTTTACCAATCATGCAATCTCCTCGGTATATGAACCAGGTTCAACCTTTAAGCCACTTGTAGTTGCAGCAGCCCTACAGGAGAAAAAAATAAAATCTGATGATTTTTATAATGAAAAAGGGCCAGTGCAGTTTGGACAGTATCAGATAAAAACATGGAATGATAAGTATGAAGGAAAAATAAGCATAACCAGAATTCTTGAAAAATCGTCAAACGTTGGGATGGTTTTTATTGGAGAAAAGCTTGGGCAAAAAAACATTATTTCCTATCTTAAAAAATATGGGTTTGGAGACCTAACCGGGATAGATCTCCAAGGTGAGGCCGGAGGAGTTGTAAAACAAGAGAGTGATTTCAAAGCGATTGATTATGCAACGGCCACGTTTGGTCAGGGAATCGGCGTGACGCCGATGCAGATGATAACTGCGTTTTCTGCACTTGTAAACGGGGGAGAACTTTTGAAACCACATGTGGTTAAAAAGATTATTGATGGTGACGAAGAGAGAATAGTCGGAAAACGAGAGGTGAGAAAGATCCTCAACGAAAGAACGTCGGAAATTATAAAAAGAATGCTCGTTGCAACCGTAGAAAACGGCGAGTATAAGTGGGATCGGCCAAAAGGATATAGAATCGGAGGGAAAACAGGGACTGCTCAGATTCCGGTGCAGGGCAAGTATGACGCTTCAAAAACAATAGCGTCGTTTATTGGGTTTGCACCTGCAGATAAACCACGTTTCATCGCGATAGTAATCTTAAAGGAGCCAAAAACCTCCATTTATGGATCTGAAACCGCAGCTCCGCTTTTTTTCGAGATAGCCAAGGATCTTCTGGTTTACTATAATATAGCACCGGTGCAGTAACTTCATCCATGTACGAACGACTCAAGCGCAGATTTCAAAAATTTATCAACGTCTATCATTTCATAAAGGCGGTTTTAGCCAACATTTTTTATGGTTTTCCTAGTAAAAAACTTAAGGTAATCGGCGTGACCGGCACAGACGGAAAGACTACGACTTCCTTTCTCATTTACCACATCCTAAAGGAAGCCGGCAAAAAGGTCTCTATGACCTCAAGTATTTACGCAAATATCGGAGGTGACGAATTCAGCACCGGACTTCATGTGACAACGCCCGACGTAATATATATGCAAAAACTATTAAAGAAGGCTGGTGATCACAATGATGAATATTTTATTTTAGAGACAACCTCCCACGCGCTTGACCAGAACAGAGTTGCCGGCATTAGATTTGAGATCGGCGTAATCACAAATATTACTTCCGAACATCTTGACTATCACAAGACTAGAGAGAACTATGTAAAAGCAAAGGCAAAGCTTCTCCTTCAATCAAAAAAAAGCGTAATTAACAGAGACGACAGCTCATACGAACTCCTGTTTCCAATTTTAACCAACAACAACAAGGAATTCGTTACCTATGGGTTAAAAAACAAAACGGATTACAGCATTGATCTTAATAGAAAACTTAATCTTTCCCTCGCAGATTTTAATAACTATAACTATCTTGCAGCGTATACTACAACAAAACTTTTAGGTGTTCAGGAGGAGGAAATTTTAAAAGCACTAAAAACTTTCAAACTTCCCAAAGGAAGAATTGAAACGGTTTACGATAAGGAATTTAAAGTGATTATTGACTTTGCTCATACAGAGAATTCTTTACGACAGGTATTAAAAAGCATTAAAAGAAATACCAAAGGAAGACTTATTCATGTATTTGGTGCAGCAGGTCTACGCGACCACGTAAAGCGTCCAGGCATGGGTGGTGCCAGTGGAGCAAGTGCTGATGTAACAATTCTTACGGAAGAGGATTACCGGACAGAAGATCCTGAAAAGATTTGTATAGAGATCGCAGCAGGCTTAGAAACACAAAAATTTGAAAAAGTTGAGAAAGAGCTTTTAGATAAAACTTCAAGGAAAAAATATTCAGTTATTATAAATCGTGAGGGTGCTATTAAAAGAGCGCTGGAAATTGCCACGAGGGGAGATGTGATTGTTTTAACCGGTAAGAGTCATGAGAAAAGTCTGGCGAGGGGGAATCGAGAATATCCGTACAACGAAGAAGAAACAGTCCGTATTCTACTCGACCTCATCAAGGCATGAGATTCATCCATAGATGAATTAAGAATCTTCGTCTTGATGATGATCATTGTACTTTTTTACAAATTCGTCAACCTGTTCTTGTTTGCGCCATCCAATGCCGCCTTCTGGGCCCAGCGAGTGAGGAGAAGTTACGATATGAAAAAGCGGCGAATCTTCTCCGTTTCCGGCAAGTGCTTCGGCGTGTTGAAGTAAAATGAGGTCTTCAAGCGCAAAAAGAATCTCGTCTTTCATCCATTGATCAAACCCTTCTGTTTGAAGCCTTGTAAAAAGAGCTCGTTCAAGAATATGCGCTGCAGTTCCTACGATAAGAGATTGAGTATTAGTTTCCGCAGAGGGACTCATAATTGCAGCGCCTTTTAACTTCTCTGGAAGCTTACCCTTCTTTATGTCCTGGCCGATTTCTATAAACTTGTTTGCTGCACGCAGTCCCCTTATAAGATCTTTCTTACCCAATTCTGCAATTGTTGGGAGTTTAGCACTGCCTAGTTTTTGCTTAAGTGTCATAACGTCTGGAAGAAGTTCTTGATTAGGATCATCATCGTTCATAGCGTTAAATCTTTCAATTAGGTCGTTAAAGCCTTGAAAGACCACACGTTCCACAAAATCTGGGTTTCTTTTTGCTTCGCGAGCCATCAAGGGAGCTCTGTTCACATTAGGGAGTCTTTTTGTGATAGTGTCAATCTCCGGGCGCCCAGAATCACTCATGTGAGTATTATAGCACGCAAGAATTCTTCGGTTTTTTGTGGTAAAATAGAGGTAGTTAATTCTTACAGTTTTAACCGAGCTGAGCTCGGTTTTTTTATAGCATATGCAAATTAGAAACATCGCAATTATTGCGCACGTTGATCATGGTAAGACCACTTTGGTTGATGCAATGCTCAAACAGACTCACACCTTTCGCGACAATCAGAAAGAGATGAGCCAGACCCTCATCATGGACTCAAATGACTTGGAGCGTGAAAAGGGGATTACTATTCTCGCAAAGAACACCTCGGTCTTTTATAAAGACACCAAAATAAACATCATAGATACTCCGGGCCACGCGGATTTTGGAGGAGAGGTTGAAAGAACGATTAATATGGCGCAAGCCGCAGTATTGCTTGTAGACGCTGCTGAAGGGTGTCTTCCACAAACCCGATTTGTTTTAAAAAAAGCACTGGAAGCAAAACTTAAAATAATTCTTCTTATAAACAAAATAGACAAGAAAGATGCAAGGCCTGATGAAGTAAAACGAGAGGTTGAAAATCTTTTCTTATCACTTGCCCATGACGAGAGTGCACTTCATTTTGAAACTATCTATTCGGTAGGTCGAGACGGCAAAGCCTTCTTAGTTCTTCCCGAGAAATACAGTTCAGAAACAAAAGGGGACCTCTCCCCTCTTTTTGAAACAATTTTAGAACAGGTTCCTGATGCGCATAACGAGAATGATGAACCTTTCCAGATGCTTATCTCAACGCTTGATTATGACAACTATGTCGGAAAACTATGTATTGGAAGGGTCACACGAGGAAAATTAAAAATCAATCAAAGTGTTTCCTTAATTGATGGAGAAAAAATACTGGGAACATATAAGGTGCAAAAACTTTATACGACAATGGGTTTAAATAGAATGGATGCGCAAGAAGTCTCAACCGGAGATATTGTGACGATTGCAGGAATTCCTGAATTGACTATTGGGCAGACGCTTACCGACCCTGCAAAACCTGAGAGTCTTCCCACTATCGCTATCGAAGAACCAACTATTAAAATCACGATTGGACCAAACACCAGTCCGTTTGCCGGAAAAGAAGGAAAGTTTACCACTTCGCGTCAGATTAAAGAAAGACTTCTCAAGGAAAAAGAAACCAATCTGGGTCTGAAGATCGAACCTGATCCTGAGGGCGTTAAGTTTGTCGTTCATGGCAGGGGGGAGCTCCATCTCGCGGTACTTATTGAAAACATGAGAAGAGAGGGATTTGAACTTGAAGTTTCAAAGCCGCAGGTCATTTATAAAAAGGTTGACGGTGTGGTCTGCGAACCATATGAAGAAGTAACTATTGAGGTCGATAAGGAACACATTGGACTTATTAGCGAAGAGATGGGAAAGAGAAAAGGAATCATGATCGACATGAAAGATGAACTTTCCGGACAGGTGGAAACCGTTTATAAAATTTCAAGCGCTAACTTACTCGGCATAAGAAATTCTCTTCTTACTAAAACAAGAGGAACCGTGCAGATCAACTCATACTTTTTAGGATTTGAAAAAAAAGGAACGAAAATGGAATCGGTTCGGAACGGAGCGCTTATTGCAAGTAAAGCAGGAACCACTGTTGCCTACGGACTTATTAATGCGCAGGACAGAGGAACGTTATTTATCGGTACTGATGTTACGGTATACGAAGGAATGGTTGTCGGTGTGGCAAATAGAGATATGGATATTGAACTAAATGTCTGCAAAACCAAACAACTCACTAATAATCGTTCAAGGGGAGAAGGAGTGTCCGCTCAAGTAGTCCCCCATACTGAATTGAGTTTAGAGCAAAGTCTTGATTTTCTCGGAGATGATGAGCTGCTTGAAGTGACCCCTGTTAATTTAAGACTGAGGAAACAATATCTTACAATGACCGAGCGGAAAACCCACTCACGCCGCGCATATCACCAATCCCAAGCAAGCGTCTAACCTGGTCGGTACTCTACGTGTATATTTCCTATATCACCTTCAGGATGATCTTTATCCAAACGAAGTTCTTCTGGACCTACTCTTAAAAACGCATGACCGTCAGGTCTGTCTACTTCAGGTCTGATTCTGTAATCTTCTATCCTGTGTTCAACACCACCAACTCTCGCTATTACTCCACCACCATTAGGAATCGTTAATAGATCTGAGTTTCTACTAAGACGAGCCCTCCTTTTTTTATATACAGTTTTTCCTAAAGAGGCAAGCCTTTCTATTCTATGCGAACTTAGAGGAGTTACGATAGTTTCTCCAAGAAGGGAAAGCACGACAGGAAGTAATGACATTTGTAATCTAAAAAATCCAATATCACGTGGTTCGTTCTCACAAGCTCTCATAACAGATTGCCATTATACAATCTTAAAATTAACTATACAAGCTATAGGATGAGGCGAAATATTAAAAAATACATGTTGCGCTATCATTAAACTGAAATAAAGCGTACACTATAAGCACATGTTTAAAGCAAAAAGAGATATAAGAGCGCGGTACATCTGTCCTTTTTGCAAAATAGAGATTGTTTCTTCAAAGAAAACAGAAATTTATTACAGAAGTAGCTGGATAAAAGGATGTAACGACTGTTTCGATCTTTCAATAGGAGCGCTTACAAACACAGATTTTCAAACTAAAGTTTACTAAACCTTAGTCACTTCGTCTCCGTCCTTTACGACTTTGTCGACCTTCACTCCAACGAGTTGTCCTTTCTTAGCTTTTTGGAGTTTTTCATGTTCAAGCTGAATTGAAGAAACGTCTTGAACGAGTTCATTTCCATGTCCCGCGATTTTTATTTTATCGCCAACAGAAAGACCATTGGCGAGTTTAATTATCGCGACACCGAGCTTGTCGTAGTAATGAGTTATTTTGCCGATTTTTTTATCTGCCATACTCCCTTCACCTCCTTACATTCAAAGTCTACCACAATAAATATCGTACCTTGACATTTTTGCACGTTTATAGAAAAATGGGAGGAAGCATGAAAAAAGCATTGGTTGAAATGATCGGTACTTTCTTCCTCGTGCTCGTCATTGCTTTAACCGGCAATCCCCTTGCTATTGGTGTAGCGCTTATGGCTTTAGTCTATGCTGGAGGCCATATCTCAGGTGGTCATTACAATCCGGCTGTAACGCTGGCTGTACTAATGCAAAAAAAAATAAGGCAAAAAGAAGTAGGAGTTTACATATTTTCTCAGCTGATTGGTGCAATACTCGCATCTTTAGCTGTAATTTATCTAAAAGGTACGCCACTTGTCGTTTCTCCCGCACTGACTACGACATATTCTCAAGCCTTGTTAACCGAGGTTTTATTTACCTTTGCTCTAGTAACCGTGGTGTTAAACGTAGCAGTATCTGAAAAAAACACCCCTAATGATTTTTACGGATTAGCGATTGGATTTACTGTTATGGCCGGAGCTTTTGCCGGTGGGGCAATATCAGGCGGAGCGTATAATCCTGCAGTAGGAGTTGGACCCATGATAGTTAATTCATTTCGTGGTGGGGGACTGACTCCAACTCTTTTTTCACTTTATACTATTGGACCATTCTTAGGAGCAATTCTTGCTTCGTTAGTCTATAAATACGTCACCTCCAAAAAGTAAAACTATTTTTACAGCTGTAGCTCCGAGAGATTGATTTTTTTTCCTGAAAATGGTATTCTACACTTTTATGGCAGAGCGTCACAGAGGTGAAAACCCCTCATTTATCAACTCCATTTTGACTCCATTGATTATTCCTACTATTGTAGCCATGGCAACAAGTCTTCGTTTCCCCCGTGGTAGAAAAGTAATATTTAAAACAGAAGGAGTCGGTAGAGCTGGAGAAAAAGCTTATTTAAATAGAAAAACTAATACTTTACATATACCTTCTGGGGCAACGGTAGTTACCTTCTCAAGAGGATTGCGAATTCTAGTGAAGGATTACAAAAAAAGACCAAAATTAAGAGATGAGCCAAAAGCACACATTGAGTATGGTCCTAAAAACAAAAAGGAAGTAGTCGATCTAACCGTAAGCAATCAGAGACATGTACTTGGCAACTCCGGAATTATTGCTAGATATCACCCTGACTCATAAAGCTTTTTCGAAGTAGACTACTGGGGTTTAATGGAGAGGAGTTCGAGATCGAAGATTAATGTTGAGTTAGGTGGAATGCTTCCCGTTGCTTGATCTCCATAGCCCATTGATGGAGGAATCGTAAGTTTTCTTTTTCCACCGATCTTCATCCCGATTACTCCCTCGTCCCATCCCTGAATCACATTCCCTACTCCAATCTGAGTTTCAAATGGTTCATCTCTATCGTAGGAGCTGTCAAACTTCTGTCCATTTTCTAAAGTACCGCTGTAGTGGATGACAATAATGTCGCCTTTTTTGACAGCTTCTCCAGTACCTTCTTTTACATCTTCGACTTTAAGTTTGTCTTCGTTTTGCATAGTAGATGGTACCACAGGCTCTGTCTTTTGTGAAGCATTGCGGCTGTTCAGTACTACGGCGATGACAATAAGAACTCCGACTAAAAGAACAATTATCATTTTATTCATATTGATTATTGTAATAAAAAGTGAGATAATATATGCACGCTTATGACAAAAAACAAACTATTCGTTGGAAATCTTCCCTCTTCACTCAGTAGTTTTTCATTAGAGCGATTATTTACTTCATTCGGCAAAATCACCGATGCGTCTATTATCCCAGAAAGTAGCACCGGAAGATCTAAAGGCTTTGGATTTGTAACATTTAAAAAAGAAGCTGATGCCAAAAAGGCTCAGAAAGAAATGAACGGAAAAGACGTGGAAGGACAAGGGATCGTGGTAAATATCATTGATCCAAAAGACGAAGAGGCTCTGACGAATTCATATCACGCAAAAAGATCCTACGCGTAAAGAGAGTTAATCTACGAAAGTAAGCGCGGTTCCTGATTTGTGCGCTCTACCGGTTCTTCCGATCCGGTGAATGTAGTCTTCATATGTAGCGGGCATATCATAGTTTATGACGTGGCTTACATCATCAATATCGAGTCCGCGTGCAGCAACATCTGTCGCAAGTAAAATCTGAATCTCGTCTCTTTTAAATTTTTGCAAGATTGCTTGCCTTTGAAACTGCGATCTGTTTCCGTGTATAGCCCCTGCTTTAAATCCTCTTTTTATCAGTTCCTCTGAAAGTCTTTGGACTCCCCACTTGGTTCTTCCAAAAATTAGCACCTTATCAAAGTTTTTCTGATTGAGCAAATCATGTAGTTGATCTACTTTTTTTGATCGATCGATGGTTTTTACGACCTCTTGTGAAATATTTTCCAGCGTATCTTTTGTTTTCACAGAAATAGTAACCGGATCTTTGACAAAGGCTTTCAATACCTCTTTTTCCTTCTCACCGATTGTCGCGGTAAAGAAAAGAGATTGTCGGCTTTGCGGAGTTCGTGAAATTAAGAATTTTATGTCATCAATAAATCCCATATCAACCATGTGATCTGCTTCGTCTAAGACCACCACGGTAAACTTCGAAAGATCCAAAGTTCTGTGGGTCAGTACGTGATCCTTGAGTCGCCCAGGCGTGCCGATCACAAAATTTGGATCTCTTCGAAGGTCTTGTATTTGGGGTCGTGAGTTTACTCCACCTATAGCTAATGCCGAATAGATCCGGAGATTTTTTGTAAACTCAAAAAGTTCTTCTTTAATTTGCGCCGCAAGTTCCCTTGTCGGTGTAACTATAAGAACCTTCGTACTTCTGTTTTTTAAAACTCTATCGATTAAAGGAATGAGAAAAGCAGCGGTCTTGCCGGTTCCGGTATTTGCGATTCCGATAACATCTTTATTTTCAAGTATTTTATGAATTGTCTGGTCTTGAATCGGAGTAGGCGAAGTGTATCCTTTTTGAAGAATGTTTTTCTTAAGATCTTCGTTAACAGGAAGGCTTTCGAAAGAATGAGTAGCTACATACTCTTTTTCTTCTTGAGGAGCTGTAGCCTGAGACACTAAATGAGAAGGATTAAATGCTCTTGCACTAAAACGGGCAGCCCGTGAAGGACTTCTTCGGAAACCATTAGAATTGCCTCTAAATCCACCAGTAGATCGGCCTTTGAATCCGCCTGGACGTCCACCTCTGAAGTGGTTTCCGCCTCCGGTTCTTTGACTGCGATTATTAGAATATCTCATATGAATAATACAAATAGATTAGTTCTCGTAACTTTATGGGAGTCTTAATAGTGAGTAGGTGAAGGATTAAACTGAAGTTTTCTTCTTGACCGATGTCAGTATCGTAACTCTGTAATAAGTATACCATAGAAAAGACCTAAAGTCGAATAGTAATTGATTGACAACCGGAAAGGAATTGATTATTCTTTTTTCCATGGCAGGATCTAAAGGTTACGGAAAAAAACCTTTGTGGTTCTGGGTGTTAGTATACGTCGTCATAGGAGGTATCGTATACTACGGTATATATTACCTTATGTCCGGAAAATCCGGAGGGAATATGTATAAAGCACCTGGTTCTACAAATGAAACAGGATATTAATTTTCTTTTCTAAAGCGGTTTATCTTCGGTTTTTACGAAAGTTGTTGTTTCGGCCACCTCCAAAATTATCTCTTCGGAAACCGCCTCCACCACCACCTGGTCTTTCTTCTCTTGGTTTTGCAAAGTTAACGATAATATTTCGTCCTTCAACTTCTTTTTCGTTCATTTCTTTCTGAGCTTTATCAGCAGATTCTTCAGTAGAAAATGTTACGAAACCAAAACCTTTAGATCTTCCTGTTGCGCTGTCTGAAATGACTACTACGTCAACGATTTCACCAAAAGGAGAAAACAAGTCTTTTAAGGATTGGCTACTAAGAGACCACGGTAAACTTCCTACAAATAGTTTTTTCTTATCCATATATAATCACCACCTTTCGTATTCTTATTAATGAAGTTAAGCGAACTGATTATTGGATAATGCGAGTGCTAATTCCTTCCTAAGAATAGTACATTATCTCACAACTATAGAAACATTGCTAGTGTCAAATTGTCCGAATGAACTTCTACCTTTATAATATACTAATCTACATATGAAGAACGATATCTCTAAAAACGTGGAGAGACTCAGAAAAAACTCTTATTCTGGAAGGGGAATAGTCATGGGGCTTAATAAATCCGGTGATTCTGCTGTGCAGGTCTATTGGGTCATGGGCAGAAGTGAAAATTCAAGAAATAGGATACTTGTGGAGCAAGATAATGTGGTCAGGACCGTCCCTTTTGACGAGAGCAAAGTAGAGGATCCCAGCCTTATAATCTACAATGCCTTGGTTCAGGTCGGCGACTCGCATATAGTCTCAAATGGCGATCAGATAGACACCATTGCAAACGGCCTTAGTAAACAGCAAACAATGGAGGAATCGCTCAAATCACGGACATATGAGTCTGACGAGCCAAATTACACACCTAGGATATCTGGAGTCGTAAAGCTTCGAGAAACGCCTGAGTTTACATTCGGCATTATAAGAAGAGAAGATTCTCCTGAGCCTATACGCCAATACTTTACGTTTTCCAAAGAAATCGAAAAGGGAATGGGTCACTGTATTCACACCTACAAAGAAGACGGAAATCCACTGCCGTCCTTTGACTCGGAGCCTTACATCGTTCCATTAGGTGAAAGCGCAAATGAAATAGCAAAGTTCTACTGGAATCTTCTCAATAAAGAGAATAGAGTAGGAATCGTGGCTAAAATCGTGGATTTAAAGACAAAGAAGGTAGATTTTACCATCCTGAACCAACTTTAGTACTCAAAGTCCACTTAAAACTCGATTAGCCTCAAGACATATCTCATAGTATAATATAGGCATGTTAGATCGTGAGAAAGAAAGTCTAGAACAATGGCCAACTTTATTTGAAAAACATATTTATAGCCTACCAATAGTTAGAGCGAATCCCGATAACGTTTTTATAGTACCGGAACAATTTTTCCACATTCTTGGGAGGCCTGGCGCTCCTCGTATAACGAGAAGATATTATGGATTGCCGAGAAATGGAAAAGAATTTACAGGCACGGATATTCAGGCTGAGACTTCCTTTGAGTTGCGGAATGGAGTATACGTGCCAATCTCTATTGACCAAAATGGTGAAAATTACTGGGATCAGGCTACGCTATGGTTTAATTCAGGAAATGGTTTGGTTAAGCCCGGGGAGATTCGCTATCAAGGTTATAAAAAATCGAAAACTCACCCCTTTGAAGAATTGATTGTCGTATACAATTCCAATGGAGAAGTGAGATTTATTTCTAGAAATCCAGGACGACTCGTTCACGATGGAGGAAGCGCTGTTTTAAGTAGAGACCCCAACCATGTGGACATTAGTAAATTGCTAGCAGGAGAAACTGTAGAGTTTCTATATGAAGGCCTTCTTTTTTCATACGAAGTTTCATTAGATCAGAAAGACGGACAAGTAGTCGTTAGAAGAAGGGATCCTCAATCAGAGGATAAGGTTAAATTCGATAAGCAAGTTTATAGGGAGGAGCTTCTTGAAGAATTGTTTGATCCTCAATTATTAGAAGAACCTTGGACTCTCGATACAACTTTAGATAGAAAATGGCGTGGCGCAAGTCTTCTTAGGGTGATTGGTGGAGAGTGGAAATCGATCAAGGATGGGCAACCTGAAGAGTAACGCTTCAATTAATACTATTTAGTTATAATCAAGCATGGATTTATCCAATAAGCACAATATATTTTTAATAGGAATAAAGGGAGTAGCAATGGCAGGGCTTGCTGTTATCTTCTTAAAAATGGGAAAATCTGTAACGGGAGTTGACGTTGACGAACCTCAAATTACAGATGAACTTCTCAAAAAACATAATATTTCATACTTAATTGGCTTCGATAGTAAAAATTTTCCTGAGGATGTTGATCTTCTTGTTTACTCAGCAGCTCATGGAGGAGCTGATAATCCTTTAGTAAAACTCGCAAAAGAAAAAGGAATAGTAGTAATAAATCAGGCTGAGCTTCTCGGGAAGCTCATGGATCTTTTTAAAACCCGTATTGCTGTAACCGGAACGCATGGAAAAACAACTACCAGCTCTCTACTTACCTACGCACTAATCAGACTTGGCGTTTCACCGAGTTATATGGTAGGCGCTCCTTCCTTTTCAGGATATGAAGGAGGGGATTATGGTAAGAAAGACTATTTTGTTATAGAGGCTGACGAGTACGCTGTGGATCCTCCAAAAGATAAAACCGTGAAGTTTTTACATCTCAGACCCACTCACATTCTCGTTACTAACATAGATTTTGACCATCCTGATGTTTTTGCAACACTGGACGATGTAAAAAAAGAATTTGCGAAGTTCTTTAAAGGAAGGAAGTTAACTGTGTGCGCTGACGATACGAATCTTATGGATGTAGTTTCGCAATTTCCAAAGGACTCATATACGACCTATGGGTTTGACACGGAAGCTCATATACGAATAGGGGATATTTTAAAATCACCCGATCATACGGAGTTTGAGCTTTTTGAGAATGGCGCCCCACAAGGAATATTTAGTATTAAACTTTTCGGCCGGAAGAGCGTTTCAAATGCAGCTGGCGTTTATGCAACGCTTCGACAACTGGGATTTGAGAGCGATAAGATAAGAGCAGCCATAAAGGATTTTTCAGGGGTAAAACGAAGATTCGAAGAGAAGTTTTATGTTAATAAAACATATCTATTTGATGATTACGCCCATCACCCTGCAGAGATAGAGTCAGTTATAGAGGCGACCCGTTCACGTTTTCCCAAACATAAAATCGTTATTGCTTTTCAACCTCACACATACTCCCGTACAAAAGCATTGCTTCCGGAATTCGCCACAGCTCTTTCAAAGGCAGATCAAGCTTTTGTATTTCCGATTTTTTCTTCTGCCCGCGAAAAGAAAAAGGAGTTTAATGTATCCGTTAAAGATATAGAGCAGAGAGCAAAAGAACTGGGATCAGAAACCGTTATTGCGGTAGAGTCGAAAGAAGATCTGCTTGCAAAATTAAAAGGGGTATTAGCTGACAATCAAGTCGTTTTTACGATGGGAGCGGGAGACATTTATACCCTCTCAGGTGATATAATTAAACTGTTAAAAAATACTGTCAAATAAGCCCAAATATGCAAAACAATATGGTTCAAAAGCAGGTAGATTTGTTTCCCCACAACACACTTCGTATGAGAGCAAAAGCAGAGAGTTTTTTTATTGCAAAATCAAAGGGAGATCTAATAGACGCGGTGAAATATGCGAATGAGCAAAGCATTCCTCTTTTCGTCATAGGAGGAGGTTCAAATATTGCACTTACAGCAAAAGAAATAAAAGGTTTGGTTATTAAAAACCTCTATATGAAGAGTGAAGTTGTTGCTGAAACAGAGACAACGGTTGACTTAAAGGTTTCCTCAGGGTATCCGGTGACAAAGCTGATAAATGAGAATATTGAAGCAGGCTATGAGGGACTAGAGTATCATCTTGGTCTTCCGGGGACGGTTGGAGGGGCTCTTTACATGAATTCAAAATGGACTCACCCCGAATGTTATTTTGGCGATCCGCTTATTTCTGCAACTTTGTTATCTCCTGACGGAGTAGTTAGAGAAGTAGACAAGGCATATTTTGATTTCGCTTACGATTACAGTACTATTCAAAAAACAAAAGAAATAGTTCTTAACGCGGTTTTTCGTTTAAAAAAAGAGAAACCTTCAGTAGTTAAACAAAGAGCTGAGGAATCAAAAGAGTATCGATTCAAAACGCAGCCTCACGGAGTTGCCTCAAGCGGCTGTTTCTTTCAAAACATCACAAAGGAGGAGATGAAGGAAATAAACGTAGAGACGCAGTCTGCAGGAAATCTTATTGACAAATCGGGATTAAAGGGATACCAGCTCGGAAACTTTACTATTTCGCCTGAGCATGCAAACTTCGTGATCAATCAAGGAGAGGGAAGCCCGGATGATCTTGCAAAACTTATTCAAACCATGAAGCAAAAAGTAAAAGAAAAATTTGGAGTTGAGCTTAAGGAAGAAGTTGTAGTAAAACAATAAGTATGGAAGACGCATTAGTAATTCGAGGAGGAAATACATTAAAGGGCGAAGTTGTTCTCTCAGGTGCAAAAAATGTTGCCCTAAAAGCAATAATCGCGGCGCTTCTTTTTGACTCAAAAGTGGTAATTCAGAATGTTCCTCGTATTAACGATGTGATCGAACTCGTCCATTTGATTACAAAACTGGGAGCCCATGCGGAATTTACTGAAAAAAACACCCTAGAGATTGACAGTTCCAAACTAACCAGTAATAGAGTAGATCTTCTTCACGCCTCAAAGATCAGAGTTTCATTTTTATTATTCGCCCCGCTTCTTCACCGCTTTAAAGAGTGCTATATCCCCAATCCCGGAGGCTGCCGTATTGGGGAGCGTTCAATTGCACGAATCACGAAAGGAATGAGAAGTCTTGGTATAAAGGTCGCGTATGATTCGAAAAACGGCTATTACAAAGCGACCATGCCAAAGCTCCCTTCAGGTTCTTACAAGTTTGAGAAGCAAACCCATACAGGCACAGAGCTTCTAATTCTTCTTTCAGTCTTGGGAAATAAAAAGATAGTAATAGATAATGCCGCTCTTGAGCCTGAAATCGATTGGCTTACTTCTTTCTTAAATAAAGCTGGCGCAAAAATCATACGAAAAGGTAAAAGAATTACAATCGAAGGCGTTGAAAAACTTGTCCAGCAAAAACCTTACAGAATTCCTTCTGATCGAAATGAAGCAGTGACGTTTGCAATACTTGCAATCGCATCAAAAGGAGACATCACGGTTGGTCCTATCTCAGAGGCAGTTCTTAGTTCATTTATCGATGCGTTAAAAGAGACCGGAGCTGGAGTAGAAAATCTTTCTGACAATCGTATCCGCTTTTTTTACAAAAAAGAGATTAAACCGGTAAGTATTGTGACCGACGCACATCCCAAATTTATGACCGATTGGCAATCTACTTGGGCGGTTCTTATGACTCAGGCGTCTGGAACATCAACTATTCACGAGCGGGTTTTTGAAGGACGATTTGGATACGTCGAAGAATTGAAAAAACTAGGAGCAGATATAGAATTTATCGATAAAAAAGTTTCAAATCCTGAAAAGTTTTACCACTTCAACTATCAGAATAATCGGAAGCACCGACAAGCAATACAAATAAAAGGTCAGCAGGCTCTTCATAATGGAGTACTTCATATAACGGATTTACGAGCAGGTGCAACCCTTGCCATCGCTTCTCTTATTGTGAATGGGGAGTCAATCGTTGAGGGAGCGTCAACGCTGGAGCGCGGATACGAGGATTTTCCGGAAAAAATCCGAGCTCTAGGCGGGAATATAAAAAAAGTTTAGATATGCTACAATAGAAAAGAATTTTTATTATGATAAAGCGACACTCCATAAGTATCAAGCATGCATTAGAAGGTCTCCATTGGGTTATCAGGACGCAGCCAAATTATAAAATTCATATCACTCTATCAATTCTTAGTCTTCTCGGAGCATGGCTTTTTAAAATTTCATATGGGGAGTTTTTAACGATCATAACTCTTATCACAATGGGTTTCGTAATAGAAACTATAAATACGGGAATAGAAGCCACTACCGACGCAATCGATAAAAAAATACGCGAAGACATAAAAATAGCAAAAGACGTATCGGCAGCTGCAATGCTTATTTTCGCAATCGGTTCATTCACAATTGCAAGTATCATATTCATTCCCAGAATTCTCATGTTTTGGGGATCGTAAGTTTTTCAAACTATGTCAGTTTATTTTTTCGCACTTCTCATATCCTTTGCATTAAATGCAGCACTGATCGTGCCTTTTATTGATTTTTTATACAAACTTAAGTTTCAGAGAGCTCATCAACAGACAAAGGACGCGTTTAATAAGGCTACGCCGGTTTTTGACAAGTTTCACTCTCATAAAGCAGGTACGCCAGTAGGAGGTGGAGTGTTAACTGTTGTCACCACAGTATTCCTTTATGCCTTTCTACTCCTTCTTTTTGTGTTTTTTGATCGTCCGATTCAGTCTAACTACCCATCGGTTATCGCAGAAATTAAAATTATTCTTTTTACGTTCATCAGCTTTGCCCTATTAGGAGTATATGACGATCTGAGCAAAATATTTTTTTGGAAAAAAGACCAGTTTTTTGGGTTGCGACTCAGACATAAACTAATTTTTGAGACCGTACTTGCCTTTATTATTTCTTACTGGTTATTCCAAGAGTTAAAAATAGACATCATTCACATTCCTTTTTTTGGAGTCTTTGAGCTCTCTTATTTTTACTTGATCTTTTCGACGTTTATAATCGTTGCTTTCGCTAACGCAGTTAATGTGACTGATGGATTAGACGGTCTAGCCTCAGGCGTTCTTCTTATTGCACTTGCAGGATTCTGGATTATTTCAAGTTCTATTCTTGACGTCCCAACCTCTCTTTTTATTGCTATTTGGCTCGGTGGCCTTATCGCGTTTCTTTACTTTAATATCTGGCCGGCACGTCTGTATCTTGGTGATACTGGAGCTCTTTCCTTTGGAGCAACGTTTGCAGTCATCGGTCTTATTCTTGGGAAGGCCTTTACTCTTTCTATCATGGGTGGAATTTTTGTTGTGGAAATAGCGAGTTCATTCGTTCAACTTATGAGCAAACGGTTTATGAAGAAAAAAGCATTTCCCGTTGCACCGCTTCATTTGTATTTACAGTACAAAGGTTGGGAGGAACCAAAAATTGTAATGCGTTTTTGGATTTTATCGGTCCTTTTTGCTATTTTTGGTCTAATGTTTGCGGTAATGAGGTAATTAGGAAAGTTTTTTTACTTCTTCTTTAAATTGAGCTCCCCTATCTTCAAAATTCTTAAATAAACCAAAACTCGGCGAGCCAGGTGAAAGAAGACAAATGGTACCGGGTGAGCTAACCTCGGAAGCTCTAAGAACTGCTTCTTTCATAGAGTTTACATGGTAAGTTGAGATGTCAGTTCTTTCTTTTTTCATTTCTTTTTCCATGAGCTTTCCGGTTTCAGGAAAAAGAATAAGATTTTTGATTTGGCTTTGTGCGGTTGTTTTTACTAATTTTTTCAAATCCTGATTTCTATTATGCCCGCCAGCAATGAGAGTCTCTACTTTATTTCCAAGTGCCTGTATCGCATGAATAGCCGCTTCCGGAACACTAGCAATTGAATCATCATAATACCTAACTCCGTTTTTTTCAGCAACAAATTCGAGTCGATGCTCCAAAGGTTTAAAGTTGGCAATTCCTTTTTGAATCTGCTTTTTCGAAACACCTAAAAGATTTAAAACAAGTACTGCGGCAAGCGTATTTTCCAAATTGCCATGGCCAATAAGAGGGATAGATTTAACTGGCATTATTGAGATTTCTCCCTCTTCGTTTTTAAAGTAAATATTTTCGTCTTTTATAAAACAATTGGTCGATTGATCTTCGGAAGAGTAGGTATATTTTGTCGCCTGGGATTCCGAGATGAATTTATCAACTTCGCTATGTTTTGGATTGTAAATCATGAAATCTTCTTTTTTTTGGAACGTCAAAATATTTCTTTTTGCCGCTACATAGTCTTCAAAAGAAGGGTGAACGTCAAGATGCCCCGGAAAAATATCAAGAAGAACCGCGATATGAGGTGAATATAAAATATATTCAAGTTGAAAACTTGAGAGTTCAAGTACAAAAATTGTCGAGTCGTTGGAATCATTAATAAGATCTAAAGCCGGGAGTCCGATATTGCCGCCAAAACGAACGTCATCATACTTTTCTTTTAAAATGGTGTGAATGAGACTCGAAGTGGTACTTTTCCCTTTCGATCCGGTTACACCGATTGCGACACCGGAATAATTTTCAAAAAAAAGATTCATATGAGAGGTTATTTTTCCATTCTCTTTTAGATACTTTTGAATTTCAGGAAGACGTGTTGGTATTCCGGGTGACTTAATAACCAGTTCAAACTCTGATAGATGCTTTAGGTAGTCTTTACCGGTATATTTGTTTTCTACTCCGAGAGGAGTGGGTGAAAGCTCCTGTTCATCGGCAACCGAGATCTTCACATCAGGAAAATACTTCGAGAGAAATTTGTGCGTGCTTTTTCCTTCTCTACCGTATCCTAGAATTAATACTTTTTTCGCAGAAAGATTTTTCATAGATTATTTGTGACTTCCTTTTTTAGGATTTCGGCAAATTCTAATGGTAGAAAATTTTGTTTATCCCAACCATTCAAAACTTCATGTTTTAAATCTTCAAGAGGAGTTTGATTTTGTGCTTCGACCTTCGCGGTTAGCTCTTCAAATAAAATAGGTTTTGTAAGATTCTGCTTTTCATATGCCTGATTGCTTAAAAGTACTGCTAATATGGATTCTTTTTTAGTTCCCACGCATTCAAAAGGTTTGCTTTTAGCAAGACCCGTCAATTTATAAAAATACCCAGTAAGTTCCTTTTTTGCAAAGAGATCTTCATTAAAGATAGTCATAAGTTTATCGTAGGAGATGAATGGAAAAAGAGTAAGGTATGCAAATGCACATTTTGCGCAATTTTTACACCAGAGATCTTCATTCATGCCGACATTACAACTTCTAAACGATAAGTACTGTTGGGGGTAGTTTTTTAACATCTTTCCAATTTGAAGTTCGTAAAGAGGTCTCAAAAAACTAAAATAATTTACATCTGCCGTGATGAAAGTAGATATATATTCTCGAAATTTTTTCTCAAATTTGTAACTTTTTGAATACTGATGATTAATAGAAACACCTTTAAATATCGCACTTTCTTCATTTGCGCTTCTTTCATTGGAAACAATCACATTAGTAAAGCCGTTTAGCGCAGCTGTGCAGATTCCCATAAATGCAAGAAAAGCTGAAAAGGGGGTGTGGCCATTAAGATAGCCGTTATTATTTAGCTTTAAAAGAAGAGGGTCT
Source organism: Candidatus Roizmanbacteria bacterium RIFCSPLOWO2_02_FULL_40_13 (assembly GCA_001789965.1). Classification (GTDB taxonomy): domain Bacteria; phylum Patescibacteriota; class Microgenomatia; order UBA1406; family GWC2-37-13; genus 2-01-FULL-40-42. The sequence goes on from MGBA01000021.1 coordinate 151,280, forward strand.
ATCGTAGACGAAGCCTTAAGATTATCAGTAAATCCTGCATTTTTTGTTGTTTTTTCTACTGCAGGGTCAGATCCTACATGAAACGTGTTTTTCTCATGAGAAAGTTCTTTTAGTACTTCAAGCGTAACGACTGATTCCTTACCTCCTCCTACAAGTATAAGGTCTTTCTTTGTGGTTTTCCATTTTTCCACAGGAAAGAGTGCTTTTTCTGAGTTTGAAGTAATCGTGAGAAAGCCGGGAATAGTAAAGTCGATGGCGTTAAGGTAAAAAAACTCTCCTAATCCGTTTAACAAAAGATCTTTCAACCAGTCGATTTGACGCGATTCAAGATTGCCGGCTTCAATATGAAAAGCGGGCGAACATGTCGCCTTCCAGTAACTGATTCCAATGACAAGTCCTATATGAAAAATAAGATTTTGAACCTGTTGATCGTCAAACTGTTCCCGCGACGGCAAAGTTATAACATGGGTGAATGAAAAGTCAGGTTCGGTTTTATACTTATACGACACTTCCAGCCGATGATCTTTTTTTACAGCTGAGTACGCTTGATAGATAAATCGAGGGTGGGCTCGTCGTAACTGATCGGTAGTTTTACTAGTCATGTTTTGATTAATTTTACTAAACTTATCGGGCTAATTGAGATTAAGCGAATTTCCCGCTAGAATGATGTAATGAGGATAAAAAAGGAAGTAAGAGCAAAAAAACTATCCTCTTTGATATTTATCCCCCTCACGCTTTCATTTATTGGTTTATTCTTTGTATTTGAGGCTTCGTCTGTAAAAAGTTTTAGTGAGGTAGGGAACAGCTTCCATTATTTCAAACTTCAGTTTCTTTGGATAGCTTTGGGAATCGGAGTTATGTTTTTCTTATCTTTTTTCGATTACCATAAATTTTACTATCTTTCATTTCCCTTGATGATGATGACCATTATACTTCTCATCGTCGTCCTCATACCGGGCCTTGGAACTCAAGCCGGAGGAGCAAGGAGATGGCTTGATTTGGGTATTATCAATTTTCAACCAACTGAAATTGCAAAATTCAGCGTTATCGTATATTTATCTTCTTGGTTTATCCACAGGGAGCGGAAACGCTTTTTCTCTTTCGTGACACTTCTTGGGGCCTTGATCTTTCTGATTATACTTCAGCCAGATATGGGTACCGCAATAATAGTTTTCGCACTAAGCATCATCATTTATTTTCTCGCCGGAGTTGAACTTTCATATTTATTTCTCCTTCTCCCGGTTTCATTTGCAGGATTTTTGCTGCTCATAAAAACCTCTCCTTATCGCTTCAGGCGGCTGAGCGCGTTTCTTGACCCATCGAGTGACCCTTTAGGTATTGGATATCATGTAAATCAAATATTGATCTCGCTGGGTAATGGTGGATTACTTGGTCAGGGTTTTGGCGCCTCCCGTCAAAAATACCTATTCCTCCCGGAAGCTCATACCGACTCCATTTTTGCAATTATCGGTGAAGAGTTTGGCTTTATTGGTGGATTTCTTTTAATCTTTGTTTTTTTTACTCTCATGTATTATGTGTATCGCGTTTCTGCAGGTGCTCCTGACAGATATGGAAGACTCCTTACCGGAGGAATTTTTGCCTATTTCGCGCTTCAGATAATAATCAACCTTGGTGGAGTGGTAGGACTGATGCCGTTAACAGGAGTTCCATTGCCCTTTATTTCATATGGAGGATCAAATCTTCTCGTTTCTTTTGCGCTCTTAGGAATACTTTTAAATGTCGCAAAAAAATCAAAGAAGTTTACGGTACAATAATTACGTCATGAAGATTCTTATTACAGGCGGTCACGTCACGCCAGCCCTTGCAGTAATTGAAGAGTTGCGTGGACATGAGCTGGTGTTTGTTGGCCGAAAGTACGCACTCGAGCAAGAGCAAACGCTTTCCTTTGAATTTAAAGAGATTGCGAAAAGAAAAGTAAAATTTATACCGATAACGACAGGAAGGAGCTTGTCATTTCTAAATCTTTTTAGTTTTTTTAAAATTCCCTTTGGTTTTTATCAAGCATATAAGATAATTCGTGAAGAAAAGCCTGATATCGTACTAACATTTGGAAGCTATCTTGCGGTTCCAATAGCATGTTGGGCGCGTATTTTTGACATCCCAGTATATTTGCACGAGCAAACCAGCATCCCAGGAAAAGCTACAAAATTTATAGGGAAATTTGCTAAGAAAATTTTCATTTCTTTTCCGGAGACTAAAACTTATTTTCCCTCAGAAAAAGTGCGTTTGACGGGTAATCCCATACGAAAAGCCGTCTCACTGATTTTAAAGAAACCTTTTCCTCTACAAAAAGAACAAGTTGTATTATACGTAACAGGAGGGTCGCTCGGATCACATAGCATTAATCAACATATCGAAAACTTATTAGCGAGACTCTTGAAAAAATACACTGTTATACATCAAGTGGGTGATACGAGACGATACAATGATTTTGAGCGACTACTGGAGAAAAAAAGCAAACTTCCAGAAGAGTTAAAAAATCAATATTTTGTTTTTAAGCACTTTTCCGAAGAAGAAGTAGGTTATGTCTATTCGTTGGCTGATGTTGTTGTTGGACGTGCTGGAGCAAATACTTTTTTTGAGCTTGTATCGCTTGAAAAACCTGCTGTATTTATTCCGCTTCCATGGTCTGCTGAAAAAGAACAACAAAAACAGGCTAAAATCTTCAAAGATGCAGGAGTGGGGGAGATATTTAATCAGACTGAGAAGAGCGAAAATCTTTTGAGCATAATAAATGCGATATTCCAAAACCTTGCGAAATATAAGTCGAATTTTAGAAATTTAAAAAAACTCTACAAAGAAAATGCTGCCAGAACAATCGCAAAAGAAATTCTCAAAAATTAAACGAGTTCACATTTTTTTTCTTCTCACCTTCTTCTTAACGAGCATCATACTGTACTGCATTTTTTTTGCACTCCAGATTACAAAAGTTGAACTTTCCTCTTCTCAGGAAGGTCCAAAAGTATTAGGTATAGAAAATTACTATCACAAAAGTCTTTTTTTACTTCAAGAGGGCGAAGTGCAAAGAACTCTTCTTGAAAATAATCCTATGGTAAAGAAGGTTCAGGTTGAAAAGAAATATCCCGATACCTTGAAGATTCAAATTGAGACAGATAAATCAGTTTCTCTACTGGCTGTAGATCAAGGCTATTTTGCGCTCTCCCCGAGAGGAAGGATTCTCCTTAAAACAAAAAGTAAGCAAAGCAACGTCCCCATCATAAACTACTACCAAAAACTTCATTATTCGGCATTCCAGACAGGAGACGTATTAGACCTTAAAGATATACTTACTGCGCTTCATTTCCTCAAGAAAACACAAGAGCTAGGACTGAAGATTCTAAGTATTGATATTAACGGCTTCAATATGATACGATTACAGTTAGAAAATAAAATGATTTTTTTCACGACAGAAAAAAGTACTGCCGAACAAGATTATGAATTGGAAACCCTTATTCGCCAGTTTAAGATCGAAGGTCGTGATTTCAAAATGCTTGATTTTCGTTTTGACAAGCCTATCATCACATTACAGTAATATATGGCCGAAAACTTAATTTGTGGAATTGACATTGGGAGCACAAAAATAGCAACGGTGGTTGCGATACAAACAAATGACGAGGAAGATCTCCGCGTAATCGGTTTCAACTCTACAAAATCGCGCGGAGTTAAGCGTGGTCTTATTATCGATATAGATCAGGTAACTAATGCGATTGAGGAAAGCGTAGAAAAGGCAGAACGGATGGCAGGACATAAGATTACTCACGCGTTTGCCTCGGTCGGCGGTCCACATATTTCCTCTCTCAACTCACACGGAGTAGTGGCAGTCTCAAATCCCCAGGGAGATATAAACGAAACTGATGTAGAACGAGTAGTTGAAGCTGCACGTGCAATATCACTTTCTACGACAAGACAGATCATCGAAGTACTTCCGCGCGAATACATGGTAGATGGGCAATCCGGAATTAAAAATCCAGCGGGAATGAGCGGAGTACGATTGGAGGTTGACACTCATTTGATTACCGCCTCAATAACAAATCTTAAAAATATTGACAGATGTCTTTCTGATCTGGGAATTGAAAATGACGGCTTTATTTTTTCAGGATTAGCCTCGGCAGAAGCGGTTCTTACCGATACAGAAAAAGAACTTGGTGTCGTTTTAGTAGACATAGGCGGCGGAAAGACCGATATTTGCTTATATGCTGACGGCGCACTTTCATACTCAAGCTCGATTCCTGTAGGCGCACGACATGTGACCAATGATATTGCAGTAGGGCTTAGAGTTTCGTTGGAGTCAGCGGAAAAAATTAAATTACTTCTCAGTAAGACCTTAAAGCTTTCACAAGGAAAAGATCAGAAAAAGCCGGATTCTCTCGCCCTCAATGAGCTGAATTTGCCGGAAGACGTAAGTGATGTTTCTCCCAAAACATTAATTGATAATATTATCGGAGCACGTTTGGAAGAGATTTACCGACTAATAGGTGAAGAGATTGAAAAAAGCGGTTTCGGTCAAAACATCCCATCAGGTTTGGTAGTAACCGGAGGAGGAGCTCATACAATCGGTATGATTGAAACCGGAAGAAAAGTCATTGGTCTTCCAATTCGTCTCGGAATTCCGACTAAAGTAATAGGACTTCTTGACGAAGTTCTGGAACCGGAATATGCTTCTACTGTTGGTTTGATTTTATGGGGGAGAAAAAATATAATAGGGTACGAATCGGGCATAAAAAAATTCAATAAAATTTTCAAAGATTTTTCGATAGAAAGTTCCATAGGAAAAGTCAAGAATCTGGTCAAACAATTTATACCATAACATGTTAGTTAAACCACGAGCGGGACAACCTGCAAAGATAAAGGTCATAGGTGTTGGAGGCGGTGGCGGGAATGCAATTTCTTCAATGATCAATGATGGAGGAATTCCTGGGGTGGAGTTCGTTGTTGTCAACACAGACGCTCAGGCGCTTCTTCATAACAAAGCTGAAACAAAAATTCAAATTGGTGAAAATCTTACCCGGGGTTTGGGATCAGGAGGAGATCCTGATATAGGTCAGCAAGCTGCAGAAGAATCAAGAGAAAAACTTCAGGAAGAGCTTGCGGGGGCAGACATGATCTTTATTACCTGCGGAGAAGGAGGGGGAACCGGAACAGGATCCTCTCCGATAATCGCAGAGATCGCGCAGGAAACAGGAGCTCTTACGGTCGCGGTTGTCACTAAGCCGTTTGAATTTGAAGGGGCGAAGCGGAAAGTACTTTCCGAGCAGGGAACTCAAAACCTTCAGGATAAGGTAGATACTCTTATCATTGTTCCCAATCAAAAAATTCTTCAGGTAGTCGACCGAAAGACTTCAATTATTGATGCATTTAAAAAGATAGATTCAGTACTTCATCAGGGCGTAAGAGGAATTGCCGAACTTATTACGATTCCAGGACTGGTTAACGTCGATTTTGCAGATGTAAAAACAATTATGAAAAATGCAGGGACAGCTCTCATGGGAATAGGTGTGGGAAGTGGTGATAAACGTGCCATGGAGGCAATCCGTCAAGCTATTTCTTCCCCGCTTCTTGATGTTTCGATTGAAGGATCAAAAGGAGTGCTTTTCAATATTGTCGGTGGGCCAGATTTATCAATGAGCGAAGTAGACGAAGCAGCTTCCATCATTGCGAAAACCGTTGACCCCGACGCAGATATCATTTTTGGAGCTGTAATTGACGACAAGATGGTGGATCAGATAAGGGTAACCCTTATTGCGACGAAGTTTGATGAGGGAAAGCTTAAGATGTTCCGGTTCCGACCTGATCAAAAGAAAGAAGAGCGTCTGGAACAAAGCGATAACATAGATGAAGAAAAGAAAATAGAAGATCTGAACGATCTTTCTCAACCTTCTGAGGTTACTGAAGAAGAACTCTTTGACGATGACTCTGAGTTCGACATTCCCGCATTCCTAAGAAAGAAATAGTCATCTTTGCTATAATCTTCAAATATGTTTAAGCTTGTCGAAGCGGTCCCCGATTTTGCAAAAATCGAGGAAAATATACTTAAATTCTGGAAAAAAAATAAGATTTTTGAAAAATCTATTGAGCAAAAACCTAAAGATAAGCCTTGGACATTTCTCGACGGGCCACCTTTCGTAACAGGCTCACCACACTACGGATCTCTTCTTTCATCTCTTCCTAAGGATCTTTTTGGCCGATATTGGACTATGAAGGGGTATCGCGTAAGGCGAGTATGGGGATGGGACGGCCACGGATTGCCGATTGAGAACAAAGTTGAAGGTGAATTAAACATAAAAAGAAAAAGAGACATTGAAGAAAAAGTAGGGATTAAGAAATTCATAGAAGAATGTAAAAAATACGTTTTGCAGGTTTCTGCTGACTGGGAATGGTACGTAGATCATATAGGAAGATGGGTAGATTTTAAAAACGCATACAAAACATGGGATACAACCTATATGGAATCGGTCATGTGGGTTTTCAAACAGATGTATGATAAGGGACACGTCTACAAAGGACTTCGGGTTTCATTATACTGTCCGCACTGTGCGACCCCAATTTCTAACTTCGAAGTTGCAATGGACGCGGATAACTATAAGGATGTGACTGAGTCGGGGACTACCTACAAATACCAATTGGAGGGCGAAAAAAACACATATCTTTTGGCTTGGTCTACCACCCCTTGGAATAAAATCGTAACTCCTGCGCTCGCTGTAAATCCCAAGCTGTCCTATGTAAAAGTAAAACAGGGTAACGAATATTATATTCTCGGAGAGAAAACTCTTAAGATGTTAAAAAAAGAGTCGAAACACACAGTTGTCGAGAAAATCAAAGGGAGTAAGTTAGTTGGTCAAAAGTTTGTCCCACACTACGATTTTTACAAAGCTGACAAGGGAAAAAAAATAGGTGTCGTCTTGGGTGGAGACTTTGTTACCGAAGAAGAGGGAACTGGAGTTGTAACTCTTGCAGTATATGGAGAGGAAGACCTGGATGCAATGCAGAAAGGAAATATCCAACTAGAATTTCATGTCGATGAAGAAGGAGTAATAAAAGACCACGTTCCTCAGTTTGGAGGGATGTTTTATCTAAAGGCGAATAAAGCAGTAAATGAAGATCTTGCAAAAAGAAATCTTATTTATAAGGATGAGCAATACACCCATAACGTAGCGTACTGCTGGAGATGTGGGACGCGGCTTTTTTTCAATCCTCTGACTGCGTGGTATGTAAACGTCCAAATATTAAAGCCTCTCATGAAAAAAACCAATGAAAAGATAAATTGGTATCCCTCTTATTTCAAACACGGACGCTTTTTAAAAAATATGGAAAATGCTCCCGATTGGAATATCTCACGGAATCGCTATTGGGGAAGTCCGGTACCGGTGTGGGAGTGTGAATGTGGAGACAGGTTTGTCCCCGGCTCACTAGCGGAATTAGAAAAAGCGAGCGGAAAAAAGATAAGCGATCTTCATAAACCTGAAATAGACGAGGTGACGATTGCATGTAAAAAGTGTGGAAAACAGGCAAAAAGAACACCTGAAGTGTTAGATAGCTGGATTGAAGCCGGTTCTGCGTCGTTTGCCGAAAGGCATTTTCCATTCAACAAAGAAGAAAAACTTGAGGAATTTTTTCCACCAGACTACATAACCGAGTATACGGGGCAGATCAGAGCATGGTTTTACGTACTTCACGTGATCGGCGCCGCTTTATATAAGTCACCATCCTTCAAAAATGTATCGGTAACTGGAGTAATTTTAGGTACAGATGGTAGGAAGATGAGTAAAAATTTTAAAAATTATCCCGATCCAAAAGAGATGCTTCAAAAATACGGAGGCGACGCATTGAGACTCTATCTTTTAGGAAGTCCGGTTATGAAAGGCGAGGATATTCTTATCGCAGAAGAATCTTATAGAAATCAAGTAAGGGGGTTACTGCTCGTTTTATGGAATGTTTATAAATTTTTTGTTACATACGCCGATCTAAATAAATTTAAACCACAGGAGAAGCATGAAGCATCAAAAAATATTTTGGATATATGGATAGTTTCATTACTTAACAAGCTCATTGTCAATATGACAGATAAACTGGATTCCTATGACACGGTCTCCTCTATAAACCTCCTCAATAATTTTGTCCAAGATCTGTCAACTTGGTATCTTCGGAGAAGTAGAAGCAGGGCTTCCTCCATGGAATTTTTAAACACTCTACATCATGTTTTAGTGACGTTGACTAAACTTCTTGCGCCCATTACACCTTTTACAGCTGAAGAGATGTATAAAAACCTTACAGAAGACGAATCGGTTCATCTGGCAGACTGGCCAAAAGCAGACGAGTCGAAGACAAATAAAGAGCTGGAAACATATATGGAAAAGATAAGAAAAGTCGCAGAAAAGGGCCATAAGATTAGAAAAGAAAAAAGCATAAGGGTAAGGCAACCACTTGGCGACATGTTTTATTCTTTTCACACAGAAAAGACATATGATCCTTTAATATTCATAGAACTTCTTAAAGAGGAGTTAAATGTAAAAGGGGTAATGTATTCAAAAGAGCATAAACTTCCAACTCACAAAGGGACGTGGGAAATTGCTACAGATCCGGATGTAAGCGTAGGAATAGATCTTGCAATAACTGATGAGCTAGGGGCTGAAGGAGAAATGAGAGAGATAGTACGCGAAATCCAAGCTCAAAGGAAGAAACTGGGAACTAAACTTTCAGAAGTAGTAGACGTGCAATTAACCAGTTGGCCAAAAGAGTTTGAAGACGAAATTAAAACTAGAGCTCTAGTGGATAAGATAAGTAAGGGTGAAGACTTCAAAATTATCAGAAAATAATCTATGTTTTCGATACTTCTTCCTTTGCTATTTTTAAATTTCTTCAGTTTTTTTAATCTTCTTGGAATAAAAAAAGAACTCTTAGTTAATCAAATAGTCTTTTTCTTTATCGGTATTTGTTTTTTCTTCCTTGCAAAAAAGGTAGGTATATTTTTTTTCAGGAACAACGCAAAATTCTTCTACTGGTTATTCATCTTTCTTCTTGTGGTTACTTTTGTCATAGGAAGCGAGATAAGAGGTTCAAGAAGGTGGATAGATTTTTATATATTTAACTTTCAGTCATCCGAGTTTTTTAAGATATTCTTTGTAATTTTTTTTGCCGATTTTTTCACTCGCTTTAAAAAAGACCTTGAGGACCCAAAAGTTTTCTTAAAAAGTCTTTTATATTTTCTACTTCCTACTTTTATTATTTTTCGTCAACCGGATTTAGGTAACGCGTTGGTTTATCTTGTCATATATTTTTCAATTCTTTTATTCTCATCTGTTCCCAAAAAGTACATCCTCTACTTGTTAGTTGTGGCAGTTCTATTGTTACCATCAAGTTGGTTTTTCCTGCATGATTATCAAAAAGACAGGATAGTCAGCTTTATTAATCCCTCGCTTACCCAGAGAGGTACCGGATACAATATGATCCAGGCTATTATAACGGTGGGCTCAGGCAAGTTTTTAGGAAAAGGGCTTGGTTACGGCACTCAATCGCAACTGTTTTTTCTCCCTGAAAATCATACGGATTTTGCGTTTTCATCACTCGTTGAACAATTTGGCTTTATGGGAGGATTAGTTGTCCTTGGACTTTACTTCATACTAATGCTTCAAATGGTCAAAAAAATATTCAGCTTTGCACAAGCTAAAGATGAGGAAACACTTTTCACGTTTTACTTCCTTATCGGCTTCTTTTCTTATCTTACATTTCAAACTTTAGTCAATCTCGGAATGAATGTGGGACTCCTACCGATAGTAGGAATTGCGCTTCCTTTTATTTCCTATGGAGGCTCATCTTTGGTCAGTCTTTTCTTTTCATTTGGTCTTATCCCTTAAAACAACGATTGCAGATATCGCCTCAGTAAGCTATAATTTTTCATAATATGTCAAAGCTTGCGGTGATAAAAACAGGTGGAAAACAGTATCTTGTAACTGAAAAGGACGAGCTTATAGTCGACAAGCTCCAATCTGACAAGGGAAAAAAGGTAGAGTTGGAAACTCTTGCTCTGATTGACTCTCAAAAAAATACAGTAGAGTTGGGCGAGCCCTTACTAAAGGTAAAGGTACAGGCTGAGATAGTTGATCACATTCAAGGAGACAAAGTGAGAATTGCCCGTTTTAAAGCAAAGGTTAGATATAGAAAAGTAAAAGGATTTAGATCTCAACTTTCCAAAATTAAAATAGTAAAGATTTAACATGGCGCATACAAAGTCACAAAAAGCTGCTGCCGGCAACCGAGATTCACGTTCAAAAAGATTAGGAGTGAAGATTTACGGTGGTCAGAAAGTGGAAGCTGGAAATATTATAATTCGTCAAAAGGGTTCAAAAGTTAGAGCTGGAGACGGAGTTCATCTTTCAAAAGACTTTACCCTTATCGCACTCCGTGCGGGAATAGTCGAATTCAAACAAAAACGAGGACAAAAATATGTCTTTGTTGTATGAACGATGAAATTCTGGCGTTGCTAAAACGCATTCAACAGCAAGAAGATCCTTTTTCAAAAGCAAAACTTCTTTACTCCTTAAAAAAGGACAAACAAATTCCCCTGAGTGTAATAAGCGCTGAAATTAAAATAAAACCTTCATATATCAGTCACATTCTAAGACTATTAAAGCTTCCCCCTCTCATAGTTGACGGATTCTACTCTAAACTGGTTACCATTAGTCACCTTTTTATTCTATCCCGTCTACATGATGAAAAGCAGATGATTGCCTTGTATGAAAAAATCCTAACCGAAAACTTGACTGCTTTTCAAACAGAGCAAGAGGTAAGAGAAATTCTATACGATGTGAAAAACGAAGGGGGACGCTTGGAGAAGAAGGAAGTTGAAGAATTTATTAAGACGGTTGGAAGAGATAATAAAAGAGTAAAAATCATCCAAACTCGCACTAGAGGGAAGTTTATTGTGGAGATAGAGGGAAATTTAGTAAAGACGACTGCTGAGCTTAAAAAAATAATGAATTTACTGCAAAATCTTAAACCTGTCGAAGGAGAAGAATAAAAGAGCGCTCGCTTGAGGGTAAGGGATTTGCTACAGGCCCCATTTTTTGCGGAGGATAATATCTGAAAAAGACTTGGCCAATAATACTTTCTACATGGACAGGTCCGAATTCTCTCGAATCGGATGAACGGGGACGATTGTCACCCATTACGAAAACTTCTTCAGGAGGAATGATGATTTCAGCATTTTCTTTAACATACCCTCCATCCCAAAGTTCTGTTTTTGCAGATATATAGTCTTCGTTAAGAAGGTTTCCATTGACGTAGACATTATTATTAGTAATTCGAATTCTGTCACCGGGAAGGCCGATGACCCGTTTAATAAATTCAATATCCTGATTTCGGGGAGATCTAAAAACCACCACGTCGCCCCGATGCAGAGTTCTAAATTTATAGGTAACCTTACTGGTGAAAATATAATCCCCGGAGAGAAAAGAAGGCTCCATCGAAGCGCCCTTTACCTGATTAGGCTGCATAATGAATAGGTATACGACAATAAAAATAGAACCGACAAAAGTGATCGTTTCAAGGACATCCATTACGAAATCTATGATCGTTCGAAGAATCTGCATTATATTCTATTGTAGAGAGGAAAGGCTTAAAAAACAAGGAGTTTTAGTATAATTCTTATACATAAATTGGTCGCTTAGCTCAGCTGGTTAGAGCGTTCGGTTCACATCCGAGAGGTCGGGGGTTCGATCCCTCCAGCGACCACACTATTTATAAAACTTGACATCAAGTTTATAAAATACTTCCTGAAATCCGCGCCTGACAAATCTGAGTCCATCAAAGAGTCGGTGTCTATATGGCTTGTGAATCGAAATTTTATCTTTATTACTTTCTAGTTTCCTTCTTATGTTTTTAAACACTTTTGGGACATTTTGTTTTGAACCTACAAGTATTACCGTTTGGGGATTTAATTCCACTTCTTTATCAAAGGGCGGCGATATTGCCACAACCATTTTTTCTTTTAAGCTCTTAAAAAGAATAGAGAGACCGAATGGCGTATAGCGGAAATAATCTGAAGGATGCTTATGAATTGGAAAATTCTGTTGGCTTGACACTATACAGATTCCACGAGGATTCATGACTCTTTCTATTTCTTTTGTGATAATCCATGGTTTTTCAGCATGCTCTAGAGTTTCTAAACATAAAACTAGATCGAAAGTTTTATCAGAAAAAGGAAGCGATTCTGCATTGGCGACCACGTCAACTCCTGCTCCATCTCTCAGATCTATACCTATGTACTTAGAATTAATAAATAGCGTGCGGAGATTTGTTAGTTCTTTCTGACCTTGTGTTTGCAGAGACCCTATTTCCAAAATATGTCTATTATGAGGAATTTCCGAAGCAATTATTTCCACCACGACACGAAGATGTTTTTGCATGATTTTGATATTATATATCAAAGCGCGTTCAACAAACGTATGAAAGTTGCCTTCATAATAGTCCTTTATAAAACATCTAAAAAAGAACAAAATCGTCTTAAAAGCGAAGTTCATTCACTTAAATTAGGAGAGTATAAGACTTATTTCATAGACAACTCCGTTGATAATCGAGGATATGCGGCGGGCGTCAATAGGGGAATAAGGGATAGTTTGAAAGACGATCCAGATTTGTTTGTAATTATGAATCCAGACGTCTCCTTGAGTGGTTTATCAAAAAAGAGTTTCATCGAGACCAGCGGGTATTTTGACCTGTGGGGGTTTGCCATGAGACAAGGAAGAGAAATATTTTATTATGGGGAGCTTGACAGAAAAAGACTTACGGGTGCTCTAAGCAGTAAAAGACCAGCTTCACCGCTTGTAACATGTGATTTTCCACCCGGCCCAATTATTTGCATGAAAAAAGCTGTTTTCCAAAAGATTGGTTTCTGGGATGAAGACTATTTTCTTTACTACGAGGATGTAGATTACTCATTTAAGGCTAAGAAAGCCGGATTTACTGTTGGCGTTAATACAAATTCATATTACGACCACTTCGATTATTCGGAGAAAAACAATCCAAAAAAAAAGTATTATCTCTCTCGTTCACGATGGAAATTTTTCTTTAAGTACGCTACTATCAAGCAAAAGCTATACGAGTTGATTCGACTACCAAAGACCTTAACAGAAGAAAGACCATTCGTCCTCAACTTTCTGATTCTTAACACTTCGTCATTTCTCAATAAATTATTAAACTTTGTTCTTTTTATTTTTCTCATCCGCTTCTTATCGGTAAAAGATTATGGGATCTATACTCTTGTGTGGGCCCATGTTGCATTATTGCAACCTTTTTTAGATTTTGGAACAACATCATATGGCTTGGTCTACCTACCGGAAAAGGAAAATCTTAAAATGAATTCATTATTTTCACTAAGGGTTCTTTTAGCGGTGGGGGTATTTATAGGAACTCTATTTCTTGCCTTCTTTTTACGATTCGACAACGTAGTTTTAACATACATTTTTCTTACATCTTTTACATTATTTTCGAATATGCTTTCAGGTAGTCTTCTTATATTCTCATCCATTAGAGAAAAACTTCTCTTACCATCTCTTCTTTCTATTGGATTCAATACCCTTCTCATAGCGGCGCTTATCCTTGGGATTCTTACTATGAAAAGTTTATCCTCTATTTTCTTTTTAATCTTCATCTTTTACAACTCATATTCCATTGTAAATTTCATTATATTAAAGAGGGAAATTCCCAATCTTAAATTTACTATTCAAGTTAATGATTGGATAAAGATTCTCAAGAAATCGACCACGTTTCTTCTCATAGGACTTTTTGCTGGTTTATATTTCAAACTTGACGTATTCCTTTTGAACTTTCTTAAGGGACCACGGGATGTAGGCATTTACAGTTCAGGATATAAGTTTCTTGAAGCATTTTTGTTTATTGCGGCAAGTTATAACATTGTCTCCACTCCTTTTATGGCGAAGCTTAGAAAAGAAGCAATCCTCAATTTAAAGACAAAAATTCGCAAGGATATTCTTTACCTTTTTGTGCTTGGTCTTACAGGATCCTTTTTAATATTTTCTCTTTCTCCCTATCTTCTTACATTCATCTTTCGTAAAGATTACAGTGAGGCGATTCCCGTCTTGAAAATTGTTATCTGGTCTCTTCCATTTATTCTTCTTACTTCTGTATTTTTTAACGGTTTGTATGTATTAGGTAAGGCAAAGGTTGTGATGTGGTTATTCATAGCTCAAACTTTCTTTAACGTAATTTTAAACTTAATGTTTATTCCTCAATATTCATATATAGCGAGTTCATATATTACAATTAGTGGAGAGATCTTAAACTCAGTAATAGCGTTTATATTTCTTCGACGAACATTGAAACATGAAAATATCAGTTGACATAGCCGCCTTATGCAATAAGCTACAGGAGTATGGAAATCATACTGTCACAAGAAACATAGTTGAAGGCATAAAAAGAATCGACGCTGATAATATCTACTCTCTATACTCTTTTTGCAAAAAGCCTCAATGGTTGACATTGCCTGAAAACATGCTTCACAAAAGGATTCTTCCACGAAAACTTTGGCTTTCAACTCGAGTAAGCTTAGAAGAATTTTTGAATACGAAAGATATTTTCCTTGCTTTAAATCAGGCAGTTCCGTTCTATACAAAAGCAAGAATTTTTTCTTTTTCACACGGACTTTCGTACTATTTTTTTAAGGATTTGTATCCCAATTCATACGAAGTATTGAAAGATCAATTGTTTACTATGATGGACAAGTCGCAATATGTATTTGTTTCATCCGCGAAAGTAAAGAAAGAAATGACATCGGTTTTTTTAAAAACAGATAAAGTTAAAGTTTTACCATATGGAATTCCATATGACATGTTAACAGCAAACGTAAACAGTGAATACATATCTTCTAAAGTCCGCCAGATTTCGAAAAAGCTGTTTTTATATGTAGGAATGGATCATCCGGTAAAAAATCTCCAGTTTTTAGTAGATGCATTCACCATTTTTTCTCAAAACCAGGCATATAAAGACTACACTTTGCTTCTAATAGGAGCTGACTTTGAAAATTTAGAAATCAAGACGCCTAATATACAACGTTTAAAACAAGTAAACAGAGAAGAGATAAAATACTTATATCAAAAGGCGAGTGGATATATTTCCGCATCGCTTTACGAAAGCTTTAATTTTCCTGTTCTGGAGGCTTTATCCCAAAATTGCCCTGTGGTCGTACGATCATCCGCAATAATACCCGAACTATCTCCCTATGTTCATATAGCCGATCACGTAGAAGAGTTCGTTGAGTCTATGAAGAGATTAGCTGCCGGTAGCTCAAAAATAATTTCAAAAGAAAAACTTAAAAAAGAATTCTCATGGGATTCGTATCTTACAAAATTAATCTCCTATTACAAACCTGCATGATACAAGTTGCTCTTTTACGAGGAAAGTACTTAAATAAGTTTGAAACTCAAAATCTAGTTTTCACAACAAAAGAAAACATAGGAATAACGGGAGTGTCATCTCTCCACCCGATCCATACAACCTTCTCTTTTTCTACAATAAAATTATTCAGTCTGATAGATTTACTTGACAATAAACCTGCTCGTTTCATAGCAAATCGAACGATTGGAGATTTGCAAATCTTATTCGGACTTGAAAAAATCTTACCGAGCTTTGACATAGTTCATACAGCGGATCCTCATTACTATTTTTCCTACCAAGCAGCGATTCTGAGAAAGAAAGAGTTAATTCCAAAACTTATATCGACATGCTGGGAAACAATACCTTTTAATAACGAATCGACGTGGGTAAAAAAAAAGATAAAAAAACTCGCTATGAAGCATACAGACTATTTTATATGCCCAACCAAAAGAGCAAAAAGAGCGTTGGAAAAAGAAGGAATTTCATCCGACAAAATAACAGTTATACCAATGGGAGTAAATATAAACAAGTTTTGTAAAAAAAAGAATAAACATATAAAAACAATTTTATTTGTCGGAAGACTTGTTGAAGAAAAGGGGATTTTAGATCTGTACGAAGTATACAAGAAAATAAATAACTCAAATTTACGTTTACTAATTGTCGGATCAGGAGTATTGGGTAATAAGTTAAAACAATTAATAATAAACGACAAACTTCAAAAACAAGTTTTCATAGAGAGGAGTTCATACAAAGAGATGCCTAATGTCTATAATGAAGCTGATCTGGTAGTAGTGCCCTCGAAAACTACAAAGACATGGGAAGAGCAGTTTGGAATGGTTGCGGTAGAGGCAATGGCGTCCGGTCTTCCAGTAATCGCATATCATTCAGGAGCGCTTCAGGAGGTAATTGGCAAAGCAGGAGTACTTATTGAGGAAGGAGATGAGAAAGGATTAGTGAGTGCGATTTCAAGAATACTCAACGATGATAAATTAGCCTTGAGACTTGGTACAATTGCTAGAGAACGGGCAGAGAATCTTTACGACTGTTCTAAAGTAAAAAACCAGTATAAAAAACTATATGAATCTTTCTGCAGTGGTATTGACCAAAAATGAAGAAAAGAGCATAGATAGAACACTTTCGAGTCTTACTTTTTGTGACGAAATACTTCTCCTAGACAGTAACTCAACCGACAGAACCCAAGAAATTGCAAAGAAATATAAAACACGAATTCAGAAAAGAGATTTAAATAACAACTTTGCAGGATTAAGGAACTATGGACTTCAAGAAGCGAAAGGGGACTGGACGCTTTTTATAGATGCAGATGAGGTTGTGACAAAGGAACTCGCAGATGAAATAAGGGAAGCAATAAGAAACGGTAACTTTTCTGTATATTATCTTAAACGACGTGACTACTTTTGGGGGAGAGAGCTCAAACATGGAGAAGTAAAAAAAGTTAGAGAACAAGGAATCATAAGACTTGTTAAGAAAAATACAGGAAAATGGGAAGGAGACGTGCATGAATGGTTTGACTCGTCAAGCAAAACGGGACGATTGAAAAATTTTATAAACCATTATCCCCACCCTACTATTGCGGAATTTCTGAAAGATGTTAATTTTTACAGTACTCTTCGCGCCAAAGAGCTACACAAAAAAGGAAAGAGGGTAAACGTATTCGGAATACTTCTCTACCCGGCTTTCAAATTTATCACATCTTATCTTCTGAGAGGTGGTTTTCTCGATGGATCTGCCGGCTTTGCGTATTCATTTATAATGAGCTTTCACGCTTTTCTCGTAAGAACAAAGCTTTACCAATACCGCAATTTAGCAAATACATAATGTTTTCTTACCTTTTATTTTTCTTTTTGTCTTTAGGTCAAATTGGAAGAATTTCCTTTTCAAACCAAGAGATAAATATTTATCTCTATGAAGTAATAGTCGGAGCTTGGTTTCTATTCCTTTTTTTCAAACATAAGTTTTCTCCCATTGAAAAAAGCCTGAAGACTGTCTTTCATTTATATCTCTTTTTTGGATGGCTCTATGCTACCTTTGTACTTAGTCTATGGAGGTTTACCATTCAACAAAACGCAATAGCGTTATTATATTTAGGACGCCTGAGCTTATATTTCTTATTTTTCCTTTATTTGAATTTTGACAAGAAATTCAAAAAAAATTTATTCAAGAGAGGGCTCCTTTTGTATTCGATATTTACTATTATTTTTTCTATAGCTCAGTATTTCTTATACCCGAATTTACGAAATCTTCAATATCTCGGGTGGGATCCTCATCAATACAGAATTTTTGGGACCTTGTTCGATACATCCGCACAGGCAGCTATTGTTGGCCTATTGATATTATTTTTTCTTTTTGAAAGAAAGATCATTCCCAACATGACTCGCTATGCATTACTCCTAAGTAGTGTAGTGACAGGACTACTGACTTACTCGAGAGGCTTTTATATTTCTTTTCTTTCAACACTAGCTGTATTTTTTGTAAAAACAAAACAGTTTTTTTTACTGGGTGGAATTCTCGTAATTTTTGCAATGGGAGTCTTTGCTCTTCCTAAGCCATTTGGAGAAGGAGTCAATCTTCAAAGAACATTCTCACTCGAATCAAGATTGAGAGACAATAGAGAAGCGGTAGACATCTTCAATAAGAGTCCCCTCTTCGGTATTGGATACAATCATATAAGAGCAGTTAAGAGCAATGATCAGCAGTCCCTAGAGAGTCATGCGGGAGCTTCTTTTCATTCAAGTTTTCTTATCATTCTTGTTACTTCTGGAGCAGTTGGATTGGTTCTTTTCCTGATGTTGTTATGGCGTTTGGCAATGACCGGAAAGACGGGGAAATATTACATCCTTTTTCTTTCCTTGTTTTCTCTTTTTGACAATATTCTACTATACCCTACGGTTTTATTACTATTATTGCTTATTCTGAGCAATTCTTCTGAGAGAAAGATTATTTTTCGTACTTAACGGTAAGTTCTTTGGAATCTGAGTTACCTGCAGAATCTTGGACGACAATTTTAATTTTGTTTTCTCCTTCTTTTAATTTGACCTGTGTTTGAAAACCACCAGAGGAATCGACAATCGCAGGGGAGTCGTTAATAAACACCGATACTCCGAGATCAGTCTTTCCTGCAACTTTTATTTCATCTCGCGGAGTAATAGTGTTATCTTGAGGTTCGTTTACTTCAAGTTTTGGTTTTTGATTACGAAAAGTAACTACATATGCCTGTGATTTTTTAGTAGCTGATGAGCTTTCGACTTTACCGATAAAGTAAATTTGATTTTCACCTATGTTGAGACCTGTTATAGTGCTGGCAAATTCTTGTTCTTTTTCTACATTCAACGAGTCGACTTTACTTCCATTCAAAAAAATTTCTAATGTCCCTAGATTTTCTACATTGCCGGAGATGTTTATATCTGCGCTATTTGTTGCCGAGGGGATCTCGTTCACATTAAAATCTCCCAAAGCCTCTACGTTTTTTTCGCTCTCGCTATTTCCGCCTCCGAATAGTTTTCCTATAAAAACAGAACCATTGATAAGAAGAGGTAAACCAATAGTAATCATAAATATAAGGAAGAGACCGAGAACTATAGCCATTGTGATAAGACGTGAACGAATCTGCTTTTTTTCGTGTTGTTCGAGTCTGGTCGGCATATGAGTTTATTATACTATGAGTTTGAGCCGATGGTCGGAATACTCCTTCGCTCTAACGAGCTACGGAAGTACACGGTCGAATCTCCATATCTTGAGCCGCTCGGGAGAATCGAACTCCCGTCGACGGTTTACGAAACCGTTGCTCTTCCATTGAGCTAGAGCGGCAAAACTGTTCCGACGATTCTGTCGGAATCCCGACCGCAAGCGTCGGGAAGCTACATCGGCATTGATGAGCGGGATACGGGAATTGAACCCGTGTCTTATCCTTGGGAAGGACACATTGAGCCACTCAACTAATCCCGCACTTCAGTGTTTATTATACCAATCTCAATCTAAGGAAGCCTGTTTTTGAAGAATTATCGTGGAAGAGAGAGTTTTTGACCGACTTCAATAATATCCGGATTTGCAAGGCTATTTGCCTGTGCGATACGATTCCAAGCATAGCCATCCCCATAAGAGCCTTGAGCGATGTCCCACAGCGTATCACCCTCTTTGACGATGTATTCGCTTCCGGTAATAGTTAAAGGAGTTGTCATTACAGCGCCTACTTCCCCCTTTGTTGCTTCCTTTACCGCGACTTCAGGAATGATCAAAACCGTTCCCACCTCGATTACGTCAGGATTTTCCAGTTTATTAGCCGACGCTATGTCGAGAGCATTGTAGCCAGAGCCGTAGTATTGTTCAGAGATAACCCAGAGGTATTCTCCTTCTTTTACGGTGTGTTTCTTCCGTGCGTCATCCTTTTTTGGCTTTTCCTTCCCTTTTCCTGTTAGTAATTCAATAAGGGATGGAGGCTTTTTTTGTTGGACTGCTTTTTGTTTTGGTTGTACCGGGGTAGCTTTTCCACCTTGGAGATACAAAGAGCTCAATAAAATAAAAACTACAAGAATCGTAATCCCAAGAAGAAAGTTCGGAAGATTAGCTTGAACTTGATCAACGAGTGAAGAAAGACTTTTTGAAGATTGATTTCTTTTTGCCATAATTTCTGACGTATAATATAAAAATACTGGAACGTTGTCAAGTGCTATGAGACAAACAACTAAAAAACATATAGGACATATAACTAACAAAGAAGTCGCGCATTTGCTTCGTACTATCGCGGCGGCACATCTTATAAAAAATGAAAATAGGTTTCGAATTATCGCATACCAAAATGCAGCAGACGCCGTCGAGTACCTTCCTCGAGAAATTTATAACATCTGGAAGGATGGAAAATTGGAAGAAGTACAAGGTATAGGTGCTGTGATAACAGACGCTCTTGATGAATACTTCAGGAAAGGCCGCTCGACTCATTTTGACCGTGTCAAGAAAGGAATACCTGAAACCGTATTCGAATTAATGAAGGTTCCGACTCTTGGCCCAAAGAAAGCATATAAGTTAGTTACAACGTTAAATCTAACTAGCGCTAAAGATCTCTTTGTGAAACTAAAAAAGGCAGCTGAAAAAAACAAGATCGCAAATATTCCAACTTTTGGAAAAAAATCTCAAGAGGGAATACTAGAGAGTCTTCAGAGGTATGAAGGTCATGAGGGAAAACACCAAAGAATACCTTTTTCACAAGCTCATAAGATCGCTATGGAAATTCTCGATTATCTAAAGTCAAATGAGAACGTGCAACGAGTAGATATTTTAGGCTCTCTCAGAAGAAAAAGTTCCACTATAGGAGATATTGATATTGCAGTTATATGTAGACGGAATACCGAAAAGGATGTCGTCAACTACTTTATTAATTATTCGAAAAAAAAGAGTTTGATTAATTCCGGCGCAAAAAAAGCATCAATTATGATCGTGCCAAATATTCGAGTAGATTTACGTGTACAAGATGCTAAAAGCTATGGATCAATGCTTCAATACTTCACCGGAAACAAAGATCATAATATAAAACTTCGAGAATATGCTCTAAAAAAGGGCTATTCTTTATCAGAATACGGGATAAAGGATTTAAAATCGAAAGATAAGAAAATACTCGAATTTCCTACTGAGCAAAAATTCTACAATTTCTTAGGTCTTGAATATATTCCACCTGAAGTTCGTCAAGGCCGCGATGAAATAGTAAAGGCTCGTATAAGAGCAAATCAGAAAACATGATATAATAGACTCACGTTAAAAGATTTCATTAAAGATTGGATTAATAATAAAGAGGAGGTGAATTATCAATGAATCCTACTATCATAGCAATTGCGGTCGCTGTACTTTTCGGTGTTTATATAATCGCTATTTACAACGGGTTTGTAGTTTTAAAGGCTCGAATTCAAGAAGCGCTTTCAGGTATTGATGTTCAACTCAAAAGAAGAACTGATCTTATCCCTAACTTATTGGAATCAGTAAAGGGATACGCAAAACACGAAAAAGAGGTTTTCCAAAATGTTACAAAAGCAAGATCTTCTCTTATGAAAGCTGACAGTTTGAGTGAAAAAGCCGAAGCAAACAACATGGTGTCCAGTGCTTTGAAGTCATTATTTGCCGTTGCAGAAGCATATCCTCAACTGCAAGCAAGCACTAACTTTCAAGAACTCCAAAGACAGCTTGAAGATACTGAAGATAAGATTGCATATTCTCGTCAGTTCTACAACAGCAATGTTCTTGACTACAACACAAGAGTAAAAACCTTTCCCAGTAATGTAATCGCAGGAGTTTTTGGATATAAAGAAGTAGAGTTTTTTCAAACACCAGCTGAAGAACGCAAGAACGTAAAAGTGAAGTTTGACTAATGACAATCTACAGCCAAGTAAACGGAAATAAACTCAAAAGTTTATTTCTCGTACTATTCTTTATTGCTTTTTTTTCCTTTGTTTTCTTTATTATCGGTAAAGCTGTCGGAAATAGTTCTCTATATTTCACAATCGGCCTAGTCTTTTCGTTAGCTTCTGGAATTGGAAGCTATTTTTTCTCAGATAAATTAGTACTTGCGTCAACCGGTGCAAAACCTGCAAATAAAAAAGAACACTTCAATTTTTACACTGTAGCTGAAAATGTTTCTATTGCATCAGGTTTACCAATGCCAAGACTATACGTCATTGATGATCCTTCTCCAAACGCATTTGCGACAGGAAGAGATCCAAAGCATGCGGTGGTTGCCGCAACTACAGGCCTCCTTAATAAACTTAACCGAACAGAGTTAGAAGGAGTGATCGCTCATGAATTTTCTCACATTAAAAATTACGATATCTTAGTTTCTTCATTAGTTGCCGTCCTCGCCGGAACCTTGGTTTTTGTAGTCGACTGGGTAATGAGAGGATTGTGGTGGGGAGGTTTGGATGATGACAATCGCAACGTGAATCCGTTGATATTTGTTTTTCTGATACTAACACTCATAATTTCTCCAATAATTGCAACTCTTATACAACTTGCGATCTCAAGAAAAAGAGAATATCTTGCAGATGCATCAGGCGCATTAATTACCCGTAATCCGGACTCACTGGCAGATGCATTGCTTAAAATTGCTTCTGATCCTCAGCCGTTAAGACGAGCTTCAGGTGGGACAGCGCATCTCTTTATTGAAAGCCCGTTTAAGAAAAAAAAAGCACGATCCTTTTTTTCCAGCCTCTTTAGTACACATCCTCCGACCGACGAAAGAGTTAGAATTTTGCACGAAATGTAATGTATGTGCGGAATAGCTGGCTTTTATGGCTTTAAGGACGACGATCTTATCAAGAGAATCTCCAAAGAACTTGCGCATCGTGGCCCAGACGGTGAGGGTTATTTCTTCGATGGCACGACTACGACCCTTCTCAACCGGAGACTTGCGATAATCGACAGAGAAAAAGGAGATCAACCGATTTACAATGAAGACCAATCGCTCGTAGTGGTTTTTAACGGAGAAATCTACAATTTCCGTCAATTAAAAATAGAATTAAAAAAACACATTTTCAAAACCAACTCTGATACAGAGGTCATCGTACATGCATATGAAGAATGGGGAGAAAACTGCTTTGACAAGTTCAACGGTATGTTTACGATCGCCCTATACGACAAAAAAAAGAAGAAGTTGATACTGGCACGAGACCATTTCGGAATCAAGCCATTATACTATTCAATTCTCAATTCTAAGAATCTTATTTTTTCATCAGAAATTAAACCGCTGTTAAATTCAAACTTGATTGGAAGAAAAGCAAATGAAAAGACAATTTACAGATATTTGCGTTATCGAGTTCACGATGATACAGATGAAACTTTTTTCAATAACATCAAACGCCTTATGCCAGGTGAGTTGCTTATTGTGGAAAAAAAAGAAATCAAGACAAAGTATTTTTCACGGTTAGAAGAGGAACTCTTGGGATTGAGGGAAAAGAAATTTGAAAGAGAGGACATAGATACATTTAAAAATAAACTTACAGACGCGATCAAATTAAGATTAATCTCTGAAGTGCCGGTGGGAACAAGTTTCTCCGGAGGACTCGATTCATCGACTGTGGTTTCGGTGATCCACGAACTTCTAAAGAAAAAAGATAAAGAGGCAGCTTCTGTGGGAAAAGTACAGAATACATTTTCAGCTGTATTCCCCAATCTTCCAAACAATGAAGAAAAATACGTAGACGAACTTATAAAAGACAAACATGAGATCAGATGTCATAAAGTCTATCCAACACCGGAGATTTTTTTTGAAGAAATAGAAAACTTCATAAGGACACAGGAAGAACCAACGATAAGTACAGGTCCTTACGCGCAGTATAAAGTAATGGAAGAGGCTAAGAAGTACGTGACGGTATTACTTGACGGGCAAGGATCAGACGAGATGATGGCTGGATATCTTCCATACTACTTCGTGTATTTAAAGGAATTGAGAAAGAAAGGAAAATATTTAGCACATTTCAAAGAAGTGTTATTTTCACTAGACATAATATTGAAATTTATTCAATTGAAATTTTCAGGTAAAAACAGTGTTAATGTTTCCAAAGTCTTAAATCACGATTTTATTCATAAGTTTAAGGTGGAAGCCCTTATTACAACAAATGACGACTTAAAGAAAAGATTAGTCGAAGATATCTTTCACAACAGTCTTCCTTCACTTCTTCGCTATGAAGATAAAAACAGCATGAAGTATTCACTCGAAGGGCGAGTTCCTTTTCTCGACTTTAATCTTTTGCGATTCATATTTAGTTTGTCCAACGAGGCAATAATCAAAAACGGTTGGAATAAATATATCCTCAGGAAAGCAGTAAAGAAATTACTGCCAAGGTCAATTGTAAAAAGAAGAAATAAAATCGGCTTTACGACTCCTGAAGTCGAATGGTTCCTGCGAATGAAAAATAAGATTTACGGATACTTTTTGAGCGAGTCCTTTGCAAAAAGATCTTATTTCAATCAACAAGAAGTCTTAAAAAGCTTTCAGGAATTTATTGAAGGAAAAAATGAGGATACAATGCTTTTCTGGAGACTTTTAAATCTCGAGCTTTGGTTAAGGTTATTTATAGATAAAGAAGACACGTTTAAAGAAAAAGAAAAAAAAGTGAGTCCGAATATAAAAGTCGGAAATAAACAATACATACGCTATCTTATTAAGACAGATGTTTTTGAAAAAGGAGACGACTCTGCAACAAAAGTTTCAGTTTACGTACGAGATTGGGTTCAGGAATTATCACTGAAAAACTGGTTTGTAGTAGTTTCTGAGAAAGTTATAGCGATCAGCCAAGGAAGGTCATATTTTTTATGGGAAATAAATCCAGGATTTTTTGCAAAATCTCTTTCAAGATTTGTTAAAAAAACTCCATATGGAATAGGACTAGGAAGTCCATGGACTATGCAGCTTGCAATTCAAGAAGTTGGACTATCAAAAATATTGCTAGCGACGTTTCTCTCTGCTTTAACAAAACCGATTGGGATTAAAGGAGTTTTTTATCATGTTGCGGGTCGAGAGGTCGCCTCTATTGATGGACCAACCGAGTATTCTCTTTATCCGTCCAATGTTTCTGCAAAACTTGGACCTAAAAATCCCCAGGAAGTTGCTAAAAAAATAGATGAAGAGATCAGACTGAAATTGAAAAATCCTAAAGGATTTGTCGGAGTAGTTATTATTGACGCAAATGATCTCGGAAGAGACGTTCTCGCAAACACGACAGATTTTAAAAATAAAACTATCGAAGAGATCTTTAGAGATAATCCAATGGGTCAAGGCCGCGAACAAACCCCAATAACAATAGTGACTTCTTAAGCCTTATACGGTAGAGATTTCATCAACAAAATTAGTGAGCATTCCTCTTCGGACTTCTTCAAGAGTTTGATATTCGGTCTGTCCGACCAGCCACATTAATTTTACAGGTGACATAACGTGGGTCATATCTCCAGTTGCTAACGCACCTGCATCAAGTGCTGCTTTGCCAGGACCGTATTGATCCATTTTGGTTTTTCCACCGATAAATTGAGTAGTTACTAATACCGGGACTTTGTATTTATTAGTTGCTTCTTTTATCATGGGAATGAGATTAGTTTCTTGACCAGCTTCTTTGTAGTTTTTGTCTGGAACATTTCCTCCACCAAATGATTTTAGAATAAGACCTTTACACTTTCCCGTTTCTAAAATTGCCTTGGGAAAAATAGGGTTGAGACCCGGTGTAAGTTCGATAGAAACAACGTTGAAATCAAATTTTGCCTTCAATCCATTGTCTAATTTTTGGTGAATGGTCTTTTTATCTTCATAGGCTATATTTTCAGCAACCGGACTCCACACTATTCCACTTCCTACGAATTCTCCAAGAGTTGGAAAAGCAGGAGAATCGAAAGCGTCAAATCTTGATTCGCTAATCTTTACAGCCCTTGATCCTAAAAAAACTCGATGGTCAAAAACCAAAAGGGTTCTATTTAATCCTAACTCTCTTGCTCCACGAGTAGTCATAATTGCCTCCTCTAAATTTGGAGTTGCGTCTGAACCTTCTTGCCCCATGGGTTTTTGAGATCCGGTAAATACAACCGGGATTTTCAGGTGTTTTCCCATGGCTAGCGAAATAGCACCGGCATGATAGGTCATTGTATCAGTTCCATGGGTTACTACAACAGCGTCAATTTCTTCGTCTTTTTGTATTCGATCGATTTCGTGAGCTAGTTTGGACCAATGATACGGATTCAGATTTGTACTATCTTCTTTTTCGAATTCTGAGAACGTAAAATTTGCCATTTCTTGAATATCTTTACTCGTTCTTTTAAGAAGATCCTGTGCATTTTTTGCAGGCATTCTAACCTTAGTGCCGTCAGGATAGACAACGTCTTCCATTCCGATTGTTCCGCCATGTCCGACAATATGGATGTGAGGTTTTTTTGAGAGAGTCATTATGGAAAATTTTACCATAAAGATATACATGAAGTAGGATTTTCAGTATAATTGTCTTACTTATGAAGAATAAAAAGACTCTTGCCAATGAAGAAATTAAACATCTTGCAAAACTAAGCGCTTTAGATCTTACCGACGAAGAAATTGAAAAATATGGAGATCAACTCTCAGAAACCCTAGATTACGTGGAAAATCTAAATGAATTGAAGACGGCGACTGTTAAAGAAGCCCATAGCGTGACTGAATCAAAAGATGTATTTTTTGAGGATGGAGCTGAAAACAAAAGAAGCTTAAAAGAAGAAATAGTCTTCAGAAATTCAAAAAAGACTAAAAATAGTCAATTTGTGGTAGATAGGATCTTAAAGTCATGAATATTCTTGGAAAATCATACGTAGAGCTGCTCGGACTTCTTAATTCAAAAAAAATATCCACAAAAGAACTTCATGAATACTTCTCAAAAAGAGAAAAGAAGTACAATAAAGAGCTTAATGTATTTCTTACGCTTGCTGAGAACCCAGGAGTGGAAGGAGAGATGCCGCTCGCATATAAGGATAATTACAATACAGAAGGGATTCGCACCACAGCTTCATCAAAAGTATTAGATTCATATATCTCACCTTACGACGCAACGGTCGTAGAAAGACTTAAAAAATCGAAAACGTATGTTTTCGGAAAGACAAACCTTGATGCATGGGCACACGGAGCTTCAACAGAAACATCTGACTATGGAGCCACCAAGAATCCTTGGGACACATCCAGAGTCCCCGGAGGTTCGTCAGGTGGCTCAGCTGCAGCAACAGCCTCATATTTGATGCCGGCTACAATAGGTTCCGATACCGGTGGTTCAATCCGTTGTCCTGCTTCCTGGTGTGGTGTGGTCGGTCTAAAACCTACTTACGGACGAGTTTCCCGCTATGGCGTCATTGCAATGGGCTCATCATTCGACTGTCCCGGGCCATTAAGTTGGCATGTCGAAGATTGCGCATTACTTCTTTCGCATATGGCAGGATTTGATCCGTATGACGCAACCACATCATCAAAACCAGTTCCTGCTTACATGGAAAAGTTAAATGCTGAAAAAAAATTAAAAATAGGTATTGCCGAATCATTTTTCGAAAACGTTGACAAGGAAGTAAAGAAAAAAATAGAAGAAGCCCTGGAAATTTTAAGGAAAATGGGCCATATCGAAAAGAAAATCAAAATGTTAAACCCAAAACACGCGCTTTCTGCTTATACCATACTTCAACGATCAGAAGTTTCTTCGAACCTTGGTCGTTACGACGGAATACGATACGGAAATGACCGTTCCTTTTTCAAGGAAGAAGCAAAAAAAAGGATAATGTTGGGAACTTATACTTTATCACATGGTTACTACGACCAGTATTATAAAAAAGCACAAAAAGTAAGAGCGCTTATTATTGAAGACTTTAAAAAAGCCTTTGATGACGTTGATATTATAATTGCGCCAAGTACTCCATCAACCGCAGTAAAACTGGGAGAATTCAAAAAGTATCCCTTTTTTGGAGAGCAGATGGATATTTTAAACGAGCCTGCAAATGTTTCGGGAATTCCAAGTATAAATATTCCCGTTGGATTAGATTCAAAAAGATTACCCGTTGGAATGCAGATAATGGGTCGTCAGTTTGATGAGGAAACAATTCTAAACGTTTCGTATAAATTCCAGCGAGAGACAAACTTTTTCAACATGAGAGAAACCTTATTAAAAAAATATCATGATTGATATGAAAGATTACGTTCCGGTTATTGGACTAGAAATACATGTGGAGCTTTCGACAAAGTCGAAGATGTTTTGTCAATGTTCGGCAGATTTCTTTGGAAAAAGACCAAACTCATTGGTTTGCCCGGTCTGCCTTGGTCTTCCGGGAGCTTTGCCGGTTCCGAATAAAAAAGCAGTGGAGTGGACGGTTAAGATAGGAAAAGCCTTAAATTGTAAAATCAATCCTGAGTCAAAATTTGACCGCAAACACTACTTCTATCCCGATTTACCAAAGGGGTACCAGATTAGCCAATATGACGAACCAATTGCGGTAGGTGGCTTTTTAGAAGCTAACAAAAAGAAATTTCGAATTCACAGAGTTCACTTAGAAGAAGACACGGGGAAATTAACCCATGAGGGAAAGGATTCTTTAGTTGATTTCAACAGATCGGGAGTTCCCCTAGTAGAAATTGTAACTGAACCGGATTTCACAAACTCAGAGGATGTTGTGGCGTTCCTGAAAGAGCTCCATACGATAATAAAAGAGTATTTGCAGGTTTCAGACGCCAATATGGATCAGGGATCTATGAGACTGGAGCCAAACATTTCCATTAAGAAAGTTGATGACAAGAATCTACCAAACTACAAAGTTGAAGTGAAAAACATCAACTCATTTAACTTTGTAAAAAGAGCAATTGAATTCGAATTAAAACGGCAGTTAGAGTTGCTCCAAAAAGGAGAAACACCAATACAGGAAACAAGAGGGTTTAATGAAAAAAAAGGAATTACCGTTCCGCAAAGAACAAAAGAGGGAGCTGAAGATTATCGTTACTTTCCGGAGCCGGATATTCCTCCTCTTTCTTTCACGCAAAAATATGTAGAAGAAGTTGAGATTCCTGAACTTCCAGCTCAAAAAACAAAAAGATATGAAAAAAACTACAACCTGAGAGAACACGACGCTTTCATCCTAACTAGGGATGGCAAAATGGCGACATATTTTGAAAAAGTAATGGAGGAAATTAGAGACAAAGCAAAAGGTCAGAAAGTGGCAAACTTAATAATTAATAAAAAGATAGACTCTACTGCTTCAGTAAAAGAGTTAACAGAGAAGTTAAAAGATCAATCGGAAGGAAGAAAGACAGATTTAGGTTCATTAGAATCTGCTATAGTAGCAGTGCTTGAAGGACACCCAAAGGAGATAAAGGAATACCAATCAGGAAAAGAAAATATAATCATGTTCTTTGTGGGCCAAGTGATGAGAGAGATGAAAGGACAAGCTAATCCACAGGTCGTAAAGCAAGAGTTAGAAAAAAAATTGAAGAAATAATATGTCGTTTGTACATCTGCATAATCATACCGAATTTTCCCTACTGGATGGAATGGCAAGAGTTGAGGAAAGTATTCAGAAAGCAAAAGAGCTTGGAATGCCTGCATTGGCGATCACCGACCACGGAGCATTATACGGAGCTTTCAAGTTTTTTCTAAAAGCAAAGGAATATGGAGTAAAACCGATAATAGGAGTTGAAGCATATAAAGCAAAAAATTCAAGATTCGATAAACAGATAAGTATTGACCGAGATCAAAATCATCTTATTCTTCTGGCAAAAAACCTAAACGGATATCAAAATCTTATGAAACTGGTTACCCAGGCTCACCTTGAAGGTTTTTACTACAAACCCCGAATAGATTTTGACCTTCTGGAAAAATACGGAGAAGGACTGATCGCACTTTCTGGATGCTTGAAGGGAGAGCTTCCACAATTAATAATGGAAAATCAAACGACAGAGGCAGATAAAGTTTTGAAGAAATATTTACAAATCTTTGGTAAGAATTTTTATATAGAGATACAAAGACACCCAAAAATGCCCGAACTCGATAGTGTTAATGAGCAACTAATAAAACTTTCACGAAAACATGCCGTCCCGCTTGTAGCTACAAACGACGTACACTACATAAACAAAGACGACGCATACGCACAGGAAATTCTGCTCTGTATCCAAACACAAAGAACGATTTTGGAAAACAACCGGCCGCTTTCAATGTATAACAACCCCGACTTCTATTTTAAAAGCGCATCAGAGATGAAAGGACAGTTTTTAGATCTTCCTGAAGCAATCGATAACACCGTAAAAATAGCCGAAGAGTGCAACCTTGAAATTCCCTATGGAAACTGGATTCTTCCCCGTTTTGAAACTCCAAAAGGCGAAACAGCAGCGCAATATCTGAAAGAGCTTGTTGAAAAAAAGGCACACAGATTGAAAGACTCAAAAGGAAAAGAGGTGCAGGATCGAACAAAATATGAGTTGGATATTATTACGTCAAAGGGCTATTCGACATATTTTCTTATAGTGCAGGATTTTGTGAACTGGGCAAAGGAAAATCACATCATGGTTGGTCCCGGAAGAGGTTCGGTGGCAGGATCATTGGTCGCTTACATTCTTGGAATAACAGATATCAATCCTTTACTTTACAACGTGCCATTCGAACGGTTCCTGAATCCTGAACGTCCCACACCACCTGATATCGATATTGACTTTGCAGACATACGCCGCGATGACGTACTTCATTACGTAAGACAAAAATATGGAGAGGATAGGGTTGCACAAATCATTACATTTGGAACAATGGAGGCGAGATTAGTGGTCAGGGACGTTGCACGCGCCCTCGGTTGGTCATATTCACAAGCAGACAGACTCGCAAAAATGATTCCTCCTGGACGTCAAGGCTTTTCCATGTCAATCGCTCAAGCTCTGGAAGAATCCAGCGTTCTCAAATTCGCATATCAAACTGAGCCGGAAACAAAGAAGCTACTGGATATTGCGCAAAAACTGGAAGGTCTTCCTCGCCATGCATCAACTCACGCCGCAGGAATAGTGATATCTGATAAACCATTAACAGAGTACGTTCCACTTCAAAAAGAAAACAAGGAGGGAAAAATTATCACGCAGTACGACATGTACTGTCTTGATTTAAATGCAGTTTCTTCAAACCAAGCCATTGGACTTCTTAAAGTTGATCTCTTAGGTTTGCGAAACTTAACAATTCTTGAAGAAACCCTTAAGTACGTAGAAAAGACTACTGGAAAGAAGATTAATATTCACGAAGTTCCTCTTGATGATAAAAAAGCTTACGAGTTGGTAAGTGAGGGAAAAACCATCGGAGTCTTTCAGCTTGAATCTACAGGAATGCGGAGACTCGCGAAGGATCTCAAGCCAAATAAATTAAGCGATATTATTGCAATGGTCGCACTATTCCGTCCTGGCCCAATGGAGCTTATTCCGATCTTTCTTGAAGGAAAAAGTAATCCGCAAGGAGTTCGGTATCTTCACCAAGACTTAAAGCCGATTCTAGAGGAAACATATGGAGTCCTCGTGTACCAAGAGCAGGTTATGGAGCTTGCAAATAAACTCGCAGGGTACAGCATGAGCGAAGCGGATAATTTCCGACTTGCAGTAGGAAAAAAGAAAAAAGGGCTCATGAAGATAGAAAAAGAGAAATTTATTAAGGGCGCCATAAAAAATAAATATTCAAAATCCCTTGCAGATAAAATATTTAACTTCATTGAAAAATTTGCCGCCTATGGTTTCAATAAACCCCACTCAACCTCCTATGCGCTTATTGCATACTGGACCGCTTACATGAAAGCCAATTATCCTGCGGAATTTATGACTGCGCTTCTTACGGCAGAACTACAGGGTATTGCAGGTCCAATGAGAGAGATAAAAATGGCGCAGGCCCTTGAAGAATGTAGAAGAATGAAAATAAAGGTCCTGCCGCCTGACATTAACCGTTCTTACGAAAGTTTCCGAATTGAAGGAAACGGAGTGCGTTTCGGATTATCTGCGATTAAGAATGTCGGACATGCTGCTATAGAGTCTATAGTTGAGGCGAGAAACAAAGGAGATTTCAGAGGATTTAAGGATTTTCTCTTAAGAGTGGATCTACGCAAAGTAAATAAAAGAACCGTTGAAAGTCTCATAAAAACCTCAGCGTTCAGTAAATTTGGCAATAGAGCCACTTTATTGTCAGTATATCCAAAGTTGGTAAAAGAAATAGGAGAATTAAAAGTTGATAAAGAAAAAGGTCAATCTGGTTTGTTTGATGTTGCAGGTCGCGATGAAGTCCTAAAGGACAACTTTGAAGAGATAAAGGAATTTACGGAAGATGAGATTTTCGCAATGGAAAAGGAAGTCATAGGCTTTCTTATAAATAAAAATCCTCTGGAAAAATTTAAAGAAATTGTTGAAAAAAAAGCCACTAAAAAAATAGGAGAGATCTCAAGAGATGATCTGAATCAAAAATTGGTTTTGGTGGGAATTATAAGCGGAAAAAAAGTAATCAAAACCAAAAAAAATAATGATGAGATGGCTTTTGTTACCCTATTTGATGAAACAGGCTCTGTAGAAACAGTAGTTTTTCCCTCGCTTTATAAAAAACTTCTTTCCGTGCTCGCCATCAACCAAGTCCTTATATTTAAGGGCAGTATTACCGAGAAAGACGATAGAATCTCTATGATTATGGATGTTGCAATGAAATTATCTTAAAATGAGATGCAATCAGAAGATAAGTTTATCACGAAAGTAGCATCGCGAAAATTCAACACAAAAGAGAAAAAAATAATAAATCCTGTATACTTTAATGTAGGAATTTATCTAATCATTCCTTTTTTACTTGGAATTTTTGCTGGAATTAAATTAGACGAAAAGTTTAATTCGAAGCCGTTTTTTGCAATAATTGGAATAATTTTGGGAACCGCAAGTTCGCTTTACAACCTTTGGAAATTGACTAAAGAATAGAAAAGACATGACACCAGAACATAAACCCGCAGGACCTCATATCAGTATTCACGCTGACACGATAACTTCATTCATGGGTTTTCATGTTACCAACGCGCTTCTTTTATCAATAATTGTCTTCGTTGTTTTCCTTATAGTCGCAATTAAATACAAGCAAGAATCCACAAAACCAAACAAAAGTAATTTTTTCTACTTTATAACCTTCGTTCTTCGGGCCATTTACACTCTTTTTCGATCCGTTTTAGGAGAAAAAACAAATTATTTTTTTCCTCTAGCTGGTTCATTCTTCTTCTTTATTCTTTTACAAAATGAATTTGGTCTTTTACCAGGTGTCGGAAGTGTTTTGATAAAGGTTCAGGAAGGACATCAGGAAGCGCTTGTGCCGCTGCTACGTGGAAATACTACTGATCTCAATACGACCCTGGCTCTTGCCCTAATTTCAGTAACTTTTTCACAGTACGTTGGCATAAAACACTTGGGCTTTATCGGCTATTTGAAAAAATTTATTAATCTGAAAAGCCCCATGGCATTTTTCACTGGTATAATGGAGACAATTTCAGAGTTTTCAAAGGTTATTTCTTTTTCGTTTCGTTTATTTGGAAATATTTTCGCAGGAGAAGTTATACTTACTATAATGGCATTTTTGATACCCGTACTTGTTTCTTTTCCCTTTCTACTCTTTGAAGTTTTTATCGGTATAATTCAAGCTCTTGTTTTTGCCATGTTATCAACCGTATTCTTTAGTCTAGCAATGGAAAAGGCTCATTAAGAGTCGATTTGTATATATGTATATTAAATTGCCAGGAGGTGAAACTGAATGACACCAGAATCAGCAAAACTTTTAGCAACAGCATTAGCAATAGGATTGGGTGTGATTGGTCCTGGGATCGGTATCGGAATCGTTGCAGGAAAGGCAGTGGAAGCTCTCGGAAGAAATCCGGAAGCTGAAGCAACAATCCGCGCCACGATGATCCTTGGTATTGCATTTACCGAAGGACTCGCAATTTTCGCCCTTGTTATCGCGTTATTAATTAGGTTCACTTAATTCCACTATGGAAGGTTTAGGAATTGATTTAAAGTTGCTTATTGCTCAGATCATTAATTTTGGTCTGTTTTTCTATGTGTTCAAGCGCTTTCTCGCAAAGCCGTTTGTCAGCTTCATCGATGAAGAAAAACAAAAAGAAGCGGAACGGGAAACGTCTCTTCAAAAAGCAAAAAAGCTCGAAGATGAACTACTTAAAAAAGAACAACAAGCCCAAGAAAAGGCAAGAAAAGAAGCTCAAGAGATCGTAAAAGAAGCAAAACAAACAGCAGAAAAGTTGAAAGAAAATATTCTTTCCCAAGCCCAGGAAGAAGGCCAAGAGATAAAGAAAAAAGCTCAAAAGCAAATAGAACTGGAAAAAGAGACGATTTACGCCGATGCAAAAGAAAAAGTAGCAAAATTAAGTCTATTTATCGTTCAAAACACTTTGCGGGAAGTGCTTTCGGACGACTTAAGAAAAAAAATAACCGAAAGAATACTTAAAAATTCCTCCAAACACATAAAATTATCATGAAGATAAAACAACGATTAAAAGAAGATTTAAAAAAGTATCTTTTTAAAAAACAGGAAGAAGAACAAAATAAGGTAACGATCCGTTCTGCTTACAAACTTGCAGAGGAAGAACTTAAAAGTATCGTAGAGTTATTTCCGGAATTAAAAGGAAAGGAAGTTGCGCAAATAATTGACGATTCTTTAATTGCAGGTGTAGTTATTCAACAAGGAAGCAAGGTAAGAGATCTTTCATTAAAAAGTCAACTTATGAGTTTGGAGCAAAGAATAAATGAGATCGCTTGATGCATACATTAAAGAAATCGAGAAGGAACTATCCACGCCAAAAGCCTCTGTTCGGGAACAAGAGATAGGGGTTCTTACGGAAATAAGAGACGGTGTAGCCATTGTCACGGGATTAAAAGACGCTTTTTACGGGGAAATCCTTGAGTTTCAAAACGGAATAAACGGTTTCATAATTGACCTTACAGAAGACTCTGTTGGAGTGGTTATACTGGGAGACTATCTCTCACTAACCGTTGGAACGCTTGTTAAGGCAACCGGTAGAATTCTGTCTCTTTCCGTTTCGGAGAAACTTTTAGGACGGGTAATCGATCCACTTTCCAATGCTATTGATGGCGGGACGAAACTAAAGCCGGATAAATTCTACCCGATTGAGAAAATTGCACCGGGTGTGGTTTACAGAAAGTCGGTCAGTGTCCCCCTGCAAACCGGAATAAAAGCAATTGATGCGATGATTCCCGTAGGACGAGGACAGCGGGAACTTATAATCGGAGACCGCTCGACCGGCAAATCTACGATCGCAATCGACACGATAATAAATCAAAAAAATGAGAATGTAATCTGTATTTACTGCGGAATCGGACAAAAAAACTCAAAAATTGCTTCAGTTATAGAGACACTAAAGAAAAACAAAGCATTAGATTACACGATTGTGGTATCGGCAGCTGCGTCAGACTCGGTAGCCTTACAGTATCTCGCCCCTTATTCTGCAACCGCAATCGCTGAATATTTCTTAGACAAAGGAAAAGATGTATTAGTAATTTATGACGATCTTACAAAACATGCATGGGCTTATCGTCAAATCTCCTTAGTCTTAAGAAGGCCTGCAGGACGTGAAGCATATCCAGGAGATATTTTCTACCTTCATTCGCGACTACTTGAACGAGCTTGTAGAATTGATCCCAAATATGGAGGCGGTTCGATTACAGCACTTCCTATTATAGAAACGCTTGAGGGAGATATCTCAGGATATATACCGACCAATGTTATCTCTATTACGGATGGACAGCTTTTTTTGGAAACGGAGCTTTTTAACAGCGACATCAGGCCTGCTATCAACGTTGGAACGTCTGTATCTCGTGTAGGTGGAAGTGCGCAGACAAAAGCAATGAAGCAAGTAGCATCCGGTTTAAAATTAGATTTGGCGCAGTATAGGTCTCTTGCAGCATTTTCTCAATTTGAATCTGATCTTGATGAAGAAACAAAGAAATCCTTAAACCGCGGTGCAAAAGTTACGCAAATTTTAAAACAAAAAAAACATGAGCCGTATTCTCTGGGTGAACAAGTGGTGGTCTTGTGGGCAGCAACGCACGGATATCTGGATAAATTAGCGATCCATGAAGTAGAAGGATTTGAGCAGCGTTTGATGGAAGCTTTAAGAACACGAAAAAAAGATCTTTTGAAGAAAATTAACCAGAAAAAAATATTAGAAACTACAGATGAAAAAGAAATTGAAAAGTTAGTAAAGAGTATATGAACGTACGCCAGGTAGGAAAAAAAATAAAATCAATTTCAAATGTTAAGAAAATAACAAACGCCATGCAATTAGTTTCGGCAGTTAAAATGAAAAAAGCACAACAGCGAGCGCTTGACGGGAGGTCTTATCAGGAACTCCTCGAAGAGGCGATTGCCAATATCGTTCAACGAGCAGAGTTGACCGCATCCGAACTTTTAAAACCAAATAAAAACACTTCCGGAAAAAAGCTTTTTATTGTGGTCACCTCAAATAAAGGTTTGTGTGGCTCTTTTAATGTAAATGTAATAAGATTTCTAGCAAAGCAGGTAAATAGAGAAAATGCCTTTGTCACATTAGGAAAAAAAGGGACGGTTCTCATTTCGAGTTTAGGTGGAAAGGTAATCGCAGACTATTCATCCACCAACCTTGTAGATAATGTAACCGCCGTATTTCAACTTGCATTAGAAAAATATTTAAACGGAGAATATTCAAGCGTTTCCTTGGTTTACAACAAATTCATCTCTACACTCCGGTATGACCCGCAGGAGAAAACACTCCTGCCATTTTCACTCAACGAAGTAAGAAAGGAAGCCGAGCAAAAGCCAAAAATTTATGAGATTGAGCCAGATTCGGAAAGTGTAATAGATGCGTTATTGAAAAGCTTTATTGAAGAACAGATAAGGTATGCAGTTATTGAATCTGAAGCAGGAGAGCATTCTGCGCGGATGATCGCGATGCAAAATGCAACGGATAACGCAAACAGCGTAATTTATGAGCTGACACTTTTAAAAAATAAGTTAAGACAGCAATCAATTACCTATGAATTGTTAGATATGATTACCGCAAAAGAGTCGGTAGAACAGAGTTGATTATGGCAAAAGGAAAAATAACTGCAGTAAGAGGAGTAGTCGTAGACATAGAGTTCCCGGAAAAAGAGACTCCGCAGATCTATGACGCTCTTCGCGTGGAGATTATAAGAGAAAAAACAAAAAAGACTCTTACACTGGAAGTCGAGGCGGTTCTTGGATTGGGGTTAGTACGTGCGGTAGCAATGGGAGAGGTGTATGGACTAAAAAGAGGAACCGAAGTCTCAAATACCGGAAAACCAATAGAGGTTCCCGTTGGAAAAGAAACTCTTGGAAGAATCTTTAATGTTTTAGGAGAGGTGATCGACGAGCAGGGACCGGCAAAAACTAAAAAAACACTTCCAATTCACCGCAAAGCTCCAAGCCTGAAAGAACAAAGAGTTGAAACCAGTATTTTTGAGACAGGGATAAAGGTAATCGATCTTATCGCTCCTTTTATTAAGGGAGGAAAAGTGGCAATCTTTGGAGCGGCAGGTGTTGGGAAAACCGTCATGATCCAAGAATTAATACATAATGTGGCGACTGCACACAAGGGAGTTTCTGTGTTTACCGGAGTAGGAGAGCGTACACGTGAAGGAAACGACTTATGGATGGAGATGAAGGAAACAAAGGTTTTGCCCAGTACGGCAATGGTATTTGGACAGATGAATGAACCCCCCGGAAACCGTTTACGTGTAGCGCTAACAGGTGTGACGATGGCTGAATATTTTCGAGATGAGGAAAATCGAGACGTACTGCTGTTCATAGACAATATTTTCCGTTTTGCACAAGCGGGCTCAGAGGTGTCCGCCCTTCTTGGAAGAATCCCATCAGCAGTAGGGTATCAGCCTACATTAGCCTCAGAAATGTCAGCGCTTGAGGAGCGGATCACCTCAACAGAAAAAGGTTCTATTACGTCTATTCAAGCAGTGTATGTGCCTGCTGATGACTATACCGACCCTGCTCCTGTTGCTACATTCTCACATCTTGACGCAGCTCTCACGCTTGAGCGATCCCTTGCAGAACAAGCGCTGTTTCCGGCTATAGACCCTCTTACCTCGACCTCTACCTCGCTTGACCCCGAGGTCGTAGGAGAGGAACACTACCAAGTGACCAAAGACGTCCTCAAAACACTACAGAGATATAAAGATCTGCAGGATATCATTGCTATTTTGGGTATGGAAGAGCTTTCTGAGGAAGATAAGCTTACCGTAACCCGAGCACGAAAAATTCAACGTTTCTTAACACAGCCGATGTTTGTGGCAGAGCCATTTACCGGTAAAAAAGGAAAGTTTGTCCCAATAGCAGATACAGTACGAGGATTTAAAGAGATATTAGAGGGGAAACATGACAAAAAATCGGAAAATGCGTTTTACATGATCGGGGGAATAGACGAAGTAAAATAATACATGAAAACCTTACGTTTAAGAATAATAACGCCAACTCAGATAGTACGAGATGAGGAGATTGTATCTGCGACAATCGACACAGCTGCAGGAGAAATAACAGTATTGCCAAGACATACTAATCTGTTTTCTCTATTAAAAGAAGGCGTAATTACGATACGAAAAGAAAAGAGCCAAGAAGATCATCTTGCCATAGGTGGAGGTTACCTTGAGACTGACGGTGAACATCTGAATATTTTAGTATCACGTGCGTACGGTCAAAACGAAGTCGATCAACAACTTACTCAAAAAGCACTAGATCAAGCAAAGAAAATCTTAACAACCTCAAAAGACGATCAAGAACGTCATGAAGCCAATCTATTACTTCGTC
The DNA here is from genome assembly GCA_001789965.1 of Candidatus Roizmanbacteria bacterium RIFCSPLOWO2_02_FULL_40_13. Taxonomy (GTDB): domain Bacteria; phylum Patescibacteriota; class Microgenomatia; order UBA1406; family GWC2-37-13; genus 2-01-FULL-40-42. The sequence goes on from MGBA01000021.1 coordinate 190,036, forward strand.
GGTCAATAATTGACCTGAAACTGCTTAAGAAAAGACGTCAAAGAGTCCAATAAGATTGCAATTACTAAAAGAACAAAGTATGGTATTTTTAATTGTTTAATTGTTATGGCATTAATAATAGTAGAATCTCCAACAAAAGCGCGCACCTTTAATAGAATCCTAAAAGGACAGGATTACTATGTGTTTGCCACTCTTGGACACATACGAGATCTTCCTACAAAATCCATCTCAATCGATTACGAGAAAGATTTTAAACCAACCTATGAAATTATGAAAAAGAAACAGAAGGTAGTAGACCAACTCAAAAAACTGGCAGAAAAAAATAAAGAAATTATTCTTGCAACAGATCTGGATCGGGAAGGGGAGTCCATTTCATACCACGCAGCGTATATTTTGGGATTTATAAAAGAAGAGTGGCCAAATAGCGAAGTAAAGAAAAACGGCGTCTCACTAAAACGAATTGTATTCCATGAAATTACACAAAACGCCCTGAATGAAGCTTTAAAAAACCCTGAGGAGTTGCGGTTTAATCTCGTGAAGGCGCAGCAGGGGAGAAGAATACTTGACCGGATAGTAGGGTACGAGCTCTCCCCTCTTCTATGGACAAAACTGGGGAAGAACTGGCTATCAGCAGGAAGAGTACAAACTGTTGCACTGAGGTTTGTAGTCGAGCGAGAGAAAGAAATACGGGCATTCAAACAGGAGACGTATTATCAATTGTTTGGAATGTTTAAAAAGGAGATTGATTTTAGAGCAAAACTTATTCAAAAAGAAGGCGTGCCTTATGAGGTTTCTACTAAACTTAAGCTTTTCGCAGGGGACTATGAGTATATTAAAACAACAATAGATAAAAAGTTATTGGAAGAAATTAAAAAGGATCTCGTAGGAGATAGCTTTGAAGTAGAGGAGATCAAGGAAGAAATGGTAAAGAGGTATCCCCCACCTCCATTTACTACTTCTCTACTCCAGCAGGATGCAATTAACCGCTTTGGATTTACCTCCAGAATGGTGATGAGACTCGCTCAGGATCTCTATGAGCGCGGATTGATTACTTATCACCGCACAGATTCATTTAGTCTTTCCACGCACTTTGTGTTCAGAGCGAAGGACTATATCATAGAAAAATTCGGAGAAAAATACGCTCTTGAGAAACCAAGAGGGTATAAAACAAGATCAAGGGGAGCACAAGAGGCTCATGAAGCAATCAGACCTACTAAACTCGACCGGGACGTTGAGGGAATGGTAAAAGAAAAAAAGTTAACTAAAAATCATAAGTTACTTTATGACCTTATTTTTAATCGTGCACTCGCGACTCAGATGAAGGAAGCAGATCTCAAACAAATTAAGATTTATATAAAAAGCAAAAAGAATTATTTATTTGAATCCACATATCAACAGGTTGTGTTTGACGGATTCTTGAAAGTTCTCAATCCAAAGTTTGTGGAGAAAGAGCTTATTGATCCAAAGATTAAAAAAGGGGATACGGTTAACCTTCTCAATCTTGAAGATGAGGAAAAACTTACGAGTCCCCCACCACGATATACAGAAGCCTCTCTTATTAAGATTATGGAAGAGTTTGGAATAGGAAGACCGTCAACTTACTCGCCCATTATCTCGCTTATTCAAGGAAAATTCTATGTAGACAAAGAAGGTCGCTATTTCAAACCTACCAACTTAGGAGAGGTGATAAGCGATTATCTTTCTTCCGCCTTCCCAGAAATTTTCAGCACAAGTTTTACCGCTTTCATGGAAGAAGGACTCGATAAGGTGGCTGAAGGAGAGATGGAAGTCCTTACGCTTTTAAAAAGTTTTTATGGCCCCTTTAATAAGGAATTGGCTGAAAAGAAACACGATAAACAAAAAATTGAGTTTAAAGAAGAAGATTATGGAAAATGTCCAAAATGTGGAAGCCCATTAACTATGAGATTTTCACGTTTCGGAAAGTTCTATGCGTGTACTACATATCCTAAATGTAAGTACACAAAAGCCTTTTTAAAAACAGTACAAGGTAAGAAATGCCCCAAGTGTTCAGGGAATATTGTGGTAAGATATAGTAAATCAAAAAAGCGTTTTTACGGCTGTGAAAACTACCCAAAATGTGATTTTGTAGCTTTTGCCTGGAAGGATTTATGAAAAAGACAAAGTATATCTTCGTTTCAGGTGGAGTAGTTTCCGGAATCGGAAAAGGTTTTACCTCCGCCTCTATCGGCCTCCTGCTTAAATCTGCGGGCTATAAAGTCACCCCCATAAAGTTTGAGAATTATCTTAATGTCGATGCCGGCACGATTAATCCCATAGAACACGGAGACCCATTTTTATGTGAAGACGGCACAGAGGCTGATATGGACATCGGGACTTACGAAAAGTTCTTAGATGAGAACATGACCAAGGATAATTTCGTGACAATGGGCCAAATTTACAAGACAGTTATTGATCGTGAAAGAAGGTTTGAATACGACGGTGAAGACGTAGAAGCCATTCCCCACATCACCAATGAGATTACCGACAGAATTAATTCACTTGCAAAAAAGAAAGACGCAGATGTTGTTCTCGTAGAACTTGGAGGTACGGCTGGAGAATACCAAAATATTTTTTACTATGAAGCTTCCCGAATCATGACCTTAAAAAATCCGGGAGATGTAGTACACGTTCATGTGAGTTACGTGCCAACTCCTTCTCACCTGGGAGAGCCGAAAACTAAGCCAACTCAGTTATCAGTTCGCCTTCTCAATTCAATGGGAATCCAGCCTGACTTTATAGTAGCCCGTTCTGAGGAGATGCTTGATCAAAGAAGAATCGACAGGTTTGCTCTCTTTTGTAACGTACATCCTGAAAATGTAATCTCCAATCCAAATGTAGAAAACGTGTATGAAATCCCGTTGGTTCTCCATGAACAGAAATTTGAGCAAAAGATTTTAAGGAAACTAGGATTACCGGTCAAGACTCCCAATCTCTCAAAGTGGAAAAAACTTCTCAATCTTATAACTGCAAAAAAAGATAAGGAAGTAGAGATTGTAATCGTTGGCAAATACTTTGGAACTGGAAACTTTCAATTAAAAGACTCATACGCCGCTCTTTTTGATGCTATTGATCATGCAGCTTTTCATAATAAAGTTAAGGTTAAAACACGCTGGGTGGATGCGCAAAAAGTAGAAAAAAATGGAGTAGGTCTTATCGGGAAACCTGATGGAATCATAGTTCCGATCGGTTGGGGTGAACGGGGCGCGGAGGGAATGATACAAGCTGCTTCGTATGCTCGTGAAAAAAAGATTCCCTACCTTGGACTTTGTTATGGGATGCAGCTTGCAGCAATATCATTCGCGCGAGATATTCTTGGCCTAAAAGACGCCAATACAACAGAAAACAAACCAAAAACGAAAAATCCCATTATCGGACTCATCAAAAATCAAAAAAAGATACTCAAAGAACGCGCATATGGAGGAACTATGAGACTGGGCGGTTGGGACGCAGTTGTTAAAAAGGGCACTACTACGAGCAAGATCTATGACAAATATAAAGGGTTCACAAACAAGAATAAAGGACTCACAAGCGAGCGTCATAGACACCGATATGAGTTTAATAATACATATGCAAAAAGATTTGAAGATAAAGGAATGACGATAAGTGCCAGGTCTCAGAGAGAAAACCTCGTAGAAATTATCGAACTTAATAAAAAGCTGCATCCGTTTTACCTGGGAACGCAAGGACATCCTGAGTATAAAAGCCGCCCTCTGACGCCCCACCCAATATTTTCTGCGTTTATCGCTGCTTGTAAAGAAACTCCGTAAATGATAAAATAATACATTCATGGCAAATTCATACGTTTTGAAAGACAAATCGTTTTCTGTGGGCGACACAATTGCAATAAAATATCGCATTAAAGAGGACGGGAAAGACAGACAACAAGAATTTAAAGGACTTCTGATACAGGTAAAAGGAAAAACCCTTGACACGAAAACATTCACTACGCGAAAAGTAACACGTTCGGGAATAGGGGTTGAACGAATAATTCCGCTTAACTCTCCAAACCTTGTCGAAGTAAAATTAGTTAAAAAAGGAACATTTAAAAAAGCAAAACTCTACTTTGTCCGCAATCTTTCAGAAAAAGAAATACGTCACAAGATTTATCGCCAAAAAATGACCTCTGGAAATCTTACCACCGGTAAGATCGGAGAATCTCTTGCGACAAGATACCTTCAAAATAAAGGCTTCAAAATACTTCATAAAAACTACCGACACGGAAAAACCGAGATTGATATCATTGCGGAAAAACAAAAGAAAATTCATTTTATTGAAGTAAAAACCCGCACAAGTATTATCAAAGGAAAACCGTATGAAGCGGTACGGAAATGGAAGATTGCACATTTATTAACGACCGCCAATTTTTTCCTCTTGCAAAGTGGGAAAAAAAGAAATAGACTTTCACTTGATGTGATCTCGATAGTGCTCGATTCTCAGAAAAGAATAAGCACTATAGATCACTACCTGAATGTTCACATATAAAAACCAGGAAGGGGGTGATACATATGTTTGAAGCGGTAAACAGTATAATGGCCCGCTTCTGGATTCAGCTGCTGGATTTCCTTCCTCGTTTCTTCGGAGGCCTTTTGATTCTCGTAATAGGTCTTGTAATAGCTGGAATACTCAAAAGCGTTTTGATAAGTCTATTTCGCTTAGTGAGATTAGACAGACTATTTGCAAGAACTAAATTAGTAGGTCAACAAGAGACAAAACTGTGGGAGGACATTCTTACGGAGATCGTACGATGGACAGTAATCCTGCTTTTCCTTGTGCCAACACTTGAAGTGTGGGGATTGCAAAGAGCAACCGGCGTAGTCAATCAATTTCTACTCTACCTGCCAAACGTAATCGTTGCGGTAGTTATGGGGTTTGTCGGTCTCGTATTGTCTAACCTGGTCGCTGAAGTAGTCAGAAACGGCGTACGCTCAATGAGAGGTGCTTCGGCAAACGCACTTGCGACACTAGCAAAAGCTTCAATGCTCTTTTTTACGGCATTGGTAGTCTTAAATCAGCTAGGAGTTGCACAGGATCTTGTTAGAATCCTATTTACAGCTATAGTAGGAATGCTCGCTGTAGCAGGAGGATTGGCATTTGGACTTGGAGGTAGAGAGCACGCAAAAGACCTATTAGACAGCCTGAAAAAGAATATAAAATAAGGCTAAGTGTCAAATTAAAGAGCATTTTTTGCTATAATGCTTCTATTGGCCCGCGCTTAGCGCGGTTTATGCCGAGCTGAACTTGGCCCCATCGTCTAGCGGCCCAGGACGTCAGGTTTTCATCCTGAAGATCGAGGGTTCGAATCCCTCTGGGGTCACCATCTTTCGTTGCTATGAAAAAAGCCCGACGAAAACTTATTTTGACAACACCGTAAAAAAAAGGTAGCCTGAGAATAATACTAGAACAATTAAAAGAAGGATAAGAAATATAGACATTCCGATAAAACGAAATGGTTTGAAGGATGGTGGAGCTTGTTGCAAATATGGAGTTGGGGGCTCATGATCTGGCACTTGACCAATCACAGGAGCAACTGAAGAAGAATCTTTAACAACTTTTTTTGCAGAAGTATTTAACTTTTGAGGCATAGGTAAACTATAAACGAGGCACTAAAAATAATCAATTAATCAATTCTGATGCAATATAGAATCGTTGGCAAATCAAATCTAAAAGTCTCAGAAATTTGTCTTGGATCGATGAATTGGGGTGAACAGAATACAGAGGTTGAAGCTCATGAACAATTAGATTACGCAATCTCTCAAGGTATAAACTTCATCGACACTGCGGAAATTTACCCCGTTCCACCCAACCCTCTTTCCCAAGGTAGAACAGAAAAATACATAGGAAGTTGGCTTAAAAAGAAAGGAAATAGAAAAAAGCTAATTATTGCTTCTAAGGTAACAGGTCATGATAAAAGTTTAAGATATATTCGCGGAGGATTTACTCCCAGGCTTAATAAAAAAAACATTCAATCGGCATTAAACGGTTCACTCAAAAGATTACAAACAGATTATATTGATCTGTATCAGTTACATTGGCCGGATAGAAATACAAATTATTTTGGAGAAAGAGCTTATAAACACGACCCTAAAGATCAGGCAATTCCCATTGAGGAGACGCTTGAGGCACTGAAAGATTTTATAAAAGAAGGAAAGATTAGATATGTGGGAGTCTCAAACGAAACGGCATGGGGACTCATGGAGTCCTTAAAAGCTTCCAAAGAGAAGAATTTGCCACGAATTCAAAGCATTCAAAACCCATACAACCTAATACTTAGAGAGTATGAAACTTCTTTAGCCGAAGTATGCATAAAAGAAGATATAAGTCTTCTCGTTTACTCTCCTCTTGCTTTTGGAGTCTTGACTGGAAAATATCTTGATGGTAAAACGCCAAAAGGTTCGAGATTTGATCATGCAAGAGGACGAAATAGGCCTCGGTATGACCCACCACATGCACAGATAGCAATTAAGAAGTATGTTGATCTTGCAAAAAAGCACGGTCTTGATCCTGCCCAAATGGCAATTGCCTTTGTAAATTCGAGGCCGTTTGTTACAAGCACTATTATTGGCGCTACATCAGTAGATCAACTCAAGACGGATATAGAAAGCAAAAATGTAAAGTTAGAAAAAAATATTCTTATTGAGATTGAAAAAATTCACGAAGAAAACCCAAATCCTATAACGTAAAAATTAGTGTGAGTTCGCCTTTGTAGGTTTGTTTGGATAGTTCTTCGGGTTTTCCTCGCAATACTTCTTGAAATTTTTTAGTCATTTCACGTGCGATGACAACTTCAGCGCTAGAATTCATCTCTGAGAGAATCCGTAACGATTCATTGATTCGTTGTGAAGACTCGAATGCAATAAAGACTATTTCTTTATCGATCTCGTTTAGTTTCTGCAACGAATTTAAGAGCTTGATCAAATCATTTCGTCTTTTTGGGAAAAAGCCTACAAACATCCACTTTTTAGCCTGTAAACCTGAAAGAACTAAGGCATTTGTAACAGATGATGAACCCGGAATAGAATCATATGGGATATTTCGCTTGACCACTTCTTTTACAAGCAAGAATCCAGGATCTGACACTAAAGGAGTGCCTGCGTCTGATATTAGTGAAACGTTCTGCTCACTTTCTAAATAACCTAGGACTTCAGGTAGCTTTTCAAATTCAACTTCTTTATAATAAGAAATTGATTTCTGATTGGATTTTGGCTTGAGATTGAAGATTCTTTCGATTCCGCTCAGAAGTTTTTGATAGGATCGGGTATCCTCGGCAAGAATAATATCGGAGTCAACTAAAGTCCTTGCCTGACGATACGAAAGATCATCCAGATTGCCGATTGGTGTCGAAACTATATATAGCATGGAAACATTTACTCAAATTGTCAACTTCTCGAATTTAGAGTCAATTATATCAACAATAGGTTACTTAGGTATCTTTACAATCGTATTTGCAGAATCAGGACTCTTTTTTGGCTTTTTTCTTCCCGGAGATAGTCTCCTCTTTACTTCGGGATTTCTCGCCTCTCAAGGGCTATTAGACATTCGTTTATTAGCGCTTGGATGTTTTCTCGCTGCCGTACTTGGTGACAGTGTTGGCTATGCATTTGGCCATAAATTTGGAAAAAGACTCTTCCATAAAAAGGACTCTCTTTTGTTTCATAAAGAAAACCTTGAGAAGACAAAGCGTTTTTACCAGAAACACGGAAAGAAAACGATAGTTTTAGCACGGTTTTTGCCAATTATCAGGACATTTGCCCCAATCGTAGCGGGTATAGGAGATATGGACTACAGGACATTTCTCGCCTACAATATAATAGGTGGAATAGTTTGGGCTATAGGTCTCACTGTGGCGGGTTACTTCCTCGGAAGGGCTATTCCTGATGTTGACAAGTATCTTATCCCTATCATTGCAGGAATCGTCCTTCTTTCACTCATTCCAAGCGTTGTTCACCTCCTTAGAGAAAGAGCAAAGAGTAAAAGGTAATCCATCTTAGTGATTTCTATTTCACAAGCTGCTATAATGAAAGGTTGTCTTTTGTTTTCAAAATAACTTTTCATGTTCAAGCTAACTTCAGATTTTAAACCAACCGGAGATCAACCACACGCAATCCGCAGTTTGACAGAGGGTATAACTTCTGGTTTAAAAAATCAGGTTCTTCTTGGCGTAACAGGCTCGGGTAAGACCTTTACCATGGCAAATATGATCCAACAGCTTAACATGCCGGCACTTGTCATCTCACACAATAAAACACTTGCGGGGCAGCTTTATCAGGAGATGAGAGACTTCTTCCCGCAGAACGCCGTATCGTATTTTGTCTCCTACTACGATTACTACCAACCGGAAGCATATATTCCTCAGACCGATACATATATAGAAAAGGAAGCGGATATAAACGAGCTCATTGACAAACTTCGATTACAGGCAACCGCAAACATAATGACTCGAAAAGACGTTGTCGTTGTCGCCTCGGTTTCGTGTATATACAACATTGGATCTGCAGAAGAATATGGAAAATTTACTTTGGAGGTAAAGAAGGGAGATAACGCAGATTGGAATGCCTTAGGTAAACGGTTGATAGAACTTTTATATGAAAGATCCGAGTTTGACTTTAAAAGAGGAAGTTACCGGGTTAGAGGTCCATATGTCGATATTTACCCGGCATATGAGGATTTCGGATACAGAATCAATTCGAAAGACGGTTTCATTACCTTAATTGAGAAATTTGAACCACTGTCCGGAAAGATCTTAGAAAGTGGCGAAACGCTTAAATCAATTATTATTTACCCTGCAAAACACTACCTTATGGATCCTTCTGTGTTTAAACCTGCAGAAGCACAAATCAGAAACGATTTGAAACAAGAATACACCCAACTTAAAAAGGACGGAAAGCTTGTAGAGGCAGAGCGCTTACTCCGAAGAGTGAATTACGATCTTGAAATGATAAAAGAGGTCGGATATACAAATGGAATAGAAAATTACTCCCGGTACTTTGACGGCAGAAAACCAGGTGAACCGCCCTACACGTTGCTAGATTATTTCAGGATTTCATACAAAGATAACTTTCTCGTATTTATCGATGAATCTCATATGACCGTTCCCCAAATAAGAGGGATGTATAACGGGGATCATGCGCGGAAAAAAACACTTATCGACTTTGGCTTTAGACTAAATGCGGCGTTTGACAACAGACCTCTTACGTTTGATGAATTCTATGAGATCCCTCCTCACATGGTCTATGTTTCGGCTACTCCAAACGAATGGGAGATTGAAAAATCAAAACAGGAAATAATTAAAAGAGATGACAGGAAAGCAAAATTGCACGAGGGAGTTGTAGAACAATTAATCCGGCCAACAGGCATCATCGATCCTAAAATAACGATCAGACCGGCAAAAAATGAAGTGCAAGATCTCATAAAGGAAGTTGAGGAAAGAGTAAAAAGAAAGGAAAAGATTTTAGTTACAACTTTAACAAAAAAAATGGCAGAAGATTTATCCGATTATTTAAAAGAAAGAAATATAAGAGCTTCCTATCTGCATTCAGATATTCACACACTTGAACGTTCAGATGTGCTGGATAACTTAAGAAAAAATGAGTTCGATGTCCTAATCGGAGTAAATCTTCTCCGTGAAGGGCTAGACTTGCCAGAAGTGTTTCTCGTTGCGATTTTAGACGCTGATAAAGAGGGTTTTTTGCGCTCAAAGACGGCGCTGATACAGACGATGGGTCGCGCTGCAAGAAATATCTCGGGAGAGGTGATTATGTACGCTGATGTTGTTACTAACTCTATAAAAGGCGCAATAAATGAGATAGATAGACGAAGAGAGCATCAACGGGAGTATAACAAAAAGCACAATATAAAACCAAAAACCATAATGAAGCCGATTAGAGAAAAGATTGCAGAAAAGCCGGACGACCCGTTTTATATTTTAAATGCACACAAGCCAGAAATTGACCAAAAGGCCGTGGCAGATCTTGATTCAAGTGCACTTACCGGCTATGACAAAAAAAGAGTTGTAAAAAAACTTGAAAGAGAGATGAGAAGACAGGTAGATGATATGAATTTTGAATTTGCGATTGCGATCAGAGATAAAATTAGAGAACTTCGTTCTCAAACAACATAATATGTCAGACACGATCAAAATAAAGGGAGCTAGAGAGCACAATCTTAAAAACATAAACGTCGAAATTCCTAAAAATAAGTTTGTAGTAATTACAGGAGTTTCAGGTTCAGGAAAATCTTCTTTAGCATTTGACACTCTTTATGCCGAAGGGCAAAGAAGATATGTAGAGTCGCTTTCAGCCTATGCGCGGCAGTTTTTAGGAATAATGGACAAGCCCGATGTCGATACGATAGAAGGGCTTTCTCCTGCCATATCGATAGATCAGAAAACCACCTCACATAATCCCCGTTCAACAGTCGGAACAATAACCGAGATATATGATTATTTGAGGCTGCTTTTTGCACGAATAGGACATCCCCATTGTCCAAACTGCGGGCGAGAAATAACGAGAATGTCTTTAGATGAAATAGTAGGAAAAATATTTGAAGATATCGAGCGAGCAGTCGCACAAGATAAAATAAGACCACATAGAATCCGCATTATCGCTCCCGTTGTAAGACAAAGGAAGGGAGAGTTTAAAGATCTCTTTTCCAATCTCATAAGTAAAGGATACACACAGGCAAGAATTGATAAAAAGGAAATGCCGTTGGATTCAGAAATAGAATTGATAAAAACAAATAAACATGATGTTGAAATAGTAATCGATGAGATATTAATGCAGTTTAAAGATTTAAAGGACGACGTTTTCAAATCAAATTTGCGATCACGGCTTGCGACCGCTGTCGAGCAAAGTATTAATTTAACAGACGGATTAGTGATAGTTGATTCCGGAAAAGAACATCTACTTTCAGACAAGTTTTCATGCCCAAATTGTAATATTTCTCTACCCGAACTTGAACCGAGAATGTTTTCTTTCAATTCTCCACTTGGCGCATGCGAGCGGTGTAAGGGAATAGGAACAATCTATAAAGTAGATCCAGAACTAATAGTTAATAAAAACCTGAGTATAAATGAAGGTGCGATTCTTCCATTCAATAAACTTTTTTTTCAAGACACTTGGTATATCAGACTGCTAAAACAAATGGGAGAAGACGAAGACATAAATTTCGATATGAAAATTAACGCCCTTCCAAAAGAAGATTTAAAAAAGATTCTTTATGGAACGAAAAAGACATATAGAGTACCGGGAACTAACCGACAAGGAAGACCGACCGTGATTTACGAGGTATTTGACGGCGTGGTCGCTGAGCTGCAAAGGCGGTTCTTTGAAAGTGAAACGGGATTTGAGGGATATGAAATCGGCAAGTATATAAAAGAAGAAACTTGTCCCAGTTGCGAGGGAAAACGTCTTAAAAAAGAAATTCTTTCGGTTACGATTGATAAACGGAATATATCGGACTTTACAGAGGATTCAATTGAAAAGTTACTTTTATATGCCGACGCACTGCAAAGCAATTTAACAGAGTATGAAAAAGCAGTTGGAAAATCAATTTTAAAAGAGGTGGTAATCCGTTTAACTTTTTTAAAAAATGTCGGACTGGGCTATCTTACTGTCGGGAGAACCGCAAAATCTCTTTCGGGTGGAGAGTTACAAAGAATAAGACTTGCATCACAAATTGGAACAGGGTTGACAGGAGTGCTTTACGTATTAGACGAGCCATCAATAGGACTGCATCCGAAGGATGTGGCAGCATTGATCGAAACTCTTCACAATTTAAAAGATCTGGGAAACACATTGGTAATAGTAGAGCATGACCAGGAAACAATTGAGTCAGCTGACTACATTGTAGAACTTGGACCAAAAGCCGGGAATAATGGAGGAAAATTAATTCACACAGGGACTGTCTCGAGCATAAAAAAATCAAAGCATTCCCTTACCGGCGCATATTTATCAGGACGAAAGAGAATAAGATCTGAAAAAAGAGACCTAGATTCAACGAAAGGAGTTCTGTCTCTTTTGGGAGCAAGACAGTACAATCTAAAAAAAATAAATCTGAAAATACCTCTTGGAAATCTGGTTACCGTGACTGGGGTATCGGGTTCAGGAAAGTCGACATTAGTAGTTGAGACACTGTATCCAGCTCTAAAATATCATATAGACGGGCATTATGGAGAAAGCATGGGTGATTTTGACAGATTAGATGGGTTTCAGTACGTAGACAGAGTATATCTTGTTGACCAGTCGCCGATAGGAAGAACACCCCGCTCAAACCCTGCGACATACGTAGGTTTTTTTGATGAAATAAGAGAGATATTTGCACAGACTCAAGACGCGAGAATTAAAGGTTTTAAAAAAGGAAGATTTTCATTTAACTTAAAGGGTGGAAGATGTGAAAAATGTCAGGGTGGCGGAGTGATAAAAATTGAGATGCAGTTTCTTCCTGACGTTTACATAAAATGTGATGTTTGCGAAGGACATCGATACAATAAAGAAACTTTGGAGGTTAAATACAAGGGAAAGAGTATCTTCGAAATCTTAAAAATGACCATTGATGAAGCATATGACTTTTTTCAAAGCCATTTCAAGATTTTTCATAAACTACAGTTTTTGAAAAGCGTTGGACTAGGATACATAGAGTTGGGACAACCTGCTCCTACTTTTTCTGGTGGAGAAGCACAAAGAATAAAATTAGCCAATGAACTTTCAAGAAAAAATTCAGGAAGAACCGTATACATACTGGATGAGCCGACAACCGGTCTTCATTTTTATGACGTTGAGAAGTTATTACATGCGTTATTCCAATTAATAGACAAGGGGAACACCGTAATCGTGATCGAGCATAACATGGACATTATTCGAAATAGTCAGTACGTCGTCGATCTTGGTCCGGAAGGCGGAGATAATGGAGGGAAGATTTTATACCAAGGAGAGCTTCAGGGGATTTTAAAGGAAAAATCTTCACATACGGCTCATTTTCTTAAGAAGAACACGTTAAAGTGAAGTCTATAATTTAAGCATGAGAAAATTTACCCAGCTCCTACTCGTCTTAGTTCTTCTTTTTTTTACAAAAATATCTTACGCTCAGGATTATAAAGTAGACTACACGGTCGAGTATTTCATACAACAGAATCAAGAAAGTTTAAATACTAATGTAAAATTTGCGGTAGAAACTACCAATCTACGGTCGGATGTATTTGTAAAAAAGTTTTCACTACGCTTCCCAAAAAGCTTCACTATAAGTAATTTAAAAGCAGAAGACGACAATGGTTCGATCGAACCAGTTCTTTTCGAAAGCGAAAATGAAAATGTAATAGAACTCACCTTTTCAAATCCTAAGATCGGAAAAGAAAGTAGTAATAATTTTCTGCTTCGATTTGATCAATCAAATCTATTTGAAAAGAACGGTTCAATTTGGGAAGTAATACTTCCGACAATAGAAAATAGAGGCGAAGGCGCTTATCAAATTTTAGTCCATCTTCCTGACAGTAAAAAAAAGATATCAGTTGCAAAACCACTTCCCGATAATATCAGTGGAAACACGATCACGTGGAACAATCCAAAAGAAAAAACTCTTTATGCAGCTTTTGGAGACAAACAGAACTACTTTCTCGATCTTCGCTACAATCTGCAAAATAACCAACTGACCTCGCAACTACAAGAAATAGCCTTCCCGCCCGACACAACCCACCAAAAAGTAATAGTCGAATCATTGAATCCAAAGCCTGAAGCTGTCTATGTGGACGAAGATGGAAATTATCTTGCTCGGTATCAACTAAACTCAAAGGAAACAAAAACCGTTCGATTCAATGGTTTAGTTGAGGTTTCTACAACAAGTAGAGACGAAGTAAAAGCTTTTCAAAACAATAGGATTCCTTTACAAGAAAAATATCTACTTACGGAAAATAAATTTTGGGGGATTTCAAATGCAGAAAAATTTAAACAGTTAAAAACCGCACATGATATATACAGTTTTCTTGTACAGAACTTATCCTATGATTATAAGAGAGCAACGACTAATACATCAACCGGAAGATTGGGTGCAGAAACCGCACTTCAAAAACCAAAACAAGCGGTTTGTGTCGAGTTCACCGATACGTTTATAGCACTCGCGAGAGAAAAGGGAATCCTGACACGCGAGATCCAAGGATATGCAATTTCCCATGACGCCCGACTTCGTCCTCTTTCTCTTTTAAGGGACGTGCTTCATTCGTGGCCTGAATACTATGATAAGCAAACAAATTCATGGACTTCAATTGACCCCACATGGGAAAACACGTCAGGAATTGATTACTTCACTTCTCTTGATCTCAACCATATAGCGTTTGTGATACATGGAAAGAGCCCTGAGTATCCATATCCCGCTGGATTTTATAAAACAGGTGACACAAAAGACGTATCAGTTGAGGCAACGGATGAAACTATTTTAGAAAAAAAAGACGCGGCTATAGAGGGAATTTCTGTACAGAAAAGTATCACCGATACTAATACGCAAAAAGGAATTGTAATAATAAAAAATACCGGTAATGTTTTTTTATATAGTACGCTGCTTACATTTGAAGGAAAAAATGTAGCCATAACCCCTGCAAAAATTTCTATAGACGTACTGGCTCCTCTACAGGAAAAAAAAGTCGAATTCTCCTACCAAGCAACTTTAAAGCGAAGAAATGCAACAGGAACTATTACTGCAAAAGTAAATAATACATCCAAAACAGTCACCCTACAAATTACTCCTGTCACGTTTAGTATAGGACTGGGAATAGCAGTAACTTTTTTGCTGTTTTTTGTAGTCTTTATGTATTTGATAAACAAATTTAGAAGACTAAAGTAATAAATGATTTTTGTATAATCCGGCCATGAACATCAAACCTCGAAAAACTGAAATTAAAAAAATCGATAGCTTTATAGGAGTTTACATTTTTAAGTCTAAAAATAGACCTATTTATGTAGGTAAATCGATTAGTGTACGGGCACGCTTACTCTCACATCTAGAAAATGCAAAAATAAATGCAAAAGAAGCAAAGTTGCTCAACGAAACAGATAAGATCGAAACGCTTCAGACAGATTCAGAGTTCAAAGCTCTTATTCTCGAATCAGAACTTATAAAGATTCATCATCCCAAATACAACGTGAGGTGGAAGGATGACAAGAGTTATTTGTATATAAAAATTACGATTAAAGAAAAGTACCCAAAAGTTTTACTTTCAAGAAAAGAAAACGACGGAAAGTCTTTGTACTTCGGGCCGTTTTCATCAACAAGAAACGTATACGAACTTCTGAGAGAAACCCGCAAAATATTCCCCTTTTGTATACAAAAAAAGATAAGCAAGTCGCCTTGTTTTTATACCAAAATAGGGCTTTGTGACCCCTGTCCAAATGGCATAGAGCAACTCAATGACGGGAAAGAAAAGGAGCTCTATAGAAAAAAGTACAAAAAACAAATCAAACAGATTGTCCAACTACTCAAAGGGAACATAGAAAGCGTTCAAAAGAATTTTTACAAACGCTTAAAAGTTTTTACCAAACAAGAAGAGTATGAACAAGCAATACAGATGCGTAATTTGATATTACGTCTTGAAAGTCTAGCCAAAAGACAAAAGTTTGATCCAAGCGACACTTCTTCTTACAATCAAGGAAAGGATAATCTTCAGGAGCTCATCAAGTTATTGGCTCTTTATTATCCAAAACTTGATTCAATACACCGAATTGAGTGCTACGACATCAGTAATTTAGGACAAAAAAAAGCTACGGCTTCGATGGTGGTATTTACAAAAGGCGAACCGGATAAGTCCCAGTATAGAAAATTCAGAATCAAAAATATGAAATCAAATTCTGATTTTCAAATGATAGAAGAGGTGTTGGAAAGAAGGTTCAAAAATAAGTGGGATATTCCGGATCTCCTAATAGTAGATGGGGGGAAGCCGCAGATAAGAGTGATGTTGAGAGTATTGGCTGAAATAGAAAAGACGATTCCTGTTATAGGAATTGCAAAGAATCCGGACAGACTAATCGTAGGCAATGAAAATCTGCCCACGATTCGTCCAAAGATCCATAATAAAGGTTTCAACTTAGTGCAACACATGCGAGATGAAGCCCACAGATTTGCACGAAAATATCATCTTCAGCTTAGAGAAAGAGGCGCATTTTTTTGATCGAGCTTAGCTCGATTCACATCAAGCCAAGCTTGATGATATAATTGATATATGAAGAAGTTAACTCGCGTCCTTTTGTTTTCCTCTGTGGCCCTCTACCTTACTGCCTCATGGAATAAGGGATTTCTTCTACCTTCAGAGTGGCTCCCATTTCTCCAAATAGCAGCGTTATTAGCCGTCACAAGCTACTTGGTGGTGCCACTTTCTAAAATCGTACTTTTCCCTATTCATGTTCTGACCTTTGGGCTTTTATCTTTACTCTGTTATTTTGTTATGTTTTATCTTGTAGACAAATACAGTGGTCTGCTCACTATAAAAGAATGGGTTTTTCCTGAATTCAGTCTACTTGGCGTCTCAATTCAAAAAATTATTTTTTCTCCTCTTGGAAACCTGTTTGCAGTATCTGCATCAAGCTCAGTTATAATTAATTCACTTGAAAAATTAACATGAGAAACGTTCTTCTTGTTCTAAATATAATAATTTCCATAGTTATCGTGGTTCTGATCCTTATACAAGGAAAAGGTGCGGGCCTCGGAAGTGCGTGGGGAGGCGGGGGAGACATGTATCAAACCCGTAGGGGAGTTGAAAAACTCACGCTTCGACTCACAGTGATTCTCATAGTCGTTTTCTTTATTCTTTCAGTACTAAATCTGTTTTTGCGTTCATGATTCTTAAACATAAGACGCTCCGATACTATTACTGGTACCTAATTGAATTTACCAAGAAGCATTCTCGGATGATTCTTCTCTCGTTCTTTATAAGCTTTTTCATAATAATCAGTTTAATATCGGTTACTCCATACCTTGATAAAGTCTTTTTTTCAAAAAAGCAAGTGGTCGGAATGGTAGGAAGCTATACTCGTGAAAATCTACCCGAAGATATCCTCAAAAAGATTTCACATGGGCTGGTCTTAGTAAATGAAAGAGGGGAGTCAATTCCCGCCCTTGCATCCTCATGGGAAATGTTAAAAAATGGACAGGAGTTTAGATTTCATTTGAAACCAGGTCTTACGTGGGATGATGGAAAAGAAGTGTCCGCGAAAGATCTGGATTATAACTTTCGCGATGTCGAGGTTCAAGTGATCGACAAAAGCACTGTTTATTTTAAACTGAAAAAAGCTCTTCCGATCGCTCCAACCTATCTAACAAGACCCGTAGTTAGATATCCGCTACACGGTATAATTGGACTATATAAAGTAGATCGAATAAAAACAAGTCAGGGAATCATAACCGAGCTGTTTCTGAGCCCAAATAAAAAAGACCTCGCTCCCCTTGTTTACAGATTTTATGACAGTGAGAGTAAGTTGATAAGTGCCTATAAAGCAGGGGAGATAACGGAGATGACATTATTCAAGAAGAGTCTCGCCGATACATTCAAGGAATGGAAAAATACATCGATAGTAAGAGGGGTTGATTACAATACAGTTCTTACTTTGTTTTTCAATGTACAAAATCCATTTTTAGCGGAAAAAGAGGTACGTCAGGCGATTGCCCTGAGTATTCCAAGAGACAAATTCATAGAGTTTGGAGAAGTTGCCAATAGTCCCATCTCACCAACTTCATGGGCTTACAATCCGGACTTAAAAAAGCCGTTATTTGATCTGGATCAGGCCGAGAAGAATTTGGAGAAATTTACCAAAAGTTCTACAGGAAGTGCAGAGTTGAGCTTCATAACCTATTACGATTATCTGAATGTAGCAACAGATATCGAAGAAAACCTAAAGAAAACCGGAGTTAAGTCAAATCTAACTCTTGGCAATGTAGAAAGACCAGATCAATTTGATCTTTTGCTGGCATACTGGAAAATACCCCAGGACCCTGACCAGTATTTTTATTGGCATTCAACTCAGTCTGAAGGAAATATATCCAATTATAAGAATGTGAAGGTTGATAAGTTATTGGAAGACGGAAGAAGTATACTCGCGACGCAAGAAAGAAAACCTCATTATTTGCAATTTCAAAAAGTGTTAATTGACGACCTACCTGCTCTTTTTATCTACTATCCGTATACGTATACGATAAAGAGAAAGTGATATAATATTTCGAATCTACCATTTATTAGCCGGGGTGTTGGAACCGGTAGACAAGCAAGACTTAAAATCTTGTGTCCGCAAGGGCGTGAGGGTTCGAGTCCCTCCCCCGGCACATGAAAAAAATTCCACGAGTGGGTCTTGCGGTTTTAGTACTTCAAAAAGGGAAGATTCTTTTGGGAAAAAGATATTCAACTATTGGTAAATCGACATGGGGTCCCCCGGGTGGGCATTTAGAATTTGCAGAAACATTAACTGACGGCGCAAAAAGAGAGTTAAAAGAGGAAACAAATCTTCTTCCCAATTCGATACAGTTTATTACTATCACAGAGGAAGTCTATGAAGAATTAGAGAGACATTATGTAACGATATGGTTTGAGGTAGTTTGCAAGTCAGGAGTTCCAAAAATTACAGAGCCTGATAGAATCGGAGAATGGACATGGTTTGACTGGAGCGCTCTACCTAGTCCTCTATTCCTTCCTGTAAAAAACCTTATTAAGACAGGCTATAAACCCTCAAACAAGACTGTATAATAGTATTTATTGCCCTTCTAGCTCAATGGCAGAGCAGCGGTTTTGTAAACCGTCGACCGGAGTTCGATTCTCCGGAAGGGCTCCATTTATTCTCTATCTTTGTTCCGAAGAAGAAAATTTTGAAATTCAGAGTAATCTTTTCCGATAGGAGTTGAGTCCTTTTTCTTTCCAACTACTTCTTCTAAGCCATAAGGCATCGGAACTTTTCTACCAATAAGAGGTTCGACGGTATCTGGAAATTTTGCAGGATGTGCCGTCATAAGAACTACTCCCTGACCTTTGAAATTTGTACTTTGACGAAAAGATGATAAGCCCTGAAAAGCGGTCGCGCTGTGAGGTTCCATAACATACCTATAATTTTCCCAAACTTTTTTCATAGAACTCTTCTTTTCCTTATCTGTAAAGAAGGTACCGTATATGTCGCTTCTAATTTTCTTCAAATCACCATCATATAGATCCATGAGTCTTTCAAAATTATTAGGATTTCCAACGTTCATTGACGGCGAATTGGTTTCAATAGAAGGCCTAGGAAGGAACTTTCCTGATTTTAAATAATCAGGCACGACTCTATTCATATCGGTTGAAGCGATAAACTTCGCTACAGGTAGTCCCATTTTTTTTGATATAACTCCGGCGGTTAAATTTCCAAAATTACCACTTGGCACAGAGAAAACTATCCTATCTCCACTATTTAAACCCTTTCGTCTAAGTTCAGCGTATGCCCAAAAGTAATAAAAAGTCTGGGGAAGAAGAAGTCGTCCGAAATTAATAGAATTGGCTGACGTTAACCTCAAGGCATCTTTTAAAACAGGATCCTGAAAAGCCTGTGTGACTAAAGCCAGGCAATCGTCAAATGTTCCATCAACTTCCAGCGTCCAGATGTTGCTGTTTTCTCCATACGTGGTAAGTTGTTGTTCTTGAAGTTTGCTAACCTTCTCTTTAGGAAACAGAATAGTAACTCTAATTCCCGGCACATTAAGAAAGCCGCTCGCCACTGCACTTCCAGTATCGCCTGAAGTAGCAACAAGTATCGTCAGCGGTTTTACTTTCGCTCCCTTTAGGGCGTCTATATGTAAAAAATAAGAAAGCAAGCGCGCCATAAAACGAGCCCCAAAATCCTTAAAAGCAGCTGTTGGACCATGAAAGAGTTCTAGTAAATGAGTATTTTTGTTTAACGTAAGCAGAGAAATGTCAAAATTAAAAGCTTCCCTGATGATTCTTTTCATTGTTGAAGCCGGGATATTTTTTCCTAAAAGTTTCGTTGCTACCTCAAAAGAAACTTCATGAAAAGAAAGCTGTGGAAGTATGTCGAAGAAATCTGAAGGAAACGTTGGAATTTTTACTGGCATATAAAGACCTGCATCGGGAGCAAGACCCTTCATAACAACTTCTCGTAAAGATGCTTTTTTAGAAAGATTTCTCGTACTGCGAAATGATCGATTGTTTAATTTTCCTACAGTCATTTATCCTATTATAACAATGAATACCATCATTTATTATAAGTTTTGAAAATATCATTGTAAAGCTCCTATGAATGAATAATTGTTATAATATCCTTATATTGACCTCGTAGCTCAACTGGATAGAGCAATTCCCTTCTAAGGAATAGGTTGTGCGTTCGACTCGCACCGAGGTCGCCATGCGACGAAAAATAGAGGTAGTGATAATAGCTCTCATCAAAAAAAACAATAAGTATCTTCTCACCAAACGCTACGATCCTAAAAACAAGGCCGTACATAATACATGGCAGCTTCCTGGTGGAGGACTGGAGTTTAACGAAACAATTATTCAAGGTCTCCATAGGGAATTATTTGAGGAAACAGGACTCAAAGTAAAAATACTCCAGCTAGTTCCTTATATTCACGAGAAAATCTTTTTCAATAGTGGGTGGCATGGAGTAGCGATCTGCTTCTTATGTGAGCCGCTAAATGAGAACGTAGAAATAAAACTTGATGATGAGGCTACAGAATACGGCTGGTTTACTCACAAAGAAATTCTAAAACTAAGACTTCACCATGGTACGGCAGCTGTAGTAAAGAACGGAATGAAGCTTTTACGCAGCTAAGCAGGCGGCAACAGCTGCCCCTTCAAGACATGCATTGGAGCTCACAATAGACGTAGTTTGAAAAACATTATCTAGGTCCCTTCCTAAATACTTTCGTATTGCGTCAGCTTCCCATTCAGGAAAGCCGAATGCTTTTTGTACTCCTCCGTGAAAAACAACAGCGGTATGATCTCGTTCGCCAAGAGGAAGAGAAAAAAGGTTTCCCAGACCAAGTATTACGTGACCTACGATGCCGGCTGCATTCATGTACAGTCTTTTTGCTGTTTCATCGCCTTGAGCCGCCATTTTTGCTAGCTCTATACCAGTAACTCTTTTTCCATAAACTTTAGAAGCAGTTTTTTCCAGCCCCGCAACACCTCCCGCTACAAGTTCGAGACAAGTATGCGATTTACTCTGAAGTTCTTTTGTAGTTTCGCAAATCTCTCTAACCTGAAAAGGATTAAGATCGTCAGGAACTTTAAGGTGTCCCGCCTCAGTTCCTATAATTTTGTCGTCTTGTAAGACGGCCGCTCCCAAACCACCTCCCAAAATTATTAGTAAAAAGTTTTCGAAATCTCTACCTTCCCTACACAGCGCTACTGAACTCGAGATGAGACATGCAGTTGCATCATTTTTTACACTTACAAGACGAGGGAGAACTCGTTCCAAATGTCCGCTGTATTCGGTTTGTAATTCTCGAAACATTGCCATCATGTTGGCAGCATGCTGTGGTTTTCCTTCTTCCATTGGTCCCGCAAACGAAAGACCTACGGGCAGCCGCTCATTGTTTGAAATTTCAGCAACTTGGTGAAGAAAATCAAGGTATCCTTCTCCATTTTGTGACTTTTGAACCAAGTCGTCGTCTTCCTGTAAGAACTCCCCTTGTCTAATTCTGACTTTCCTTGCGGTAATCTTATCTCCTCCCATGTCGATCCCCATATAAACTCTGTCAACTCCCTGTAAATGTCTAAGTACCTTTTTCGGGTCAAAACGACTGGAGGCAGACAAAATCAAGCTTTCAGAAGTAAACTCTACAAGTAGTTCTTGAGAGAGAGGTGGAATTTCCATAGGTGTAGATGGCCCCGTCCTTTCTCTTACCATAAAGATATGGAGCCTACTTTAGTACTATTCTAAAGAAAAATCAAGAGTGTTTGCGCTTAAAGTGTGTCGAGGAGAGGACTTGAACCTCCACGCCTTGCGGCACAGCCTCCTCAAGACTGCGCGTCTACCAGTTCCGCCACCTCGACTATGAACGTTAATTATAACAATGAAGAAGAGATGGGTCAAACTAGCTCCTGCTGATCTACCATACCTTTTAGTCCCATATGTTTGAGAGCTTTTCCTGTGAGGACTCTACCGCGCGAGGTCTTCTTTATGAAACCTATTTGTAGAAGATATGGTTCTATAAACTCCTCTACCGTTCTTTTATCTTCAGATAGGGAAGAGGCAAGCGTTTCTACACCTACAGGATTATTTTGAAATTTCTTCCCTACGGTTCTCAAATAATTTTTATCGATATCGGCCAGACCATACTCATCAAGTTCTAAAAGCTCAAAAAGTTTTTCTAGAAGCCCTATATCTATCTTTTTGTGATTGTCGACTAAAAACATGTCGTGAGCTCTTTTAAGAATTCTATTTGCGATTCTCGGTGTCCATCGGGCTCTTTGAGCAATTTGTTTTGCAGCGTCACGATCTAAAGGAATTTTAAGAATTTTTGCAGATCTTTGAATAATCTCAACCATTTCTGGCTCTGAGTAATAGTTGAGTCTTAGGAGAAGACCAAAACGGTCTCTAAGTGGCGCAGACAAAAGAGCAAGTCTGGTTGTTGCTCCCACTATTGTAATGTTGGGAACAGGAAGTCTTACAGTACGTGCAGACGGACCTTTTCCTATAATTATATCTAGAGAATACTCCTCCATCACTGGATAGAGCATTTCTTCCACTGCTTTTGGCAGACGGTGAATTTCATCTATAAACAATACATCGCGATCCTTTAAATTGGTTAAAATGGCAGCAAGGTCTCCTGATTTTTGCACTGCGGCACCCGAGGTCACTTTAATATCACCGACAAGTTCATTGGCGATTATATTGGCAAGAGTAGTTTTTCCGATTCCTGGAGGTCCATATAGGAGAATGTGTTCGGAGACTTTTCCTCTACTTTTTACCGCTCTGATAAATACCTGCAGAGTTTTAACGACCGAATGCTGTCCTATGTAATCTGAAAGTTTACTTGGTCGCAAGTTGGTAGTGTCTAATCTTTCTTCTGCTGTCAACATAGGCATATTATACTCAAGAAGTTTAAAGGATGTTCTTTACTTGGAAGGCGAAGATGCATAGCGTAGTCCTTCTTTTATTTTTTCTTCAACACTTAGATTTTTAGGAATTTTTGAAAGAACTTGTTTTGCCTCTTTTGATTTATATCCCAGAGAGACCAAGACATCAACAACTGTTTTATCATCTTCAGAAAGAAACATTTTTTCAAGTTGAAATTCTTGCTTAAACTTTTGGGAAAGTTCGAGAATGATCTTCATTGCGGTTTTCTTTCCCAAGCCGGGAACTTTGCTAAAATACTCAACGCTATTTTCCTGCACGGCATTTACCAGTTCGTCTTCCTGGGAAAAAGAAATAATGGAAAACGCTGTTTTCGGACCGACTCCGGAAATTCCGATTAATAGTTTAAATAATTCTTTTTGCTTTTTATTTTCAAATCCGAAAAGAATATGTGCATCATCCCTTACTTGTAGGTAAGTGTAAATCTCAATTTGGGTGTTTAATTTTTGAGAAAGGAAAAAAGGAGGTAGTAATACTTCGTATGAAATTCCGTCTTTTGTCTCAAGTAAACCAACATTTCCGTCAAGTTCCAAAAGATTTCCTTTTATTTTTCCTATCATTTCGTTTGTTTTAATTCCTCCCGCTCAATTTGCCACAAACGATTGTATTTTGCAACTCGTTCTCCACGGGAAGGTGCGCCAAACTTTACAAAATCCGCTTGAACGCCAACTGCAAAATCTGCAATGAAACTGTCATTTGTTTCACCACTTCTATGCGAGACTACATAGTTGATGTTATTTTTTCGTGCAATATCAATAACCTCCAGAGTTTCCGTAATGGTTCCGATCTGATTTGGCTTAACCAAAATTGTAGTACAGGCTTTTTCTTTAATTGCCTTGAGAAACCGTTCCTTATTGGTCGCTAAGAGATCGTCGCCGACAAGATAAATGTTATTTGAAATTTTTCCAAGAAGCTTTTTCCAACCGTCAAAATCATCTTGATCTAAAGGATCTTCTAAAGTAAGAAATGCATATTTTCGAGTAAGGTCGACAAGATATTGAATAAACTCTTCTTTTGACATCGGATGGTTTATTTCTTTAATTACATATCTATCATTTTTGTAAAAATGAGAAGCGGCTATGTCAAGACCGACAAAAATATCAACTCCGGGCCTGAGATTTTTTCTGTTAAGAGCTTCTACGAGAACTTCAATAGCGTCAACGTTTGAACTAAGACTTGGACTGAACCCACCTTCTTCACCGACTGAAATGTTCGCGTTGCGATACGCAAGAACTTCTTTTAATTCGTGAAAGACCTCGACGCCAATCTGATAAGCTTTTGAAAAACTAAAAGACGAAGAGGGAAGGATCTGAAACTCTTGAAATTCAAGATTGTTATTGGCGTGCTTTCCTCCGTTTATAATATTGAAGATAGGAGTCGGAATCTTTTCAACTTTTATTTCATTTTTAAATAGCCTTTTGTACAACTTGTTGACGTAGGCATGAAGAGGAATGCTTTCAGAAAGAGCGGCGGCTTTTACGAATAGCTGAGACACTGCAAGAATTGAGTTTGCTCCAAGTTTTTCTTTCTTTTTACTTCCGTCTGCTTTTGCAAGCCAGTGGTCAACTTCACTTTGTTTGGTAGGGGAAACACCGACCAGTTTTGGAGCAATAAGTTCGTTTATTATGTTAACTGCACGGAGTACTCCCATACCTCGGAATCTTTGTGTATCAGCGTCTCTGAGTTCAAGTGCTTCGTATTTCCCGACAGAAGTACCTGCAGGAATAGATGTTACTACTTCCCTGTCGTCATCAAGCCACAACCGAGCTTCTATAGTGGGAAATCCCCGAGAGTCAATGATTTCGTATGCGAAAACCTTTTTTATGCTTGCCATATGGTTATTGCTCGATAAAAAACTTTTGATCGTTAGAGCTTCTCTTTATCGAATTGAAATGTTTCTTTTCTATGTTATAGATTAATTCTCTTGTTCTCTCAACCGCGTCAGGATTAACGGAAACACTAGTAATGCCAAGTTTTACCAACCCTTCAACCATGTCCGGATAATCAGATGCTGCCTGCCCACAGATTGAGCACGGAACGTTATAGAGAACACAGGTCTTTACAATATATTCTAATACTTCTGTGACCGCAGTGGAACGTTCATCATATAAATCAGCGACGTGTTCATTATCACGGTCAACTCCTAAAAGCATCATAGTTAGATCGTTCGTACCGACAGAGACTCCGTCAATTCCCAGTTTTATAAATTCTTTTAGCTCAAGTGCGGATGAAGGCACCTCTACCATTATTTTTAACTCGAAATCCTTGAAAAGGAAAAGTCCACTTTTTTTAACCAAATCTTTTATTTTTATAAGTTCCCAAGGTCTTCGTACGAAAGGAATCATCAGGTGCAGATTCCGATACCCACGCTCCCATATATTTCTAATTGCTCTAAGCTCCATCATGAAAACATCGCTATCTACGGTATATCTATACGCTCCTCTGAAACCAAGCATGGGATTTTCTTCATGAGGCTCAAACTCTTTTCCACCGGTGAGATGTGCGTACTCGTTTGTTTTAAAATCAGTAGCACGATAAATAACAGGTCTAGGGTTGAAAGGTTTCACAAAAGAAAGTAAATTATGAGTTAATTTCATAATGAAATCCTGTTGTTTTTTTCGTTTAATAAATAACTTCGGATGAGTTCCTATTTCTGCAATCATAAACTCGGCCCTCAAAAGACCGACTCCGTCCGAATCAAGTTTCGCAACTTCAGCTGCTCTTTCCGGTTCGGCAAGATTTACATAGACTTTAGTAATCGTTTTTAAACGTCTATGATGAGATCTTTCCGAAACAGATGTAAAGTTCTGTGTTTTGTTTTTAATTATTGCGCCTTTGAAAACATCACCTGTCTCACCGTTTACACTTACTACCTGATTGTTTTTTAACTTTTTGATTGCTCCTTCTGCACCAACTACTGCAGGGATACCTAATTCTCTGGATACGATTGCGGCATGAGAAGTTCTTCCGCCCCTCTCCGTGACAATAGCAGCGGCTTTTTTCATAGCAGGTACATAATCGGGATTTGTCTGAGGAGCAACCATGACATCGCCTTTTTTAATCTTATCTATCTCCTTCGGAGACATTATTATACTCACCGGTCCTACGCCGATTCCCGGAGATGCGGGCGCACCAGAAAAGAGAAGTTGATTTTGTGTCGCGGTTGCTGATTTTTCATCTTTTGTTTTCTTCCCAGCCTCTTCGTTCTTCTTAATTGTTGTTATCGGGCGGGACTGAACAATAAAAACCGTATCGTTTGCTATAGCCCATTCAATATCCTGTGGAAAGTAATAATGTTTTTCAATATCTTTTACGAAGATAGCAAGTTTTAAAATTTCTTCATCGGAAATCTTTTGTCCGTCGCCTTCTTTTTTATTTAGTTTTACCTCAACGTTTCCCCGTCCCTTTTTTACAAATTTGATATGCTGTTTTTTAATCTCTTTCACCGAAATCGTGAGTGAACCCTTTTCAACTTCGTAATGATCGGGAGTAACTTTTCCCTGAACTATATATTCTCCTAAACCCTTAATCGCCTCTATAACAATTTTGTTCTTATCGTTATTGACGGGATCGATACTAAAAGCTATTCCGGACTTTTCCGACTCGATCATGTGCTGTACCACCACTGCCAAACCCACCTTGATTTTGTCATACCCGTGATTGTGGCGGTAATACATGGCGCGTTCGGTAAAAAGAGAAGCCCAACACTCTTTTACATAAAGAAGAAGGTGGGATTCTCCCTGAATGTTTAAAAAAGTTTCCTGTTGGCCTGCAAAAGATGCATCAGGCAGATCTTCTGCTGTTGCGGATGAGCGGACAGCAACAAGAGGTAATTTGTAGGCGGATTTTAAACTATGAACCGCTTTCCTTGAGGAAGAAAGCTCCTTCTTTAAGTATTGCTCTTCTTTGGCTGATAATTCGTGATAAAACTTGAGTATTTCTCTAGCGAGTTTTTCGGACATTTTAGACTTCAAAATAAGATCCTTTATTTGCTTTGATCCTTGCTGAAGCTCGTGCGAATTATCGTAGTTGATAACAGAAAGGAGTTCCTTTATTTGCTTCTCCAGATTCGCCTCTTTTATGAAGGTAAAGTATGCTTCTGCTGTTACCACAAATCCATA
>MGBA01000022.1:0-11127 GCA_001789965.1 Candidatus Roizmanbacteria bacterium RIFCSPLOWO2_02_FULL_40_13
GGTCTTTTTTTAGCGGGTGCTTACGATCATAAGGAAAATCGATAATATCATTGAGTACGTATGACGTGGATGATAAAAGACAAAAAGTTACGAATGCGTAGATAGACTGACCTAAAGCTACTGGATTAAAAAGCTCGCCTGAAAAAATAATAGCCGTGAAGATAACGAGATTTTTGATCCACTGATTTACCCGAAAAGCCTGTAGGAAAAGTCCAATCTTTCTATTAAAAACCATCAACTTGCATTATACATGAAATTTATTTATCATGCTATTTACTCGTATGAATACCCCGTTCGATCCTAAAAGCTTTTCAAATGTTCCGCACGTCCAACGGGTTGAGAAGCCCTGGGGATATGAGATTCACTGGACTCCACCTGATCTTCCTTATATGGGAAAGGTCCTCCATATTAATGAAGGAAAACGCCTCTCCTTGCAAAGACACGACAAAAAACAGGAGACATGGTTTTTAATAAAAGGGCGAGCGAAAGTAGTCTGGGATAATGACAAAGGAGAACTTATTGAAACAGAGCTTGAACCGGAAAAAGGATATACATGTGTGATCGGCCAAAGACACAGATTGGTTGGGATTACTGATTGTGATGTGGTTGAGGCCTCTACTCCGGAGATTGGAATAACAGAAAGACTCGAGGATGATTATAAAAGACCAGATGAAACAGAAGATATGAGAAAATTAAAAGATAGAGGATGGAATAATAATTCCTGAATAGTATGAATATTGATTTCAGATTCGTTCCCAAACACTACGCCGCAAGGAGTCATGAAAAGATGAAGGAGGTTCTTATGGATCCTGCCGGAGTCGGTCCTACCAATCATTATTATATGATCCGTGGAGGAAAAAAACAAAGAAATATTACTATCTGGGAACCGGGAACAGTAAGTGGCGAATATATAAAAACGTACGGGCACTATCATGTAGGAGATCTAGACGAGACGTATTGGATAGTTCTCGGAGAAGGAATTGCACTTTTGCAAAAGCTGGTAACAGATAAGGATGGCAAAATGATTCAGGATGTCGTAGAAGAGTTTAAAGCAATTCCTGTTAAAGTTGGAGATAGCGTTTATATGGCTTCAGGCTTCGGTCACCTTCTGGTAAATATTGGGGAGACATATTTTGTGACTGCCGATGACAGTCCTGTTGATTTTGAAGAAAGAGATCCGACGAGTTTACCCGGTCATGCCGACTATACTCTTGTCCAGAATATGAAAGGCTTTGCGTATTACGTAATCGAACACGAAGGAAAACCTGCGCTTACTAAAAACAAACTCTACAAAGAGATTCGCAAAGAAGATCTCGGTGGTCTCCCCGTTGTTTAAAGACTACTTTAAGGAACAACTAAAGAAATCATGATTCGTCAAAAAATCGGAATTGGTGAACCTCTGCGCTCGCGAGTAAAACTTTAGGAAGCGGCTCTCCTCCCTCGTCCACATCTTTTTCTTCAAAATCTTCCAGACTACTATTACCCAAATCTACTTCGCGTATGTATACGATATCAATTGGTCTTTGGGAGTCTGCGTATTTTGGGGTAAGTCGTACCAAGCCTTTTCCTTTTGTTTCACCCAGATTATACGAATCAGGTAGCTTTGACAGAACCTCAATAGTATGAGTACCTTCGATCTTTCTTGCGATCGTCATAAGAGTTCTATCATATCGATGTGGGAGCTCTCCTTCTGTCTTCCAATTAAAATCAAAGCCTGTCCACCACCACGCATTACTAACGATCAATAAATCAATGTCTGGTCGCTGTCCCTCTTTTGTAAGGTTTCCACCTATTCCATATAGTCCAAAATAAGATGGTTTCTGGGGTCTTTGTCCGGTATCTGCAAGGTTGGTAAGAGTGCTCGTTAGTCTAGTAATCGTTTTCTTTTCTAGAGGAGACATTTTTCCTAAAAATTCTTCTCTAGTCGGTTGTTGAGGACCATCTTTTCGCTCGGGCATGAAGATAGTATACAGAAAGATGTTGTCGTGTCAATCTGTCTTGAGATTTCGACAAATCTCCTACTTTCTGCTACTTATGCGGCGGCCATTGGGGGACCAACTGCCCTAGCGTCGAATATTGCAAATGATTGAACTCTAGGGTTAGGATTGGGCGGGCGCAATCTCGCTCTTTCACGATCTAGAATCTCTCGCCGTGCCAGTAATAAAACCGGGCTCAACACAGAAACAAGAACATCTATTTGTTCCCTCCTCGGTCTTCCTACTACATAATCTCCATGCATTTCAACGCCATCCTCTGTATCCGTAAGTCTTTTCTTTGCTCTCCGTTCAACGTCTACACTAGACGCATACAAAGTTTGGATAGCGACTCTTTTCGCAAGTCTGTTTCTAGTCAATGTATCCATCGCTCGCGAAGCTGTCAGTAAAAGCTCAGCTTTTTTTCGAACCATTGCCGAAGCACCCTCGGGAACTAGGGATTGATGATGTCTACTCATAACTTCTTGAGTTCTCTGCCGGGCTTCTCTTGTAGTACGTCGTTCTGACGCTCGGTCTTGAACAGTTTCTTTGAGGCGGGTAAGTATGGAGGGGCGCGATTGAGTTTCGTCTCGTGGGAGACGTAAGTCGATCGGGACTACTACCTCAACCGTTGCCATGATTTAAATTGATAATAATCTTGCTTTATCCCTTTGTCAAGGGATATTTCGTGAATTAATATCGATTAATGATCCGCCCCCTTTATATGTATATTAAGAGAGATGCTCAACGACCTTCTTGCCAAGCGCAACTGCGTAGTTAGTCCCCCGATCATACGGATAGGTCATGTCGAGATTGGCGATGTAGAAGTTTTTTACCGGAGTCTCAAAATCCGGTTTGTTTTTTAGAAACTCTTTGTCAAAAATTGGCTGGGCAAACGCTCCTTTAAAACTGGTGAACTTTGATCTACGAGCTTCAAACTTTGAGTTAATCTTTTTCAGGTGGGGAACATAAAACTTTACCAACTCGTCATGGGTCATCCGCAGCCGCGCATCTTTTCCGTCAACATAGTTTCCGACGTATAATAAATGGCTTCCTCCATAACGCTCGGAGCTTACAAAATTAGTGTGTTCGAAAAGTCCCATGATCGGATTTTCAGGAATACAAACATTTACCCAGTACGCATCTTCCAGAAAGGGTTTTTTCATCTCAACAACCAACGAAACCGCATGCTGATATTCGATCGCACCAAGCTTCTTTTCATACTCATCAGGAAAAACTCCTTTTGCCACCTTGAGCAGAATTGGGGTCGGCAAGGTGGAAATAACCGCATCAAAGGCCACTTCCCTTTCCTGATTTTTTGATATGTCAAGGACGGTGAGTTCAAATCTCTTAAAGGCTTTTCTGACAGACCGTATATGATGGCTTTTTTTCACGGTCACTGCTTCCTCTAGAATTCTCTGTTCAATATGCTCGATAAACCGCTGGAATCCCCCTTCGATATAACCTAGTTTTTTGGTTCTTTTTTTAATCCGTGCCCAGATAAAAGAGGCGAGAATATTTCCCGCATATTTACCGAACTTTTTCCGGAAAAGCTCTTCCCAGAGGACTTCCCATGCCTTTTTACCCATGGATCTCTTGAGAAACTCCTCGGCTGTTTGTTTCTCATACAGACTCAGGAAGGGGCTTGCTTTGAGAAAAGAAAGTACGAAAGCTGCCCTTAGCTTCACCGGAAGAGAGAGAAGCGGGAATTTCAGGAAATCTTGCGGTGTATCTACGGGAATTCTGCGGTAATTATTGCCATCTTTATACAGGGATTGTGTCTTTGGAGACGAAAACACGATGTCGGTGAATCCCAGCTCTTTGGCAAAATTCAGAATATCGTGGTCATTGGGAAATAGGTGATGGACTGCTTTTTCCAAAGACCAGTCCCAGCCCTTCTTTTTAAAACCTCCGGCCAGGCCTCCTAAGACGGGATCTTTTTCAAAGAGAGTAACCTTATGTTTTTTCTTTGTAAGGTAGTAAGACGCGGTAAGACCGGCAAATCCTCCTCCTAAAACTGCTACTTTCATGGTGTTTTTCCAAACGTATTATACAGATGAAACGCAGCAACCGTGCTGACGTCGAATATTACCTGCTTCTTAATAAGACTGTTAATACGGTCTATCTTCACAGGAACGACCTCTATGAATTCATCCGCCTCTGGTTGTTGTTTTCCGGATTGCAAACCCGTTGCAAGATAGATGAAGACCTGTTGTGAAGTGTTGGCGGGTGTGATCTGAAGCTCCCCGAGAAGTTTGAAATTTTTTGCATGGTATCCGGTCTCTTCTTTCAACTCCTGTCGTCCAACCTCCATCGGTTCTTTTCCTTTTACCTGGCCCATGGGAAATTCCAACGATAGTTTTCTGACCCCAAATCTATATTGCCGCACCATAACAACGGTTTCCGAATCTAAAAGCGGGATGATAACAGCGAGTTTACCGGTTTGTTTGACATGAATCCTTTTAGTATTGCCATCCGGGAGTTCGATAAGATATTCAACAATTGTAACTCTCCCAAAAGGTACTTCGCGAAGTTTTTTTAGAAATTTATATGAATCAATTGGAGGTTTTCTCATGAACGCTTCTGTTTTTTGCAATCTCAACGATGATGGTCTCTAAAAACAGAGCGGTGGGAATAGCAAGGAGGATTCCGATTACTCCGGCGATTTTCCCGCCGATGATAAGCGCGGACAAGGTAGCAATTGGGGCTATTCCAACAGCCCGTTTCATAACCAAGGGAACAATCACCTGATTTTCAAATTGTTGAATAATAAAATACAAGATGACGACCGCCATCCCTAAATATTGAGTGTCTCCAATCCCGACAATGAAGGCGGGAATTGCGGAAATTATAGGACCTATGACCGGTGCGATTTCCAAAAGTCCCGCAATTATTGCAAGCGGAAGTGCATACCGCACCCCTATGATATTTAATCCGATAAAGGTCAACGTCCCTATGACAAACATCAGAGTAAGTTCGCCCCAGAACCATGCTCTCATTCTTTTTTCGGCTTTGTCGACTATGTCCGACACTTCATGGGCTTTTTGTTTGTCAAAAAAGTGAAGCATGAATTTTCGGATTACATTTTGTTCAACCAGAAAATAAAAGCTGAAAAAGATCGTAGAAATGATAAAAATAACGTTTGAGAATATCTCTTTTGCAAAATTGAGCGTATTGCTTGTTATGTTTGGGAGCGTCCGGGAGATGAGATCCGACTGAAGATCAAGATTAAATGTTTTATTCAGCGTTTTTATATAGGTCGGAAGACTGGCAAAAAGATGACCGGTCTCTTCGATAAGTGGAGGAAGAATCCAGTTAAGCAAGGCCACCATGCCTGTTATTAAAAGAACGAAGACGATGAAAGCGGAGAGCCCCCGCGGGATTTTATATTTTTCCAGAAATGTAACAAGTGGATTAAGCGCGCTCATGATAATAAGCGCGATCAGGAAAGAAAAAAACAATTCCTTAACTAACCATACCAACTGCAACAAAAGGAGGACCGCAATTGTAAAAAGAATTGTCTTTGCAGAAATTTCGATTTTAAAAACTTTTTGTGGCATGCTTGGATTTACTATAACAATCTGATTATCCTTTCGCAAGAGTAAATACAAATACTTTGAGAGCGCCGTGTTTTTTTAAAACCCTCGCTGCTTCCGCAACCGTTGCGCCGGTTGTTATTACGTCGTCAACAAGAACGATATGTCTGACGGGAATTAATTTTTCTTTAGAAAGTATAAATGCGTTTCTTATATTATCTTTACGTTTTCTGTGTTTTGTCTGTTGAGATTGGGGAAATGTATTTTTTATTCGTTTAAGATTTTGGGCTCTGGGAAAACCAAAAGACATGGTAAGAAACGCTGCAATATCTCCTGATTGATTAAATCCTCTTTGTTTCTGTCGGGCCGAGTGGAGAGGAATTTCTTCAACGGCTAAATCAGGAAATAGCCGTTTGTAATAAGCTAATTTGTGATATGTTTCTTCCGGAAAAAGGCGGAAAAGCTCTGTTAGCCCCTCGCGGGTCAACCGGTACTTAATATTTTTCAGGATTTTCTTCAAAACATCATTGTAGTAAAAACAGGAAAGTACACCATCGACTCCGTTGGGTTTTTTACATGCCGGGTGCGTAAGTCCTAAAAAACCGGATCTTTTACAATAAAAACAATTGTCTTTTTCTATTCTTTTTAATTTTTTTTGGCAGGATAAACAGATATGGCTTCCCAAAAGCCCGCAGTTAAGACATGTTCGTGGAAAGAGCAGATCCTTAAGAAATTTCATGAAAAAATATTATCAAAGTCTTTTTCTTTATGCTGTAGCGTAATGTCCACTTTTTGTTCAAAAAAATTTTGGCAAAATAATACCCTTTTGTTAACGGGGTAAAATTTCGAGGCTAAATTTAAAGGTGATACAGTTAGTATAGATTCTGATACGGCAAAATGCTATAATTAGTGCTTGACAAGGACTCATGACACCATATATATTGATTTTCAGTGTGACGTAACATATGTTACAAAGGTTGAAATTTAATAAAGTTCTTTTACAATAATGATCTGCCTCTTTTGCAAGAATCAAGATACTGAGGTTATCGAGACGCGGATTTCGGAGAATGGCACCGTGGTGCGCAGACGCAGACACTGTCCGAAGTGTCAAAAGCGCTTCACCACGTATGAACGCGTTGAGGACTTGCCGATTTTGGTTATCAAAAGAGAGGGAAAGAGAGAACGCTTTGACCCCGAGAAACTCCGCCGAGGAATCATCCGCGCGACAGGAAAAACGACTGTGACGGCCCAGCAGATCGAAAATATCGTCACACAGGTTGAGTCGGAAATCAAACAGGGTGATGCAACCGAAATTGAAAGCAAGGCAATTGGAAATTTGGTTGCCAAGCATTTGAAGAAAATCGACAAGGTTGCATACATACGGTTTGCATCGGTATTCAGAAGATTTGTGGACGTTGAGGAATTTGAAAAAGAGGTTAAAAAATTAATATAAGTTTGTTCTATATATACATATAATGAAACTCACAGGAATTGGACAAAAGGCATTTCTTGA
Organism: Candidatus Roizmanbacteria bacterium RIFCSPLOWO2_02_FULL_40_13; assembly: GCA_001789965.1. GTDB lineage: Bacteria > Patescibacteriota > Microgenomatia > UBA1406 > GWC2-37-13 > 2-01-FULL-40-42. The sequence continues at coordinate 7,023 of MGBA01000022.1, forward strand.
CCGGTACTCCTTAAAAGATAAAAAAGGAAACCCCATGGAAAAGACTCCTGATCAAATGTGGAAGAGAATCGCAAAAGCAGCAGCTGAAGTAGAAAAAGGAAAGAAAAAGCAGAAGAAACACACGAAAGAATTCTACCATGCAATGAAGAACTTCAAATATGTTCCGGGTGGCCGCATCTTGGCGGGAGCAGGATCAGGATACGACGTTTCTTTTTACAACTGTTTCGTAATTCCATCACCTAAAGATTCCCGTGGTGGAATTTTAGACACCTTGAAACAGATGGTTGAGATTATGGCTCATGGTGGTGGCGTCGGTATAAATCTTTCTTCGCTTCGTCCAAAAGGAGCGCGGGTTAAAAAAGTAAATGGTTTTTCATCGGGTCCGATCAACTGGGCTGAACTTTTCTCTCTTGCGACCAAAGATATTATTCAGCAGGGTGGGACGCGCCGTGGAGCGCTCATGCTCATGCTTTGGGATTGGCATCCTGATATTGAAGAATTCATTACAGTAAAGCAGGACTTGAATCGTATAAACGGTGCAAATCTTTCCTTATGTATCTCTGACAAATTTATGGATGCAGTGGAAAAAGATGCGGACTGGCCGCTGATGTTTCCCGATCCGCAGGAAAAAGACTACGACACTTTGTGGGACGGAGATATGGAAGTCTGGCGTGCAAAAGGGAAAAAAGTAATAGTTCACCGAATCGTAAAGGCACGAAAGATCTGGGATCTTATCGCAGAAGCAGCATGGAAATCAGCAGAGCCGGGAGTAGTGTTTATGGAGCGCTACAACAAGCTTCACAACAATTACTACTGGAACCGCATCAACTGCGTAAACCCGTGTGGTGAGGAAGGACTTCCACCGTGGGGAGTATGCAACTTGGGCTCGATCAATCTTTCTGCGTTTGTAAAAGGAGCCAATATCGACAAAAAAGGAACCTTTGATTATGAAGGTTTAAAAAAAGTAACGCGCGCCGCAGTACGCTTTCAAGATAACGTCGTTGACATGGACCCATACATCTTTGAAGGAATCAGAAAAACGCAATTAAATGGAGAGCGCCGCATCGGCCTTGGGACGATGGGACTCGGCGATACGCTTATTAAGCTACATCTCCGCTATGGTTCAGAGGAGTCTCTGAAATTCATAGAAGAGATTTACCAGCTAATTCGGGATGAGGCGTATCGCGAGTCAGTGGAGCTTTCCAAGGAAAAAGGCGCATTTGCCAAGTTTGACGCCAAGCTATATCCAAAAGGTAAATTTATTCAACAGTTACCTTACGATCTTCAAAAAGATATTGCAAAATACGGCGTCAGAAATTCTGTCCTTCTCATGCAAGCCCCAACCGGAACTACTTCGTTGGTTGCCGGAACTACATCCGGAATCGAGCCGGTCTATGAATTTGAGTTTATGCGAAGATCCCGCTTGGGAGAACACATCATTCGCCACCACTTATACGAAGCGTGGTTTAAAAAGCATGGAGCAGAATTTAAAGCGGGAAAAGTTACCCGACCTGAATGGTTTGTCTCTGCCAATGATCTTTCTCCTGAAGATCACGTACGGGTCCAGGCAATGATCCAAAAATATGTTGATGCTTCTATTTCAAAAACAGTCAATGCACCGACGAGTCAGACAGTAGAAGAGGTTAAAAATCTCTACACCTTGGCATACAAGCTTGGCTGTAAGGGTATAGCGTACATGCGGGACGGATCACGACAAGGAGTCTTGGACAGATCTCTGGAGAGTAAGGAAGGCAAGAGTCCGCCAGCTGGCGGAGAAGTAGCACAACCAGTCCCAGTCCAGATTCCTTTTACACCGGTTAAAGCCCGGCCAATGGTAGTGCACGGTTCGACATACCGCATTGAAACTCCTGTTGGAACAGCCTTTATCACCGTTAATGCTGACGAAAAAGGTGAACCTTTAGAAGTATTTATTAATATCGGAAAAGCAGGTACGGATGTGTATGCCATGGCAACTGCGCTCGGTCGAATGATCTCATTAATCCTGCGGTTTTCCTCACAGCTTACACCCCGTGAGCGTGTAAAAGAGATCGTTCAGAAGATGCAGGGAATCGGTGGATCGCGCACCATGGGCTTTGGAAAAGATCGTATCCGAAGCATGCCTGACGCTGTTGCAAAGGTCTTATCGATGCATGTTGGGTTGAACGGATACGCAGAGGACTACAAGAATGGAACCGGAATTTATGCAAACGGTAATGGAAACGGACACCAGAATGGACATTCTGCGGTAAACGGGACAAACGGAGGAACGAATGGAGCTTCTAAAGAAGCTGTGAAAGAGGAGGTCGGAACCCCCACCTTGGTTAGCGAAACTGTACAACAATCTCTTCTTTCGCCCAAAGCCCAAGAAGCAACAAGCACTTCTGCGGCAAATGATCTTTTTGATATCTGCCCTTCCTGCGGAGAAGCAAACTTAGCGTACGAAGAAGGATGTAAGAAATGCTACGGCTGCGGATATTCCGAATGCTAAACTCGTGAAGCGTGAAACTTGGAAAATGAAACGTTAACCTCTTGCAATTTCTATTATTAGATTTTATTATGTGCTACGCGCTCTAAGTTATGCGCTCCATGCTGTATGCCGATATATACGAGGACTGGGGACAAGGGAACTACTTCACTTTTTGGGGGTAAAAGAATTGCCAAATATAATGACAGGGTTGAGGCTTACGGATCAGCCGATGAACTAACCAGCTACATAGGACTTTTGACCACAGAAAAAATCACTCCCAGCCATAAAAAACTACTCATTTCCATCCAAAAAGACCTCTATAAGGTCATGGGGTATATGGCAAATGCTAAAGTACCTATAGTAGATCTAGAGGCGCAGGTAAAATCATTTGAACGAAACATTGATAAGTTATACACAATACTGCCTAAACTCAATCGCTTTATTCTCCCCGGAGGGACCAAAACCTCTGCTCTTTTCCAGGTTGTAAGAACTGTCTGTCGACGGACCGAACGGCACGTAACAAAGACTTTTAAGAGCTCGTTGACAAAAGAAGAATCTGTTATACTGCAGTACCTTAACCGGTTGTCGGATTTACTTTTTGTTCTTGCTAGATTTTATGGCAAGGGAAAAGAAACCGAAGTAAAATTGTAAATTCTTAAATAAGGGAATGGGGATATTAGAGAGAGTCCGAAGAAGACGGAAGGAACCCGAGCTTCGTCATAACTGCGGACTCGCTGCGGTCTTCTTGAATGAGCCTCGACCCGATATGATTTCTTCGCTTCTCCACCCAGTGCTTCAAACTCTCCAAAATAGAGGGCAAGAAGGAGTAGGTATCGGGCTTAGTAATGGCATTAGTTGGCATGTCCATAAAAAGTCAGGACTTGTGGCAGAAATCTTGACTGAAGAAAGTATGCCAAGAATTGAAGCTAAAATAGAAGATCCTTATATTGGCGTGGGCCAAACCAGATACTCTACTTCAGGGCGAGAAAGAGGCGCATGGCAACCATTCCGAAAAGATGAAGATGTTCTAACCCATAATGGAACCTTTACGAACCCCCTTACTTTTCTTGCTAGGCTGCCGGAAAGTTTGCAGAAGAGAGCTGAAAGTGATTCTTGGATAGCGCATCAAACTATTGTCCGCGCGCCTGGCGAAAACATTCAAGAAAAGATACAGAATACTGTTGGATCTTTTGAAGGAGCATATAATCTCGTCGTAAGCGATGGCAAAAAGCTTTTTGTAATGCGTGACCCTTGGGGATACCGACCTATTTCTATCGGTTTTCTTCCTGACGGCCAAGGATACGTGGTCTCTTCAGAAACATCTGCCTTTTCCACAATTGGGGTCACCGACCATCGAGAAGTTAGAGAGGGTGAAGGTGTCGTGATTGACGAGACAGGGGTTCATACTTTTTTTGTTGACCCGCGAACAGACCCTGAAAAATTTGCACACTGCATCTTTGAATTAATTTATTTTGCCTCTCCCGACAGTGTTGTTTTTGGACATTCTGTAACAGAGGTTCGAAAAGAACTGGGAAGAGAACTTGCACGTATAGATGCAGAAAATGGTTTTCTTCCGGATGTAGTCGTCCCTGTACAGGAATCTGGAATCATCTTTGCGCAGGGATACGCAGATGAGAT
>MGBA01000022.1:11184-12335 GCA_001789965.1 Candidatus Roizmanbacteria bacterium RIFCSPLOWO2_02_FULL_40_13
AGATGTACTGGCTTCGCTTGTACCACAAACTGGTTTGGTGAAGAATGCTTATATGGGACGGGCTTTCTTGGCTCCCGGAAAAAGGAGAGAAAGAGCAAAATTAAAACAAAGACGGAATGAGGTTGTCATTAAGGGGAAAAAGGTTGTAGTAATTGAAGATTCTCTAGTACGAGCTGACACCTCAAGTATGGTTAATGAAACTCTAAGAGAAGGAGGGGTGGGAGAAGTGCACTTCCGCGTGGCCTCTGCCCATGTAAGATACCCTTGTTATTGGGGAATCGACACTCCTCAAGAAGAATTTTTAATTGCAAATCGTACAAATGGAGACACCGAAGAAATACGCAAGATCATCGGACTAGATTCTTTAGTCTATTTAAGACACGAGCAAGTAGTTGGAGCAGTGGTCGGAAGAGACAATGTTAAAAAATCGGAAAATGGAAACGTATATGGAGAACATGGGTTCTGCGGAGCCTGCTTTACCGGAACACATGCAGTTGAAGTTAAAAATTTATTTACTAAAATAAGAACTTCATGAGGACTAAAGAAAGCGAAATCAGAACTGCATGGCTTGGTTCGGGATCCATGACGACAATCGAAAGTCTTCTTGAAGCCAATAAAGGCGGCCGATTTAAAAACGTAAAACCTGCGCTTCTTGTCGCTGATAGAACTGGTTCAAGGGTCGAAGAGCTAGCCGGTCGGTTTGATATGCCATGGCTTCTCATACCAGTTAAGGATTTTAAAAAAGACGGCAAGCTTGACTTCGATGCTTGGAGCGCAGAAGTAGCTAAAAAATTCGTTGAAAGAGGAATTGATTATTTTGGAATGCACGGGCTACTTAGCCTACTGAAAGTTGGCATCCCTGGCTTAAACCAACACAATGGTCCTACTGATCCGGAAAGAGGTCACGATTACGGTGGTTATATGATGTATGGCCAGCGAGTGGTTGCTTCTAGACTTGCGTTCTCTTATATTTACGATGATGATTTCTGGACAGAATCAGTTGTTCATAATGTAGAACCTGAGTACGATACCGGGACGCATATCACAACGGCAAGATTTGACTACGATCGCCCCACGCTTCCCGGACCTATAACGATGCACACACTTTTTAAAGATCCTAAGGGTATTCAGTATCTTAAGGACCAGACCGA
>MGBA01000023.1 GCA_001789965.1 Candidatus Roizmanbacteria bacterium RIFCSPLOWO2_02_FULL_40_13
AGATAATCTGTCTTTACATATGTTGATTCATTGAGTCTTTCGTATATTGAAAAATAGTCCTGAATATCTATCCACCTGTCGAAAAGCTTGTCATACTGGGGCAGGTCAAAAAGATAATCGAGTTCGTAGTCGCCTAGTTTGGGATCTAGTTTGTAGGCCATATCCGAAATCGTACCGTGAAGTCCTGTTTCCAAACAGTCATTAAAAAATTCATTATCATAATCGTTGTCTCCATTAATGTCTGATTCCAAAGTGCCTCTTTTTGCAGAGTCTATAAGACGATCAAAGATCTCTTTGTGCTGGGGTTTCACTTTATCCCGCAATCTATTGAGTAATCCGGGAAATGTATTGAAAGCGGTTTCAGTGGCGTCATGTGCAGTATTACGGACCGCTGTACAAGCCTCTGACAGCTGTTGTAGTTCGACGGGTGAAATCTCTGCATCCGTGGCGAATGCACTCCTGGTGAGTGCATGTACGTTTTCGTGAACAAGCGTTGCCCTCAACTGACTCACGCTTGTTGAATCGTCTTGAGGAAGAACCATGTGTATCTCGCGAATATTTCCTACGTAGTAGGGACCATGGTCTTTTTCATCGATGATAAATCTGACGCTCGCCAAGTCACCGTTTGCAAATGCTGCAAGGAGCAGAGGCTCAACATCGGCAACGATCTCTTTTATTTGATCCTTGGCTTTTCCACCTATATTGCTCCCTTCCTCAAATGTTAGAGTTAATGTCCCGTCGGAAGCAGAAATCTCTGCAAACTGCGCGAGTACTTTTGGATTGTCCTCACCGGGTTCCAATTTGCGAAGTAGATTGTGAATTTCTTTTGAACCCTCAACGCCGCTCAGATCGATCGACTCACCCGGATTAGTGAGACGATCTATTTCGACTGGCTTTGTTGGGTCAATCCGGATAGCGTTATACTCCTGTACCCATTTTGCTATTTGAGCATCTATGTCATCAATAACTCGTTTAGACTCTTGCTCTAATTCGTTGGAGATATCATAGGCTTCAAGATTGTACTGAGAGTATTTGAGAGATTCTTCAGTCTTTCTCCTCCATGCTTCCAGTTCGCCCTTATCAACAAAATCTCTCAGTCTACTCCACGGAATTGAGCCGTAGTCCGCATATCCGGTTTTAATTCTATCCTCTATTGCATCCAGCGCGACTTTTCTAATTGCCGGGTCAGAAATTGAAAGCGCTTGTTGTTGAGCTTTTTGCAAATCTTCATCATATGGATTTAAATTTCTTTCGACTATCGCCGCTGTTATGAGAGTTTCGATTCGTGCTTTGGCAGCAGGATCTTGGATTAAGTCAAGTAGTTTTAGGGCTCCTTCCTGATCATTTCCGAACTCGATTTTCCCGAGTGCTTGATCTTCTATAAAGATATCTACCGATTTTTTTGCCTGTCCTTGAATCAGGGGATCCTGAATATCTTCAATCTTTGTAAGAGCGTCTTTCGGCTCCAGTTGTGAAATATTTAGTTCGGATACGACCTCTGAAACAAGATAAAGATCGACAGATCTCGCAACTCTTTCTTTTAATACAGAATCTGGAATTTTTTCAAGTTGTTTTCGTACTTCTTGCGGCTCGATTGACCCTACATTGAGATCTTTTAGCGCTTCGTCCAGTGTAGTCAGGCGAACTGCAGTCTTTAAGTCTTCGCGCCACGGCAGGTCCTTATCGATATCATCTACGTGTTTCTTTATCTCCTCTAAGTCGCCGTAATATATGTCATCTAATACCAAAGATGTTGTGGCCATATCTTCGGATAATTCCTCCGACGTAGGTCTTTGGGGACCGGTAGCTGCTGCAACTTCTGGTGAAAGAATTCCTGCTGGAACCACGGTCGAGGCGGCGATAACTACGGGTGCAATTGCTCTATGGATTCTGGATCTTCGTCTGTGGGAATGTGTGGGTAATGGGTTATCATCTCCATTTGCAAGGGAAGACAACTTGTCTAAAGTTGGTTGAAGAGCTCTTCGAGAACTTAGGTGCTCCCGGATCTTATGGTGTATGGTGGTAAAATTTCTTCTTCTTGGAGCAAGCTCTGCAGGGCTTTCAGCCATACTATGAATATAGTGAAGAAGTCAGATGTAGTCAACTAATTACAATGATTTATTTTTGAAGTGAGGAGCTGGGCTATACGAAGACCTTCTACTGCCGTTGGCGCTAATTCTCTTCCGCTCATAGAACTGGATTGAAGGAGAATGTCATATACTAATTATCTTGTCAACCAAAATAATAAGCTAACTTTAGGCAGACTCGCGTAATCTTTGAACATCTCGCCAACCTATATCAGTGCGGAAGTGAAGATTGTTTCCTTCTATAGAGACCAGGGACATAGCCTCATAGGCTCTTGCTCGAGCCTCAATCACGTCTTTTCCTTCTCCTACGATACCGAAAAGCCGACCACCCTTTGCGTAATGTTTTCCTGTCTCTTCGTCTACAGCAACACCATAAGGATAAAGTCGCACTCCTCCTCCCATTTCAGCTACTTCATCTAGTCCATGAATCTCTTTATTTTTAACGTCATCATAATTGTCCGGATATCCTCTTGAGGCTCCAATAACAATCACGCGCACAACATCATCTGTCGCAATATTGAGGCGGGAAATGTCTCCGTCAGCTACCGCCATCCCCATCTCAAACAGATCAATTTGTAATCGAGGAACAACTACCTCAGCCTCAGGCGCACCCCATCTTGCGTTCCACTCTACAATTTTTCCTCTCCTTCTTCCTCGTTCCCTTACAGCCATTCCACCTAGGTAAAGCATTCCTTTGTATTCGATACCGTCTTTAGCAAAACCGTGTTGTACGGGCTGCCAAATTTCTCGGTCATTTGACTGAGCCAATTCCGCGTCCATCATAAGTGGTGGTGATACGCAACCCATCCCACCGGTTTGATTGCCCATATCAAAAGTGCTAACCAGTTTGTGATCCTGTGCAGATCCCACTATCTTGTACATTTTCCCATCAAATACTGCGAATTCGGAAAATTCTTCTCCGGGCTCACCATCATCACCTGTTATCCAGCTTTCAATAAGGAATCTTTTACCTGCTTCTCCGAAGTCTTTCATTTCGCGCACTCGTTCTATCGCTATTCCTCTATTTTGTCCTGGAAGAGCGCCCTTGCCTAGCGCCCCCCCATCAGCCTTTACAAACCACGATTTTTCTTCGGGTTGAGAGTTTAGGAATTTAACAGCGTCGTCTTCATCGTCAAAGATATAGAATTCGTCGGGTTGCGGTAAACCCCATTTCCTACCCTTCTCTCGACCGAAAGATTTTTTATACTCCATTTGCCCTGCCTCGCTTGTAGGACCCATTACCTTTGCTCTTCCATCTTCCAAAACTCCATCTGTAATCCCAACTTCCACTGCACCATCCTCAGCTACATCCACAAGATCGACTCCTTCTTCCCGTACGATATCAACGATTTCTTTTCTACTTTTGGTCGTGAGCCCAGGATATGTCTTAACTTCTTTTCCGTGAGTGTTTACGTGTTCCATGAGGTCGTTTCCGGGAACGACGAGAACTCTGTCTACGTGAGGGCTTTTGGCATAATGATCAGCGAGTACGGCACCCCTACCAGAGCCGTCAACCACCATTACTGTGTTTCCGCCTCGTTCTACTGCCATGAATGTGAAGAATAATACTTGCCTCTTTTTATTTTTGCAAGCGAAGTTATTGAAGTAGGTGTGGAGCGTAGAGTTCTATATTCTGTACAATAGCCGACCGAATAAATGTCATATTTTTTCTTTCTTCTAAGAAATCTCTTGCTTGCTCTACAAATCTTTTGATCACGTCTGCAACCGAAAAGTCAGGAAGAGGAATTAAACAGGTCCTGTTGCAGATCCTGCTTTTTTGTCTCTCCATGAGGGATCGTCGGCTTGTCTTTCAGAATAACCTTTAGCGTCATTATAATTCAAGCTCCTCCATTCCTTCCCAGATGTATCTATAAACGCATTTGTTCCCGGTCGTCTTGGCGCGCTTCCTCCATTTGCTTCATTCCTGGATTGCTCGATTTGATCCCATCTTTGATCTTTTGCCAAACCTTGCAGGATCTCGAGGATTTCTTTTGGATCTTTTGCATATAAAACGATCCGTGGATGTTCAGGTTTCAAATTATCATAACCACCAATGTCTTGCAACATCGCCTCTTCGCTCGTTGCCCGGGCAATCATCTCCCTTATTTCTGAACTTAAAAGCCATTTAAACATTGTGGTTTTTCCGGTTTGCAGCCTATCGTGTGCTATTTTTGCAAGCGCATCCAGAGCCTGTGGGAAATCCTGAGGTTCTGCCATAAGATATCCTCTATAAAGATCTGCGTCATGCTCTCCAAGGTCTTCACCATATCTAACCTGCTGCCAATATGCGTTTCCCTTAACGTCAACGAGGGCTTCTTGCGATAAATCTTGCTCCTTTGCCTTAGTAAACTTATCTCTTAGCTTGATTGTTTGTTCCTGTAAATCATCCTCGGGCGACCTTTGCAGATCTCTAAATTCATCAATGCTTATCTTTTTTTTCAATGTCCTACCTTCTGCATCCGTTTTAACCACTTTCACTTTTCCATCTTCGGCGCTAATTAGAGTCCAATCATCTTCAACTTCGCCACTTGTTCGTCTTATTGTTATCTTGTCACCTACCTTATACCCTTCTAAGCCTTCTGCCAGATCTTTGAGCTGGACTCTTGGATCTCCGGAGGGATGAAGTGTAATTTTAATATCATCGTCTTCCCTTGTTAAATCAATTCGTTTTTCTTTTGGAGGAGGAGTAGGTTTTTTTTCACGACGCAATATCTTAGGTAGTTCTTTAAGAAGATTCATTAATTATAAGAATGGAATAGAAATCTCTATTTGTCAATAGACTGCCGTAATGGTCTCTGGCTAATCTTTCTGTGGGAATCGTCAGTCCACAATCCTGCCTTTTGAACTGAACCTAATGCTTCCTTCTCCACGATGCAATAGAGTGATTTCAGAAAGAGACAACTTAGGAAGAATCATTCGTTCGGAAGCCCCGACACGTTAGAAAATCGGCTCCCAGGGATAAATGATGTTAGAACTTTTTATTAAGAACTACCTCAAAAGGATTACTCCTAATGTTACCAAAACAGCAGCTATAAATTTACGTCCCAAATAATCTTTTTCTTTTAAAAATATTGCAGCTAGTATTACCGTGACTACAACTGAAGCCTGTCGTATCGTCCCTACTTGAGAACTACTTCCTCCATTCGCTAAAGCAAGCATATAGGCTAACCCCTGAACTGTAGCAAAAATCCCAATTGGCAACATCCTTTTTAGAAAGCTTGCTTCAATTAATTGTTTCCATTGTTTAAATACTTTTGGATAAAAAAATAGAAGTATCAAAAAAATTAAAAAATTTACCGTCACATTATATGAAATTGGATCAGTGCTTTTTACATTAAATCCATCTACGACTATTGCCAATCCAGAAAATACAGCTGTTGCAAATGCATACTCTACTCCTTTGCTAAATTTAATCCCTTTTTTGAGTCTAGATACTAGAAAGATTGAAACTATGATAAAAACTGCTCCTAGTATTTTTTGGATATTAAAGACTTCATGTAAGAAAACAGTTGCAGCTAAGATAGTAACAATTACTCTTGAAGAAGATATTATCATGATTTCTGATGCCTCAATTAACTGTATCGCTTTAAAAAAGAACAAGCTTCCTCCTGCCCATAAAATTGCGGCTACAATCCAGTATGGAAACTTCTCAGAAAGTGTTGGAATCTGAGAACCAAGACCGATAGCAATGAGAAGATTTAAAATTGCAATAATTAATTGGAAAACTATGGCGTAGGAATAAGGATTGCTTCTATCACCCTTCATTAAAACTCTTTGAAGAATTACAGCAAAAGAAACACCAAAAACGCTTACGAGTGTTAACAGTAACCAATTCATAGTTTAAGTATAGTGAGCGGTGCTAGAACTATCTATCTTCTTCAAGTATTTCATTAATAACATGTCGGGCGTTAGAAGCGAGTTCCTTATTCGTATCCTTGTAGTATGGGAGTTGGATGAGAGCAATAGACAAAGCCCATCCGCGCCCACGTGCCCAGGTCTCCTTGTCATACTGGAGTTCCCTACGAAAAGTTTCTCGTGTTTCTGCAGATAAAAGATTCCATGCTGCAATCGAATCTACCGCAGGATCTCCAACGCCCAATCCTCCAAAATCAAGAATGGCACTGAGCTTACCATTAACGAGCAATATGTTCCCCGGTGAGAGATCGCCGTGAATCCAGACTGGTTTGCCGGAATACTTCGGAACTTTTAAAGCTTTCTCCCATATGTCGATTACTGCATCTGTATCAACTAGTCCATGTGATTCTTTAAGTGCCACGCGCATCTGATCATCTTGTACTTCCAATGGGGCTCCTCGTCGTGCAAGTGGTCCGTCTTTTAAATTTATTTGGTGCAATATATTAATAAATTTTGCTACGTCCTTTGCGAGCGAACTAGGATCGTTTAGATGGTCGACAATCGGGTTTTCTCCTTTAAGCCACTTATAGATAGACCATGGATAAGGAAACTCTTTAGTCGGTTTCCCCTTTCCGAGTGGTATTGGGATGGCAATCGGAAATAACGGAGCAAGTTTTGGTAACCACTTCTGCTCTTTATCTATGGGTTTTGTTGCTCCCGGGCGTCGAGGTAAGCGCACAATCATCTCATCTCCCAGTCGGTATAGTGCGTTTTCTGTTCCACTAGAGGGAACTCTCCTGATTGGAAGATTTGTCCACTTCGGAAACTGTTCTTCCAATAAATGTTGGACGAGATTTTCATCGCTAAGTATTTCGTCTCTGTGCATTTTATCGTTTTGTTTCATCTGAAAATTATATCAAGTAGTCCTCTTCCTAATTTTTTTAGAGTCTATATTCTTTATCAATTCCTATATTTTTTAAGAAATACCTATCGTGTGAGGCAACGATGATGGCTCCTTGATATTCTCTTAGAGCCCTCTCGATTTGTTCTCTTGTGTCAATCTCCAGATGATTTGTCGGCTCGTCAAGAATTAAAAGATCATTGTCTTCCATAAGTAGTTTAATAAACTCCAGTTTTGTTCTTTGCCCACGGGAAAGCTCGTTCACTTTTCTCCTTAGGTCTTCAGGATTAATCTTCATGTACGCTCCGTAGCGAAAAGCTTCTGTCGTAGACGCTCCAAGCTTTTGTAAATAACTCAGCACTGTTTCGTCTGAGACGCTCTCGTTTAACTCTTGTGAAAAATATCCAACATTAATAGTGGCTCCGAGCTCGACCTTTCCAGAGTCTGGGACAATGTTTCCTGTCATGATTTTTAACAACGTACTCTTCCCGGAACCATTCTTTCCGGATACCCAAAGATGTTCTTTTCCTTGAACCGTAAATGACACATCTGTAAAGACTTGAAAGCTGTCATACTTCTTAGTAATCTTTTTTGCCTCAATCATAAACTTTGTACTGCGAGCCTCGCCTTTGAAAGAAAAAGGATATATGACTCTTTCCTCAGGTTTTTCTAGTTCTATTGTTTTCGACAGACGTGTTTCTAAAGCTTTTTGCGATGCTACGGTCTTCTTAAGCGCTTTTGCCTGCAAAAAGTCTCGTCCCATCTTGTCACCATCTTTAGGCTTTCTCTTCTTGGTTAGATCACGAGCCTTATCTTGCTTATTCTTTATAGCGTTCTTAAACTTTGAAATCTCTTTTCTATTATTCTGGAACTGTTTCAGGGCGTTTTCTCGCGCGACCTCTTTTTGCGCTTTAAAAAAGGAGTAATTTCCTCCAAAGCGTGATAGCTCTCCCTTTTCTACCTCCACAATGCTGTCGACAGAATTATCTAAAAATGTTCTGTCGTGCGAAGTCAATAAAATCCCTCCCTTAAATCTTTTAATAAATGATTCTAACCATAAGAGGCCTTCCAAATCGAGATTGTTTGTAGGCTCATCAAGTAGTAAGATGGTCGGGTCCTTTAGTAATATTGAAGCAAGATGTAGCTTGGTTCTTTCCCCGCCACTTAAAGAACGGGCTAGTCGCTGCTTTGATATATGACCTAATCCAACCTCTTCCAAGACAACGTCTAGTCTATATTCCTCCTCAAGAGCAAGTCCACCTTTTTTTAAATATTCTTGTATTGTTTCGTTTTGAAATTCGAAATGTTGCGGAAGATACCCGATAATTTCATTGACCGATTCTATAGTACCGCTATCAATCTCCATCTCTCTATTAATGATTCTTAATAGTGTAGTTTTTCCTGCCCCATTTCGGCCCACAAGACCAACTACCTCTGTATTTTCAATACTGAGGTTAATATTGCGCAGAATTTTTTTGTCCTGGAATGTCTTAGAGACATTTTTTATTATCAACATAGGCGTAAAAAAAACCAGCCTTCTCTGGCTGGTTATAAATTGTAGACACGAAAATAACTAACAAATAACCCGCCGAGGGGCTTAAAAATTGTTAGTTAATCTTCATTAAGGTTATTATATCAAATAAACCAGTTAAATTGCTATAATTTGTCCTTATGGCTAATTTGAGTGTGGGAATCGTCAGCCCACAATCCTGCCTTTTGAACTGAGCATAATACTCCCTCCTCCGAGGTATGCTAGAGTCATTTTAGAAAGAGATTCGTTGGGTAAAATAGTTTCTTCAAAGCCTATTGATCAGGTTGATCAATAGCCCTTTCAATCTCTTCTCGTTCATAGTGAACTCTGAAGAAATGGTGTAATTCCATCATGGCGGTAGTCATAGCATTGAATTCTTCGCCGGGGTTTTCCTCACGAAATTCCCTCACAATTTTTGCGAGAGCAGGTTCATCTCGGACAAACGACCTGAGCCGTTCTTCTACTCGAGTTTTTTCCGCTTCATTAAAAAAGTCAATTGAGGATTCACTTACAGTCGATAGGTCTCCTTTATCAAAAATATTAATAACTTCTTGCACAGTCAGCCCTTCTTTTTTTGCTATTTCAGCGAATGTAAACATCGTATCATCACTCACAGCTCTGTCACGATCAAACACCTGAGCATCAACTTCGGTTATTACTGGAATTTGAGTATTTTTGCGTCGTGCTTCCTCTCTGAGTGCGCGATAAAATAGAACCTCGCCTATTTGGTATGTCATAACATGTACATCTCCAAAGGTCTGTTGGAGTCTTAGCATATCAACTGCCATGAAGCCTGAGATTATTGGATTTTCTTTTTTTATCAGTGCCCTTTCTTTATCTAACTTATCGTTTAGATCACCACCCGTCAAAATATCTTGAAACGCAAATTCTACTGCCTCTTCACTGAGTGGAATGAGAGTTGGATTAGGTTGTTGTGGTTCTTTTCTAGGATTCTCAGTAGCCATAGGGTTAATTATACTATCGTAACAGGCTAAACTCAATTTATAAGATAACTGTTATAATAATCTATGGCTAATTTGAGTGTGGGAATTGTGGGACTTCCGAATGTTGGGAAATCTACATTGTTTAACGCTCTTCTTAAGAAACAGGTTGCACTTGAGGCAAACTATCCGTTTGCGACGATTGAACCAAACGTCGGAGTTATTGAAGTACCTGATGCACGGCTTCCGGTCCTCGCAGAGATTGTAAAAACCCAGAAAATCGTACCGGCGATCGTTGAGTTCTATGATATTGCAGGACTGGTAAAAGGCGCTTCAAAAGGAGAAGGCCTCGGCAATAAATTCCTCTCTCATATCCGTGAGGTTGCGGCGATAATTCATGTTGTCCGGCTTTTTGAGGATAAAAATGTATCACATATTTCCGACCAGATTAATCCTGCGCAAGACCTGCAGATTATTGAAGAGGAACTTATGTTTGCGGATCTGGGGACCTTAGACAAGCAAAAAGAACCTCGCAACAATGCCTCCAAAGAAGAAACTGCCATGTATCAGCTGGTCCAAAGAGTTAAGACTAGACTCAACGAAGGTGTTCCCGTCCGCAATCAAGGACTGTCATCTGAGGATTTAGTGATGATCAGACAACTCAATCTTTTGACCATAAAACCTGTTATCTATTGCGTAAACTGCTCGCTTGAACAGATTGAGAACGCGGAGGAAACAGAACGACAGGTCCGCGTCATTCTGGGGAGTTTAAACGACACCAGAATCGATTCTGGACAAGCCAGAATGACTGAAAATTTCATGCTTTTTAATCCTCTTGTGGAAACGACCTTAGATGTCATGATCAAGAAGGCATATGAAACCCTAAATCTTATTTCATTTCTCACCGGAGGCGAAAAAGAAGTACGGGCTTGGACTATCACAAAAGGCACTCTCGCTCCCCAAGCTGCAGGAGTTATTCATACTGATTTTGAGAAGAAATTTATAAAAGCAGACATCGTTACCTACGAAGACTTCAAACAAGCTCCGGGTTGGTTGAAAGCGCGAGAGTCAGGACTGGTGCAGATAGTTGGAAAAGATTATGAAATGAGAGAAGGCGATATCGTCGAATTCAAAATAGGTGCGTAAGAAGGCGACCTGCCCGCAATGCTAGCGCAAGCGTTGCAGGGGGGCATAGTTGAATTCAAGATCGGCTCCTAAGCCGCAAGTATTCGATGTAGATTCTCCAGAAGCGGATTGAGGACATGAACGCAAATACAAACCCCTGCCATCCATCTAAAAATCCCTTATGTCTTCCGTAAGCAGAAAAAAACCATCCGATTGGTTTGAAAAAAATATACGATAAAAAATCAGGTTTTTCTTTATTTTCTTTAAGAAGCTTCGCATCCAGTGTCGTATACCGTTTCCACCGCTTGAGATATCGGTCAAAGGAAGGATCCGCATAATGAAGAAGGTCGTTTTTTAAATATCCTGTTGCTCCGTCAACCTCCACATTTTCATGAACTGATTTGCAGGGAAAATGAGCTACTCCTTTCTTGTATAGACGAACGGTATAGTCCGGATATACTCCTCCTTTGGTAAGAAACCTGCCTAAAAAATAGTTTTTACGTGGTATCCAGTACGCGACCGTTTTTCTGTCTCCTCCTCCGCTTATGACATCTAGTATTTCCCCTTTCAACTCCGGCGTCACTTCTTCATCTGCATCAAGTTGAAGGATCCATTCACCCGTTGCTTTTGAAATCGCCCGTTGCTTGTTGATATGAAACATCGGCGGATTGTTTTCCACGAATACTTTTACCTTATCACCGTATGATTTTGCCTTTTCGACAGTCCGGTCGGTAGAAGATCCGTCAACGACAATCACCTCGTCCACAAAGTCATAGGAAGAATCAAGAGGATAGTGAATGAAACTTTCCTCGTTGTAAGTAGCAATACACAATGAAAGTTTCATATAAAGAATTTAGCATTAAGCATTTGACATATAGGTCCTAAATACTGAATGCTAACTACTAAATGCTATTATATAATATCCCTCATGGCAAAAGCCGGCATACAAATCATTGCAACGCTCGCATTTTTAGGACATACAGCCCTTGTTGTGCTGTTTGTCCTTTTTCTCGCCCAGACTTTTTTCAAAAACAAACTTCTAAAAAAACTCCGCTCACATCTCGCACCAAAAAGCTACTATCTGGTTTTTTTTCTCTCTTTCATTGCGACCTTGTCTAGTCTTTTTTTATCAGAGGTCATGAAATTTCCACCCTGTGTCCTGTGCTGGTACCAGAGAATCGCTATGTATCCTCAACCCATTCTTTTATATCTGGCAGTGGTCAGAAATGAGAGAGTTTTGACTCCGTACCTTGTTGTTTTAAATGCTCTAGGAGCTTGCATAGCTCTGTATCACTACTCTCTCCACCTCTTTCCAAATGTCCTTCCGGCAGGATGTGATCCTTCAATCGTGGGGGTCTCCTGTATTAAAGGCTACAGTTTTTACTACGGCTTTATGACCTTCCCTTATATGGCATTTGTTGTGTTTGCGCTCAATATCATTCTCCTCTCATTCTCAGTAAAGAAAGGAAAATAATCATATGCTAAAAATTCTGACCGCACCCCATCCTGTTTTGACAACTCCGGCAACGCCGATTGAGAAGATTGATCGGAAAATAAAAAGATTAGTAGTCGATATGGAAGAGGCTCTGGTAAATCACCGCGATCCGCAGGGAGTAGGTCTTGCAGCCCCTCAGGTGGGAGTAAGCCTTGCTCTTTTTATAATAAAACCCAACCCTTCAGTAGAAACCAAGGTATTTATTAATCCAAAAGTAAGAAGTATTACAGGCGATCCTCAGAAAAAAACAAAAAAGAATGTAAAGGCACCGGATGAGGAAAAGATGGAAGGGTGTCTTTCGGTTCCACGGATCTGGGCAGCATTAAAAAGACCTCGGAAAGCGCAGGTCGAATATCAGGATCTTGCGGGAGAGAAAAAAATCGAGTGGTTTTCAGGACTAGAGGCGGTTATTGTCCAGCATGAAGTGGATCATCTGCAGGGAATTCTGTTTACTCAAAAATGTCTCGAGCAAAAGGTACCGTTGTACGAAGAGCATGGGGACAAGCTGGAAAGAGTTAAAGCGTAGCTATAGGCTGCTCCTTCTGAGCGGCTTCTTGCCGTACTTTAAGATTTTGAAGAGTAACCAGTGTCAGGAATGGTCTTGCTCCGTCTCTTATATCTTTCTTCACTCTTTTTATGCATTTTGAGCAGACCTTCACGGTTAGTTTTTTACCGTTTTCAAGGATCTGAACCTTCTGAAGATTTGGCCGGAATAAACGCTGGGTTTTTGGCGCTCTTTTTTTCCATCGGCCTCCCGCTACACCCCGGTGATGGGTGTGTGATCGTCCCAAAAGAATTCCTTTTCCACAGTGATAACAGACTGACATGATAATATAATTTAGACTTTTAACAGAAGTGCTTTTATGATACCATAAACTAGCCTTAAGATCAATCTTAATCGGTTTTCAACAGTCATATGCTATCGCTTTTAAGCACCAATCCACTGCTTTTTTTGATCTATATCGCGGCTCTTTTAATTGCTGTTGCCATACATGAATTTTCTCATGCATATGTCGCGGATCAACTTGGTGATCCTACTCCGCGCGTGCAGGGACGGGTAACTCTTAACCCACTTGTTCACATAGACCTTACCGGAATTCTCTTTCTCCTGTTCTTTGGTTTTGGTTGGGGTAAGCCTGTCATGTTTGACCCGTACAATCTCCGAAATCCACGGCGGGATGCTGCGATCATTTCCCTTGCAGGACCATTTTCCAACTTTGTTCTTGCCGGAGCTTTATCTCTCGTCCTCCGTCTAATTCTTTCTTCAGGAGCATCAGAACAGTCTCTTTTTATAATAATGCTCTTGGTTCCTGTCATTACTCTGAATGTAATACTGGGAATCTTCAATCTCTTGCCGATTCATCCACTGGATGGTTTTAAGGTGGTCGGTGGACTCTTGTCAGATGACAAAGCGCGAGAATGGTATCAACTGGAGCGGTATGGTCTGATATTTCTTCTTATCCTTATACTGCCGCTTGGTGGACAAAGCATGCTAAGCTCGGTCATCTCCCCTGCAATAAACTTCTTTCTTAATCTTCTTATACCTAATGAGCTTTTAGGCTCCGGAATAATCTAAATTAGCGTTTAGAATTTAGTATTTGGCATATAGGGATCCCTAAATACTGAGTGCTAGTTCCTAAATGCTGTTTTTATGGGGTGGGGGTAGCAGTGAGTTTTCGGACACATTTAAAGTAGTCTTGAGTGTCGCAGCCTTTTCCAAGTTTGGATTTGATTGCTTCACAGTTGGTTCCGCTTGCTTCTGCACAGACTTGAGGAGCAACAGAAGGCGCAGGTGTAGCTTGTAGGACGCTCGTTGGCACGACTGTAGGGCTTAAAAGGACTGGTCCTTGTCCTGCAACGCTGTCTTTCTTCTCAAGTGTTGAAAAGGTCCATGGCACTCCTCCGTTGTCGAAGGTTTTTCCGCCTGCCAAGATCTGGAAATAGTACGTGGTTGCCGGTGATAAAAGAGTTAAAGTCACCGAATGAGTAGAGCTTTTTTGCGTTTCAGGCTGTCCCACCGAGTTTAGTGATGTCGGTGACAAGCCATATTGTACGACTCCTTCTGTCTCCTGTCCGGTAGTCCATGTAATTTTCGCACTGTTTTCTGTCTTTTCGGTGACGAGAACATCGCGGGGTTCTACATCAGAAGCACTGGTGAAGACATTTTGAATAAGGTTGAAACCGACAATGACGACGAGAATTGAAAGAATTACCCCAACGATTATCGAGGCGGTTTTAATCAGTTTTTTATTCTCCATAAATTAGGTAAACAAGTTTATAGTTCGGTTTTCTAAATTACAACTCAAAATCTAAGTAAAAATTTCAGTGCTCCACCCACTAATACCAAAAGTATTCCGGGCAGCGCAACCTTGATGATATTGTCTAAAATTCCTGTTTGGGGAAGTTCATCCGGTACCGCAGATGGCGTAGATGTCGGTAATATCGCGCTTCCGCCAACCGTTACGGCTGCCGTACCATTAGAACTACAGGTAATCACATTAGTAGCATTAATATCGTTTTTTATAACCTGCGAATTCTCGGTGCTTTCGTCACAGCTATAACTCAGGGTTACTGTTCCTGCTTTAAGCGCAGTAAAACTGATCGTGCCAACGGTGCCTGATCCGGTTTTTGAGGTTGCCGGATCGTCTACAAGACCTGCCACGTATACCCGTTGAGAATTTATATCATTTAGAACTGTCGGAAAGTACGTACCTTCAGATACGGTTCCCGCCTCAAGAACATCTGAATCGTACAGAACGTATGCATCAATGGAAGTAATGGAGTCTGAACCGGCATCCACGACAACCCCGATATCAAAACTCTCTCCTGCGTTTACGTTGACGGTGGTTTGGTCAAATTTGAGCGATGCTGCTTGTGCGCTGGATGCAGAAACAACGAGGAAAAAAAGAAGACTTAGAACTACAGAAAGATACGATGCGTACTTTTTCATCTCTCTTGATTATCTATAAAAACTCATTAAATTTCAACATGAGTTGTTTCTAGTTTATTCCGACTTTTATAGATGATGTCCGTGGATTGATTTTAAGAAGATTTGCGTCAACCATGCGGGTTTTCTGGTTTCCAAAAGAAGGTAATACGGTAAAGGTAGCTCCTCCTTTTTTCTTTGCAGTAAACGTAACTCTTACCACATCGGTATTAGAGAAAACGGTTGGTGTGTTTACTTGAGGCGATTTGCTTGCAGTCATTGAGATTAATCCGCCTCTCACTACGGGGACCAACGTAAACGATGGAATAAGAGATGTTGCGCTGTTATAGGTCCATGCGCTTTCGTCAAATTTGAGAAGTACGTCGTATCCAACTACATCTTTTTTGTCCGAGTTAGCGGTTACGGTAAGTTCAAAGGGCTGTCCCACCTGAGGATTTGCACGCTGTTGAGCAAGCTCTATAGCGCCTTTAGTGATAGCCGTGGTTGGCGCCGGCGGTAAGACTTCTGCGACCGGAACTGCCGGAATGTCTTCCCTGTCTTGTTTAAGCCGGTAGAGATAAACCGATACCAACCAAATGCCAATTGCGAGTAGTGCAATTATTGAGATGAACAGTCGATAGTTTGGGTGGGGTGGCTGGTTCTGTGAATCCATATTATTCAATACTGGTACTTAATAAATAATTGTAGTTTATTTTAATGGGTCATCGGTTTTAATTGACAACGCTGCTATCACTAATGAGAAATCCTGAGAATCTATGATGCCGTTGAGATTTACATCGCCAATTTTTAGATCGTCTGCGTCTGTACTGGTTAAGTTTTGTCGGATAAACGAAACGTCATTGGAATCAACGACTCCGTCCTGCTCGGGTAGATCACCGACGAGAAGAAGAATCTTTGAAAAATCTAGAGTGTTTTCTCCTGCCTTAAGGGTGATCGCAGCGTTTTGACAACTAAATATCCCTCCCTGTGTTTCTGTCGGAGAAGCCACGCAGATTTTCTTTTGAATATGTTTTGGGCCTTTCACAAATACTGAGACTGGTGTCCCGATCGGTGCCTTTGCAAGAGTAACTTTTCCTGTCCACGCTCCTTCGGCATCAGAAGTAAAATCACCAGTTCCGGATACAGACTCTGACAGACTGACTTTTACTTTCAGATTGTTAAATTGACTCGATGGTTGTTTTACTACACCTTGGAATTTTAATTTTAAGTTCAGCGTTACGCTACCTGTCTGTCCGCCTGTTGCCGGTGCTGCGGTTGGAGCTTTTGCCGTGGGCGCTGGTGCCGCAGGTGCGCCACCGCCAGTCGTTCCTCCACCTCCACCAGTTCCCCCACCTCCAGTAGTTCCGCCTGTGCTCCCAGCGGGTTTTACACAACACGATTTTCCACCCCAACATAGGCCCCCACCAGTTTTAACCTTTCCAGTTGGCGCACAATCATTAAGACATGTCCCTCCTGCATTTTTACATGCTGAAGATTGAACTAACTTACAGCAAGTAGACCCGCCTCCGCAGTTCTGATTTCCTGCACTCTCTTTCCCATCAGGACATCTTCCGGAATAACATGCTGACTCGCCTAAGTTCTTACATGCATCTGATGTCTTAGGAGCAGGAACAGGATCCCTCTGATTTCCGCTCTTATCCGTTCCCTCTTTACCTTCAGGCTGACAACAAATCAAGCCGGATGCACAATTGCCATTACCGATACTTTGTCCTGAACATTTTTTAGTTTTCGAAAGACAAACTCCACTCAGACCTCCTGCCGAACACCCAGACCCTTCTGTATTTTTTGGCACGATACATGAAGTAAATGATGAATTATATGTTGTTCCGGCTGGACAACCGCAGTAGTGATTAGTTCCAACTTTTTTACCTAGAATATAAACATCTCTTACAACATTGCAATTATATTTAGCGCCGCACGATTCTTGGAAAATTGTTACTCCTCCTCGTACTTGTTTACACAGATCCTTTATCGAAGCGGCATGAGTTTTATACACTTGTTGTTGTTGGACTACTGCAACGGATGACAAAAGAAGCGCGAGGAAAAGAAAGCTGAAAATTATGGTGAAGATTTTGTGTCTTTTGAAAAGACTTTGTGATGGATCGTTATTGGCCATTAAAAAATGATGGTCTTAATATACATATACAATATAGCAATCGCATTCTCTTGTCAATACGGATCAATAAAAAAATTCTTTTTACAATTACAAACTCATGAACAGCTCGTGTTGACAATTCAATTTTAACTTTTATAATACTTTCTATGGCAAATGTAAACAAACCCTCAAAGAATGTATCACTTTCTGATCTTCCAGATCTGCTAACCATCCGAGAAGTTGCCAACCTTTTAAGAGTTTCCCCCTTAACGATTAAGCGCTGGGGTAAAAAAGGAAAACTTCCTGCGATACGAATTAACTCCCGTGGTGACCGACGGTATAAAAAGGATGTTGTTACCAGACTTCTTGGTGTAGAGTCCGAAGAATAAGAAAATAATTACGCGGCCATCTGCTGTCCACCGCCACCCGCAACGCTCTTCATGTCTGTATAGAGTACGAAAAGCATAAGTAGTCCGCTCATACCCGCGTATTTTCCGGAGGTTTTCGCGATTTGTTTGACATGTTCTTTTTGACAAAACTCACTGAAAGGCCCCAAAGAGTCTTCTGAGATTCCGAGCTGTTTAGCGAGCTTTCCTCCAAATTCTGTTCTGAAATTTTTATCTTTTATTGCTTGTTTCACGAGCTCCACCGCTACTTCAAGCTCAAGATGAAACCCGCTTTTTGGATTTTCAAGTAAGCGCTGGACATCTTTTGAATCATATTTAAAATCTTTAACCTCGCTTGTCTCCCCATTTTTTACCGTTAACGGGATTTCTTTATTTCCAGCTACACCCAAATCAGTAAGAAATCTATCCATTAATTCTACTGTTTCAAATTTTATTCTTACCTCTGTTTCTCCTACCTTTACTTTTCCCACAGCTCTTTGCTCATCCATACTTTTCTGCTCGTCCTTTAGTTTTGCTATTTCGATATCGTCGCTAACATTTCCTTTTCCTCTTCTTATTCTTTTTTCTTCGAGTTCTTTTAATCTGGTGCGGATACCGAAACGTTTTATATCGAATCCCCGCTCTACTTCTTTTTTGTTTTTCGGATCAGCGTACATCGCCTCTTCTCCTTTTTGTATGAACGCTTCTCCTTGTCCCCTTGCGACAAGACGAAGAAGATCGCGCGAAGCACGCTTTTCTAATTCCGCGGCGTCTGCCACAGTTTTGGCATCATTTTTTGTATCAGAGTCTGCTTTTTTTCCTCCGGAAATAGGAGCTTTTTCCGGCGCTTTTGACTGACCGGGATTTTCTACAAGTTTTAGTTTGGGTCTTGGGGGTCGCGGTGCTTCCGGCATATTATCCGCTCATTTTAAATGATAAAACCTTTTTTACCATGTTGTGTGCGTCGTCATAGTTACCCGACTTTATAAGACTCGAGACCTGATCTATTGCTTTGTGCTCAAAATGCGTCTCATACGCTTCCATGATGGCGTGTACAACCGGTGCAAGTTCGGGGTGGAGGTCATCAAGTTTTACGGCGTTGGTATAGAGTTCTTCGATACCCATTCCCGGTTTTACCAAATCTAATGTGAGTTGAGAGAGTTCTTGCACTTTTTCCTCAGTAATATCTGTAGTTTCTGAGAGCCGCTGAATGATCTTAAGGACTTCTACCTCAATAAACTGGCGGAATTGGTCTGCCTGTTTAGCCATACCATAACGATACTCTGTTGAAATCCAAATGTCAAAATCCAAAGAATCAAAAACAAGCTCAAAACCCAAAATACTAAGTCATCCCGAACTTGGTTCAGGATCTAGATGCTGAAATAAATTCAGCATGACAGATATTGGTTATTCGGGCTTTAGATTTGATTTGACATTTGAACTTTGAAATTTGATATTAGTTATTAGAAATTGATATACTCTCTCTATGCTCTGCCCCAACTGTTCGGAGTCCATGAAATCCAGCTCCTATGACAGTCAAAACGTACTCCATTGCTCAAGCTGTGGTGCAAGTTTTTTCGAGGAAAACGGAATTAATAGAATTACCTTTGACAGTGCGCTTAAACTCTCCCAGGAAAAATATCGTTCCTTTGTGTCTCCGAAAGAAAAAGTGTGTCCTAAGGATTTTATTCCACTTACGCCTATTTCTAATTCCGAAGCCATTCCCTCTCACGTAATTTTATTCTTCTGTAACGGCTGTGACGGCGTTTTTGTGTATCCCGACGACCTGCTCAAATTCAAAAAGGCTCAAGGAGCAAAAATAGATTATTACAAATCGTGGAGTATGCCTTTCGCTTCCCTAAAATCTGTACTTATAGTATTTCTCATAGTAGTGCTCTCAACAGGCACCTTTCTTACAATAAATACTATACAGAATAGGGCTCTATACCGGTCTGAAGCTGAAGATTTGTTCAAATCTTTAAGTATAACTCGGTCAGGACGCTATATACTACTTGGATTCCGTACATCTCTCCCTCTTAAATCACAAATTACTTTGTTAAATACCCGTACGGGAAAACGAATAATCCGGACTATCTCTTCAGAACCTAAAACCATACATCAAATAGTTCTTACTGATATTGATAAATCCGAAGATATGCGTTATAGAATTTCCTTATCTGATGAGAGTGGTAGAATGGTTGAAACAGTCTATAAAAGCTTGTCGCAATAATATAAACTAAACATATGAAACTGATCGCAGGACTCGGAAATCCCGGAAAAAAGTATGAGAAAAACAGACATAATGCTGGCTTTATGCTGTGCGACTATATACTCGAGCAGCTTGAACTTTCGCCAGATAACTTAAAATTTAACGAAAAGTTGAAGAGTGCTCTATTTAAATTCGGAGGAAATAAAAAGGATTATCTTTTCATAGAGCCTCAAACCTATATGAACAGGTCCGGTGACGCTGTGAAGGCTGTCCTCGACTACTATAAAAGCCCGATTGGAGATCTGCTCGTCCTCTATGACGACCTAGATATTCGCCTTGGCGACTTTAAAATTCAGGTAGGCACCGGTCCACAGCTGCACAACGGCGTCATTTCTCTGGAACAGGCTCTTGGAAGCCGGAACTTTACCCATGTACGTATTGGGGTTGATAACCGAGTCAAGAATCCACCAGTTGGCGGACAAATCGATGGAGAGACGTATGTACTTCAAGACTTTACCTCTAAAGAAAAGGAAGAGCTGATGGGCAAAGTGTTTCCTCGTATCTTTGAATCACTCTCCTTTTAAGCTTTTTTTAAAGAATCCCTTGACAAAGAACCCTGCGTTGTTCATAATGAAATGTAACGTATGAAAGTGACGATGTACACGATCAATAACTGCCCATTCTGCGACCAAGAGAAAGCCTACCTCCAATCAAAAGGGATCGCGTTTGAAGAAAAAAACCTCGATCAAAACCGTGAATTTTTAACTGAAATGTTGGCGCTTGGAAATAACTTTAAGGGCGTTCCTGTAACAAAAATTGAAAAGGACGACGGTCAAAGCGTTGTCCTAAAAGGATTTACGCAAGAAGAGTTTGATCAAGCGTTCACCGGAAATGCAGCCGCAGCGGTTCCACCCGTAGTTGCCGCGTCAGATCAACCCAACCCCACTCCTCCATCTCAACCTGATCCAGTAACTCCACCACCAGTGGTAGAACCGCCAGTCGTAGAACCTCCCGCACCAACACCCGAACCTACACCTCCGCCAGTAGTAGAACCACCGGCAACACCGACAGAACCACAGGTCCCTACTCCTGAAGCACCAAGCGACACAGCAGTCAAAGCAGATGATGCTCAAACACCAACCCCACCGGTCAATGAACCGGCAACGCCTGAGCCGACTGTTCCACCTGTAGCAGAACCGGAAGCGCCTCCTGTAGTTGAACCGCCAACACCCCCAGCGCCAGCACCCTCTGACCAACCCCCATCGGTCCAGTCAACCCCTGCCAATGATCCACTTGCTGCGATCTTAGCGGATCTGCAAAATAAATCATCTGATGTCCCTCCAGGCCCGGTCGTTCCTCCAGTAGGAAGCGATATGCCGGCAGAACATGTCCCAACCGACCAGCCAACTCAAGCACCGGTTTCTGAACCGCCAGCACAAACACCAGACGCTCCAACACCTCCTCCAATTCCAGATTTTCCAAAATAAGCAGTATCTAGAAATCAGAATTTATTGTTGATCATAGTCCGTAGAAAATCTCATCATTTTACCCTATTGTGTCATTCTGGGGAGTAAAAACGACTCCAGAATCTTTCTATGAAAAATGGCTATGTTTACATCATGGCGAACAATAGACCAACTCTTTATACAGGAGTAACGAACAATCTAATTCGTAGAGTTTACGAACATAGGAATAACTTCGTGAGTGGTTTTTCTTCAAGGTACAATCTTCATAAGTTGGTTTATTTTGAAATCCTAGAAACTATTGAGGCAGCAATTATTCGAGAGAAGCAAATCAAAGACATGGACAGAGTAGATAAAATTAACATGATTATGAAATCCAATTCAACGCTAAGAGATTTGTATGGCCAGATTCTGGACAAGCCAGAATGACTGGATTGCTATTCTTCTGTATTCTGAATTCTGTATACTATTCCTCATGAAATCTATACGGGACATCCTCAATAAGTTTGATCCTCTGGAAGACCGGTATGTTTCGCGGGAATTTCAGGCCTACGGAGTTCATCTGGCTGAAAAACTTGGAGACGGAAAGCACAAAAGCATGTACATCAAGTTTGCTAAAACCATTCCAAGACCAATATTGGATAAAGCTTATAGATTTGTGTCGGATGCGAACGCAAAAAACAAAGCCGCTCTCTTTATGTGGAAACTGAAAGAACTCGGTGCCTTTAAGAAGGGCGCAAAAGATAAGAAAGCCTAAATGCTACATGCTATATGCTTTATGCTCCGCTCAGAAATAGCCAAAGGCCCAGAAGCCAATAGAGCCGATACCGTTTTCTTTTAAAAACTCCGTTTTCTGTCGGACGGATTCCTCATCTTCAAACCAGATGATGTGATATACATCATTTTCGACGTAATTAATCTCGTTTTCCGTTGATTCTTTGTCACGAAACGGAACACAGTTTGTCTTTCCGCATTTATCAAGATATGTATTTTTTATCTGATTGAGACTTAGAGCTTTGGCCTGTCGTATCGGTCTTTTTTTCTCATCCACGATCCAGTCGTATCCATACATACCAAACAGAACCGTTAATTTTTCGGGCTCTATAAACTTCTTGTAGTCGCCTATCATGCTCGCAAAATCGTAGCCGAATTTTTTCCCTCCAGAAAGAGGAAAATTAGGTCCCGGCTCCCCGATACTTTTGTGAAGATCGTATGCCATAACCATAATTTCATCTGTATGCTTTCCCAGAAAATCCAGATCATACGGTCGCTGTCGGAAATATACATCTCCATATATGGTCATTGCAAAATGAAGGTTGTTGTTTTTTGCCTCACTGTAGAAATTCTCTACGAAGATATTGATATTTCCCGGGACAGAGTCGTCGAAAAGACTAAAAAGTTCAAAATCAAATACGATTCCGTTGAAACCGTTTTCAGTTGCTATCGAGATTGAATCCTTGATGATACTCTGCTGGGCTTCTTTATTTTTCAGTATGCCGAGGTTCGCCGAAGAGTTGGTCATCTTTACTGTCAGAAGTTTTTTTGCACTTGGAGGAACACTTTCTATAAAATTCTCAATGTTGTTATAGGCTTCGTCATCGGTAACTATCCCCCCGCTGCCACCCGTTACCCCAAAGTAAATAAAGCGGTCGTACTGCGCAGAGGATAGCGACTCATCAAGTGTCCACGATGGTACGAATATTGATCTTTGGGAAATCTGAACGGGACTTCCTGCTATTTGAACGGACGGCTTTTTGAGCGGTAATAGTGTCGGAGATTTTTCCTTTTGGACCTGAAGAAGAAGATATCCAAAGCCGGCGCAGAACAGAATAAAAGCAATAAGAAGTCTCAACTTCCTCATCGTTCTATTATAAAGAATTTGCTATAAAAAGATCGTACAAAAGCTCTACAGTATCTACATATTTGGCAGTGTCGACGCCAAAAATGACATTGTTTCCCGAACGCGACATAACCTCAAACTCATGATTTATTCCATCCGCATCAAGCGCGGCATATAACTGACCCTTTACTTTGGATGCGCGGGCTTGTATTCCTTGTCCCACAACGCAGATTACCGACATGTCTTTTTTTTGTAGTTCGAGTCTGGTTGGCTCCACTGCTCTTTCAATCCCGTCAAGAACCTTCGCGCCCTTCTCCCCGATTTCATCTCTATGAACTATTATTGACTGATGATCAAGACTCGCAGGACTCTCTTCATAGGAAACTCCCTCTGCCTCAAGTACGTCAAAAATGGGCTTGGTTGCTCCTTTTTTTCTGTTTAATCCGGGTTTTTCTATCTCGATCGACCAGAAACCGCTTTTGCCGGCTATTCCGATTACCGTCTCTCCTTCGGGCGAATCTCTTTCCTGTGTTATTAATGAACCCGGCTCTTCTTGACGGTAACTATCTCTTACATGAATGGGTACCCATAAAGCTGCTCTTGCATCATCAAGGTATGGAATCGTGTCAGGATGAACTACTTTTGCTCCTGTATAAGCAAGCTCCCGGGCTTCTTGATGGGTAAGATTGTAAATGACAGATGCATCTGTAATGATCTCGGGATTTGCAGCCCGCATCCCCGGCTGATTGGTCCAGATCTCATATAATCTATTTCCTACTCCGCGGGTAACTATTGCCCCTGATACATCGGATGCATTCCGTCCGATTAGTACTAAATTTTCAGGATTTCCATCAGTGGATGCATAAAAACCCGGATATACTACTACTCCGTGAGTAGGTAATCTGTCGGTAATAAGTTCGAAGCCGTCTTTTTCATCGCGGCGCATTACTTCGGCGGTGTCCACAAAAGGTACTCCAAGACGTTCTGCCATAAGCTTGGCGCTCAGATTTTCACCGCGCGACATCACCCAAGCGCGGGGCTTTTTAGTATTTATGCCGTCGTGAATTTCACGCAACCATGCTCTTACAGTTCTGCTCCGAAAACCTTCTGCGATTTTCTCAAATTGCTCTGCAATGGTCCGGAATGCTCTGTCAAAACCCCCTCCTTCTCCAATGGAAATACTACATTTTTCTAAAAGATCTGTCACTCCTTCCGGGGCGGAAGTTACCACATCCTGCCGCTCGGGCTCAGCTTCTACAATTTGGGCAGCTACTTCGAATCGCTCTGCATTTTTTAAAGAAGTTCCGCCGAATTTTGCCGTAACATAACCACGTTCTGTCCTACTCATAGAAAAAAGCAATTGTATAGGAAACAGCGCGGTAATGCAATCTTTGGACTGTTAGGACGTCCTCAATTTGGGAGCTTGAGAAGCAACAATGCCAAGAAGTATCCAGAAGATTAGCTCTTCACTTATTGAAATAATATTGGTCTGAGAGTGAATGACAAAAAGAAGCAGGGAAAGAAATGCATAATACGACACGGTGTTTTCACGTAAGAAACGAAGGAAAAATCTGATAAGAATCGCCAGATAAGCAAGAAGTCCAAAGATTCCGGTTGTAACCAAAAACTCCAACAGTACTCCGTGGGCTTTATCTACATATATATCATGCTCGTACCGTATAGGCCAGTCTACCGATCTAAATGCGTAGTCGAAATTGGCCCATCCCCAACCGGTAAAAGGTTTTTGCGTGAACGCATTCACTCCTCTCATTAGGATTCTTTCACGGGATTCAAAGGTAAACGGCCCACTGATCTTTATAAAGAAAAATGTCGCTCCCAAAAGAATTCCGGAAAATAACAAAGTGTAAAAAATTTGTCTTTTTGATAATGCGGTATTTTTTAGAAAGATTCCGGCGATCAAAAGAAGAATTCCTATGATCCCACCAAGCGATTTGCTTAAAAGCACGACGAAAACATTGATTACGAGTGCGCAGAACCATATAAGTTCTGAGAATTTATTACGGGAGTTTTCATAGGCCTGTACGATAAACGGCGTAGTTACTAAAATATACCCCGCAAGAAAACTATTTTGCCCGAAGGTTCCGGTAAACGGCGCCTTGAAAACCAACCCGAGAACGATCGTAAGGATGGCGTTGAGAAATGAGGAAAGAGCAATCACGGTCACAAATTCTTTTTCCCAAGTCTTTTCCCAAAAGAGCGCCAGAAAGAAAAAGAGTCCGATAAGATGCATAAAGGTAAAGATTCCGTTGTCGCGGAACGCGTTGCCGAAAAAGCTCTGTAGACTGTCAATACCTACAAAACTAGCAAAGAAACTTATCGCGCAAAGAATCAATACCAAGCCTATCAATAGACCGTCATGGTGTTTTTTCTTGAGATGGGGAAGTCCGAAAAAGAGCCCGAAAAGAAGGAGTGCTTCGATCCAGATTCTGACAAACCAGATTCGCGGGAGTTCATAAATAAAAGAGGACCATGGCCAGATAAGAAAACTCGATATGAAAAATCCCCATAGGAAAGTCTGTTTGAGAATTTCTCGCTTGACTTCAGTTTTCATTTTTAGTTAGATTTATATATACATCATACATGAGTAGCTCCGCGACAAGTGTAAAAGAATTCTTTAAACAGGTAAAAACTTCCTGGAATAGTCTCTCCCTCCACCAACGCACCTCGACTCTGGCAACCGTCTTTGTACTTTTACTCGTCCCCGCAGCCTATCTCGTAGCTCAGTCTCCTATCAAACTCCGCAACCAAGCAATGGAAGTGCCTATTACTCTTCCGGGAGATATTACCCCGACTCTCCCTTCAACGCCAGCTCCGATAATTCCCATTAATCCGGCTGAATACAAAACCTTGTCATTTAATCAAACTCTTGAGGCTGAATTAAAACCAACTGATCCGGTTTTGCAAGGAGGAACCGTCAACTTCTATAAGGTAGTCCTTCCTGAAAATCCATATGGCAGCACCTATAACGATATCGAAGTGTTTATCCGGTCTTGTGGTGAAGCATATGACAACTGTCAGGCATTCAAAGGATTTACAGAACGGTCGCAAATTTTCGATTCAGGCTTCCAACCTATGCAGCCACAAAGTGGTTACGATACGCGCCTTGATTTTGACGCTATTAAAATTACCGGTGACAAAACATACTATATAACGGTTGGCTCTACTGCACCGGTAACAACAAATAAGAAATACTTAATCTCATTCTGGTACGAACAGGATAAGATTCCACCCGATCTAATCACTCCTACACCTATTCCTGAACCACGTTACAGTGTCATTGGAAATCCTACGTATACCAATGTTCAGTATGATTTAACCACCGGCTTAAGTCCTTCTTCATTATTTCTCATGCTTCTCTACAAAGACGGAATATCATTGTTTGCTCAGGAACAGTCTGAGTTTAAATACGCATGGGCGCTCAGCGACTCGTCACTTGCCAAGTTGGAAACTACCCCATACTGCCCTTCTTCTGCTACTAAAGACTGTCCGATCGGTGCAAAAGTTACACCGCTTCAAGCCGGGACCGTAATCCTAAACGGACAAATTAGAAAAAAAGATAACGATGAAGTGCTTGGTGGAATAAGCTACAACATCAAAATTATAGGCTCGCTTAGTCCGACTCCGACCGCAAGTCCTTCACCTACTCTTGTTCCAACTGCACCCGCTTCAAAAGCTCCGACTGCCGTACCTGCCGCAAAAGGCAAGACAAATAATCCACCGGCTCCACGCAAACCAGCTCCAAAATCCTGTGCGCCTAATAGAGTGTCGAAGTTTAATACTGTTTACAATGGAACGTGCTGTTCTGGCTACAATAATTTCGTTGGGTACTGCGATACCCGTCCGCCAACAACACCTCCTTTGAATTTTTCTTGGATTAGCAGTCTCCTTAAAGGGCCTGTTTCGAATCCTAAACCAGCGCCGAAATCTCAGCCTAAAAAACCAGCATGTCGCTATGAGCGATATTATGCTGGAAGACAGTGCTACTTTTTTATCTGTACGAATGTCTATAGAACCCGCATTGTCCCTCAGAATTGTGAATGGCGATAGAAGAATTACCTCTCGCGTTCGTTGCGAACAAAAAGAAACGTTCCTAAAGATAGGAAGACTGTAAAGATTACGGAGATAATCAGAAGTCCTGTTGCGGGGTTAAAGAGTACGATCTTCGAGTATTCGGGTGTACCGTAATAATAAATACTTCGTATAAAATCGACCGAGTAAGTCATGGGCGCAATTCTTGAAAGAACCAAAAGTACCGGTGGAAGATCCTTTATGGGGGCAAAGACTCCGGATAAGAAAAACTGAGGGAAAATAATAAACGGAAATATCTGTTGAACCGATACTTGCGACCCCAAATTGGCAAGTACCAAGACTCCAAACGCCCCTCCCAACAAACAGGGAATAATCATAAACGGTATAAGTCTTGCCATGTGTCCCCAATCGATAGGAACTTGAATAATAAGTCCAAAAAGGATTATTCCCACAACCTGCGCCAGTGCAACCATTGACTCTCCAAAGATCTTTCCCAAGACGATTGAAAAGCGTGAGACAGGTGCAACAAACATTTCCTGCGCGAAATCCTCTTCACGGTCTCGTACCAGTGAAATAATACCGGAAGCGGTTGACTGAAATAACGTCTGACCGATCGACCCGATAAAAACAAAGGTAAGAAAGTTAAACCCTACTGATTTTCCAAGATTTGACTGTAATGATCCGCCTAAAATTCCGATAAAGATCATCGGAAAAATAAATGTCGCCAGTATTCGAAATCTGTCGCGTATAAACTTGATAAAGTCTCTGGATCCGATGGTTATAATGGCGTTTATTTCTTTTTTTAGTCTCATGATTTGTCTTTTTCCATGGAATTTGCAATGATCTCAACATATGCTTCCTCCAGGGTTGGCGCATGAATCTGCATGACAGAAAGCTCTGTGTCAATCTTTTTAATCACTTCCTGCGCTTTGAATTTTGTAAGAGGAACTTTGATCTGACCGTTTTCCAAGAACTTAATTTTCTTTTCCTGCAATTCTTTTTTGAGCTTGTTTCTATCGGGACTGTCAATAAGCAGGTAGTTTTCGACAAGCGTCTGTTTGATTTTTTCGGGTGTGCCGTAGCTTATAATCTTTCCGTTATTGACGATTGCGACATGATCGGTCCCCTCTGCCTCATCAAGATAATGAGTTGTGAGAAAAATGGTGGTGTTCTGCTCTTTTCGCACTTGCTGCAGGTAATCCCACAGGCTTTTGCGGCTGATCGGATCAAGTCCTGAAGTCGGCTCATCTAAAAAAAGCACTTTTGGCTTATGTATCAGGCTTCGTACGATCTCCAGCTTCCTCTTCATTCCGCCTGAAAATGTCTTTATCGGGCGGAAAAGATCTTTTTCAATGGTCAGGATTTCTGCAAGTTCATACACTCTTTTTTTGTATGAGTCCGGCATCATACTAAAGGCCGGTCTAAAAGTATAAAGTCCGTAGAGAACCGCGTGAAAGCGGATGTTTTCCTCTGCGGTAAGATTTAGGTCGAGACTTGGATTTTGAAAGATGACGCCGATGTGCCCCCGAACTTTATTTGGCTCCCGGTCCATATCAAATCCTCCGATCTTCACTTCTCCTGAAGTTTTGGCTAAGGTTGTGGTAAGTATGGAAATGGTTGTGGTTTTTCCTGCACCGTTTGGCCCTAAAAATGAGAAGAACTCTCCTTCTGATATGGAAAAAGAAATCCCGTCGACCGCATTTTTGTCTGCTTTCTTATACCTTTTTTTTAGATTCTTTACCTCAATTACTTTTGCCATTTGAACAGTCTAGCAAATTTATACGTTTTCTTTTATTATGTTTGCAATTTCTTTTTCGTATCCAAACATAGAGTGATCCATCTGCGGAATTAAATATGATTTAAAGCCCGCAAGAAGGCTCTTATCGACAAGGTCCTCATGCTCCCCCACGATAATGACCGCCTTATCCTTAAGTTTTTTTAACTCCATCGGGTTATTTTTGATGATGTAATCCTGCATGGTCGACAACGCAGATTGATAAGTATGCTCAAACCATCCCCGTATCGCATATCGGTACCGGCGTCTGAAAAGATTCACATAAAGTATGACAAGCCAGCGGTATAACCAATGACAACTGCAGAGTAATTTTCCCCAGATTGTTTTGTCAACATAATGACGTCCTAGCCGTCTACTTTGCATCGCTTTTTTCAGCGCTTGTTCTGATTTTTGCAGGGGATATGAGATAAGAAATGCTTTTTCGACAAGGTCGGGATATAGAATTGCAAAATCCTTTACCACAAGAGCGCCCATTGAAAATCCGATAAGGACTGATTTTTTAGTGACTTTTTTTCTGAGAAATGAGACAAAAAGATTTTTGTCGTATATAGTTTCGAGCTTTTCCTCTGCTCCAAAGCCGGGCAGATCGTATGCGATTCCATCTGGAAAATACTGCCGCAATAGGGTAAAGCTATCTTTGGTGTCGCAATAGCCGTGAATATAAACGATAGGTTTTCCCTTATAACCGGATCTTGCTTCCTTTATGTTTTTCATCGAGTTTATATATGAGTTTTTGAGTGTTGTACACGACGAGACACAATCCTAAAATCGAGAGCACGACAACATACGGCAACGCGGTCCGCACATGTACCTTACCAAATATCGCAACCAGCGTGTTTATGATAATCATAACAATCCGGATTTCGGTCGGACCAATCCGGAAATAAGAAATTCGGAACTCATTGGTTACGGCAAACTGTAAAAAAGAGTTAACCATGTAGGAGCCGTAAATTGCGAGCGCAAAAAACAACAGATACTTAAGATCGTCGGGTATGATGAATGAGTACGCGATGAGGAAGCAACATAAAAATACAAAGTCTAAGAAGTGATCCATGTAATAACCCCAGCGGATAAGGCCGGTTTTCCGGTAAACTCCTACTGATCCGTCAACAGTGTCCGTAAACCAGTGAAGTACGATGATAAGAGAGAGGGCCCAAAGCCAATTAATGTCAAACTGAGCCAAGTATCCAAAGACAATCATTAAAAAACTCCAAAGAATGGTAAAAAGCGTGAGATTGTAACCGTTTAAAAATTTCGGGAGTCGCGGGACTGCCCACTTGATCATTTTTTTGTCAAGAAAGTAAAACAGCGATTCATTTACCTTTGTATGTGTTGCGAAGTCTTTTTTAAGCATCAGTACCAGTCCATTATAGCAGATAAGAACAATGCGAAGAATTATGGACTCTTGAGATCTTCCTGAGAGGTCGGAGATGATTGTTGGTCCGTTTCCCGCTGATAAAGCCAACCCAGCCCTAGAATAATGAGAAGGATGAGGGAGATTATAAAAACCTTGTCTTTCATACCATAAGAAGAGCCGCAGCAAAGGTTACGATGAGAGTCGTAACCCAGACAAAGAGCGCCATAAATTTGATTTTATCTACTCTATCTTCCACTTCACGGAGAGATTTTCCGGCAACAACAAAGCCGTCTCCACTTCCTTTAAACGGAACGATCACGACGGCGCTTCTTACGTCGGGACGCGGCTGCCAAGTGACCCGGTGCTGTCCGTTTTCTTTTGCATGTCCAAAAACCCCGACCGGTAAAGTTGGCGGTTTTCCATCAAGTGTCGCGGAAGATGCCAGATAGTTTCCTTTTGAGTCAAAAACAATTACGTACGGAGCAAGGCTTCGTGAGATTTCTACCTGATCTGATGGGAGCACGTGAGACGGGGGGAAACCCTTTTCGATCTTGTAGGCTCCGTCTTCCGCAAGCTGTATCTGAGGGTCATTTGCCGATTGTCTCAAATCCTGCTGGACTGCAGAAAAGACAAGGCTGCAGATAAGGGTCGTACCGATTGCTATCGGAAACCAGATCTTAAAGGTCTGCTTCAGATGTCTCATATTCTGAGTATAACAGAAGAAAATTGATTAGATTAGTCCTCGAACATTAGCAGCTGCCCAGACCATTAAAAGTCCTCCGTCTCTCATGGATACTTTTTCGTCACCAAAGGAAACTTCTCTGGTTAGGATTGCATCTTTGACTTCGTCTAGTGTGAGAAAGACTCTGTCGGCGATTCCTTCCTCAACGTCAAGGTCTCCGTCAACTTCTAAAGGTTCAACGGGTACGTACCATAAATGATTCTCAAGATGGGCTAGACCCGAGTCCACTAGTCCTGTCCCCAGATCTACAATGTCGCCTACTATTTCGCATTTGGTCTCCTCCATCAGTTCTCTTTGGCGCGTCTCTGAAACCTCTTCAATTGCGTCCTGTGAAAATCGAGGGATTTCTGCTTCCCAAGTACCAGTTGGTCTTCGGAAGATCTTGACCAAACATACTCTTTTTACTCCATCTTCATCTGTCCATACAGGAAAGGCTGCATGTCCGCTATTGTTTCGTCTTTCAAAATTCCACACGACTTCCTGAAATACACCGTATGAAAATCCTCTTTCCTTATCTTCATCGTCCCTTCGCTTAACTACGTGCTGAATAAATGTTGAGTATCCTCCGGTAACCACAAACGCTTCAAGTACTGAATCCGGTCGCGTGCCCAATGGCGCCTTTACTTCCTTCATCTCGCCTTCTGCATCTACTATCTCGAGAGGATCTGTGACGATCTCAATTTCCCCGTTTGTCCAGTCTCCGATGTGATGAATAATAAGGTCGTGTTCTGAGGTGATGACGTTTAAATAATTCCTTATTCGTTCTCTTGAGTCTGAAGGAATATATTTAAAATCGGTTTCGCGAGTATCTAGTCTACCTCTTGCACCACGCTGTTCAGCCATGTATGTAGTTTAACATCTGTCCTGAATTTGTCAACTATAGGATAGTTTTCACGATAAGAATGGAGGTTGTTGCCCTCCTATAGTATTGTATTCCAAAGCCCCATTTAGTATAATGCCAGTAACTTTATGGTAGAACTCGAACCCGGCCGCTGCGCCTTTAAAACTGGCGGCACAACAGGGGCATCTTCAATACAAATAAAAGAAGGGGTTATCGGACAGATCGCAAGAGGTGATTTTCCGAGACCTAGAATTTTAACTCCTTCAGCACCTGGCAAAATAGCCGGAGATCCGACTTCAGAAAAATTAACACATCATGCACAGTGGGCAGAAGAAGCGCTCAAAGCTGGAAATCCTGATCTTTTCGACTGGCATACCGCGGTGATAGCAGCAAGATTTCTCGGGATAGTTGCCGACTTGAATTTGAATCCAGCAAAATACGAAAGACTTCTTGAGCAATATAGAGGGTCACTTGAGCTTCATGTCGGTCATGAAGGACTTCTGGAAATAATTCAGGGCAATATTATGGCTGACTTTATACCTAATGCGGAGTTTGTATGGCCAGACGAACTTGTAGCTGTAGATCAGTATGGAAGGATTATGGGAGAACAAACTAAAGCAATGACTCGAACTTATTTAAGAAACGCAAAGGATGAGGATAAAGTTCTTATCGTGGTTCCTCATAATGGTAGGGACAAACGTGGTCATATGCTTGAACTAACTCGGAACTGTGGCGATGCAGTCGGTGCCAACATGGCGCGGGCTATTAAAGCTCCGTATGTAATTTTTGGTTCTACAGACGGGATTTATTCAATTGATCCTGAACGATATGCCGATGTTTCCCCTCGCAAACGAGAAAAATTAACGTTTAAAGAATTGCATACAGCAACTCAGGGAGGCGCCTATGTGGTTCATATAGAAGGAATAGTTCCTATAGAGGAAATGGAAGACGGCCACCTGGAAGTTCGCCACAACGTAGAAACAGACAAGCAAGGCACTGATGTTGAACATGAAAGAGATGATATGAAAACCGGACAGGCTCCCAGATTGTTAGCAGG
This sequence comes from Candidatus Roizmanbacteria bacterium RIFCSPLOWO2_02_FULL_40_13, assembly GCA_001789965.1. Classification (GTDB taxonomy): domain Bacteria; phylum Patescibacteriota; class Microgenomatia; order UBA1406; family GWC2-37-13; genus 2-01-FULL-40-42. The sequence continues at coordinate 32,718 of MGBA01000023.1, forward strand.
AGACGTTGGAAATCGTTCCTTAAACTTTGTGAGAAAAGGACGACTACCGGAAGAGTACTTTGAACAGCTTGTTACCGCAGTCTTGAGAGAAATGGAGATCCCTGCGAAAAGAATTACTACTGATGCTCATGGCGCTACTGCTATTATCGATAGATCTAATGGTTTCACGAGGGAAGAAAGAACAAAATTGCGAAAAGATACTGGTGCAGAAAGTGTAGAAATAGAAAGAGGAGTAGGAATGATAACTATAGTCGGAGAAGATTTCGTTGGAAGTTACGAGGCAACCGGTCTAATAGGAAAAGTGTTAAGCGATTCCAAAATTAAGCACGACATATTCGATACAGGAAGAGGAAGTGGTAAACTCGTCATAGTTAAAAAGCCTGAAGATTTCGAGCGCGCCATGAAAAATCTACATACTGAATTAATTGAGGGTGAAGCTGCTTAATTTCCTCAGGGAGAAACGCTTGCGATAAAGACAATACTTGCGAGTATGAAGATCAAGGCCCCCGCAATGATTCTCTGCCAGACCACAGGGACAGGAATCTTCGTCTGACGATGAGCTCTATTTGCTGCAAAAATAATGAGTCCATAAAACACAAGCATCATGACCAGAGTGGTAATAAAAATAAATTGAATCATAATTATTTATCTACGTACGTCCCTTTACGGGCAGCAATTACTAAATCGTGGATAATGTCTTCGATTTCCTGTGCATCCTCCGGAGTCTTAAAAATAAACGGATCCTCGCGGTCAAGCTTTCGAAAGTGAACGTGTACGTCCTCTATCTTAAGAAAGTCGCAGATCAAATTTGGAGGACTCCGGTCTATATCTCTGATATGCATCCTCTCTGCGTAGACTATTTCAGAAAAGGGACCGGCAATACGAAAACAGTATCTGTGAATAATGGATTTGTTGGTAACTATGTAGAACTGATAATACCACGTAAGAAAAGTGAAGATGATAGATACTGAAAATATTGACACTATGACGAGTGCAATATCGACAAGCACTATCCCGTTGTTAAAAGGCTGAAGATCAGAGAGGAAAAATGCGATAAAAAAAAGGGCCGCTAAAAGGAATAGAGCGATAACTCCCTGAAGAATTGCCGCGGTGACAAAGACAATAGGATGCTGTCTTTGAATACAAAGTACATGTTCTGCGATTCCGGGTTTTATAATGGGAAAGTCAACCAACCGTTGTTTTTCTTTCCTTTTTTTATGATGTCCTTCTGACATGAATTTCAAGCCTCCTTGAGACTTAACCTTGTCTATTATAAGCTACTAAACGCAATTATACCAGAAGGCCACTCCAGCCTCTCATAATAGGCTAAATTAGCCTCGAAGATCTTGATTTCGGCCCATATATGAGGTATACTGTTTGTCTGAAATATGGCAACAAACGAGCTACCCAAACCCCGTCTTTCCGCACAGCAACAGCTGGTTCTTAGGGACCGCGCCTTAACCATGAGTCGGGTCGGTTTTAGTGCATTGGTGCCCAGTGTTACTGCTGAAGTCGCGTTTATTGCAAATGACGAATCCGCGGGATGGATCATAGGTGGAGCTGTTGCAATACTAGGTTTCCTTGGTTTTACGGTTGACCGCTTTGCTGCCTATAGAAGGAGAGAGCGAGCCCAAAAGAGAGCCCTTGATAGCAATGCTCGAGACATAGAAAAATATGAATCGAAACGTGTTCAAAAAATCCCACGAGAAGAGTCAACTCTTCCTCTTCATGTTGTCCGTGATGTAGAACAAATACAAGCCTCCTAAAATTTTCTAAATTATCTTCGATTCAAGCGTTTTTTCAATAAGGCAGTGGGGCTCGTGTAAGAGAGCCTATAGAGGACTGGAAGTAAGGTCTCTTACTACTTCGCTGGGTAAAGTAGGACTTTCAAGAAATGCAGTCTTTGATTTTAGCGCAACGGTATTTGCAAGCGCTGTTGTCAAAACAGAGACCCCCCGAAAAATTCCTCTCTTCAATTTCCCCCGCACTAATTCATCTTTCATAGTTGTTAGATCCTCTATCAATATTAAGGAAGACAGATCGTAAAACGCCCTTTCAGGATCAGAACTTGTCATAATTCCCCTAACCTTATCCATGTGTTTGAGGTAGAGTCTTTCACAATAAGCCAGCATGTTTTCGCTCTTATATGGGATTCCCCCGGGTGCATTCTGAAGATCATTGTAATCGGACTGAATATTGCGGAATCTTTGTAGGTTTTCTCTTGGATTATCTGTCCCAGAGCGGTCGGGAGGCCGGGATTCTATCTCATTATATGCTGTCTTTAAAGTAAGATCGGTGAGCTCTATACTTGCCGCCAACTCTTCCTGAGCTTGTTTACGTTTTATCTTTCTCACAAGACCTGTCACTCCTTCGTAAGTCCCGTTTAAGAGTTCCTGTGACGCCACATATCCGGCAAGCAATCTCAATCCGTCATCTGCTATGTCGGATATTGGTTGCAGGCTATGAGGCAACATACCTTCTCCAAACCATAAAGCAGAACCGGTGAAAACTGACCCTGCAACCGCAGCTCGTACAAACCGGTTTCTCGTAAGCGCTTTAACCACTTTCCGAACGCCTCGGTCGGAGAATTCTTTGGCTAGGCCGGTCCGAGCGATCTCTTCTCTTAAAAGAAGATCTGCCAACACATGGAGATGATTGGCAGCAAGATCTTCAACTGAATGACTGATAGTCGGACCAAAACTCAAACGTTCAACTACCTGTGGAAGGTATTCGACTTCTTCAAGTGCCGCCTGGGGGGGCGTGCCGGAAATCTGCCGGAGTTTATTTAATACCGCAAGGGTGTAATCTTCCTTCGCTTTTTCTTCGGCTACTTTTGCCTCTTTTCTGTTTTTAATCCCTTTTTTTGCAAAAACAGACTCCGTATAAGTTCTTCTTGCTTTCATTAATGCCCTATCAACATCAGTGATCTTCGGACCTTCATATATGGCTTTTGCCGGATACTCAGCAAGCTCTTCGATAAGCTCTGCGGGTGATCTTCCGCTTCGTAAAAAGTCGACTGCTTGATCCGATAACAGTGCTCCGGGTTCATACCAAAACAGTTCATATGCAATGCCTGCTTTTGTTACCATCCGCTCTGCTTCTTCCTTGATCTCCCTTGCTCTTTCGGATTCACGGTGAAGTCCAACCTCATCATTAAACTTGTTAAGATAAACAGTTGTCCCTTTTTCTTCAACTGCATTTATAACATCTAACGCTTGGTCCCTAGTACGTTCAGGCTTTTTTGGAGGTGGTTTAACCGGGAGCTCTGCTATAACGTCTCTCATGGTTGGTCTTTATGAATTAATTCAAGAAGCTGTTTGAGCTTTTCGTCGAGTTGAATGCGTTCTTTTGCAGCAATCTGCTCAGCCCGTGCTTCAAGATCGGGAAATTTTGTTTTGAGAAAATCAAATATTTCTTTTTCAGAAGCTTGTCTGTCGATCATTCCTTCGAGTTCTAATTGATCGGTGGAACTGAGTTTTTCGGTAAGTTGTTCGACGAGCTTGAGAAGTACCAACTGTGTCATGCCGGCGATGATCGTAGATCGTTGGGGCTCGGGAAGATCCTGCACTTTCGTGTTAAGCATATCTTGTACGCTGGTCATACTTTGATTGTAACAAAGTCCAGTATAATTTCGATATG
>MGBA01000024.1 GCA_001789965.1 Candidatus Roizmanbacteria bacterium RIFCSPLOWO2_02_FULL_40_13
GCATTCAGTATTTAGGAATAATGTTGTGGATAGGCTATTGAAATAGGATTGAAGGGGTGATATACTATCATTATCACGATGGGGGGACACACCTAAGGTTTTGTCCGAAGGTTAATGCCCCTCTTTTTTAATGCGCAATTTCTTCTTCAACCCATTCATAAAATCAATGTCTTTAATAAATTCTCTAAGTAGCGCTGAATATCTATAGTGATTTGGAACGATTACGCGAGCAAGTTTCTTTTGCTTCTTTAAATATTCAACTAAACAATAAAAATCGCCATCACCAGTAACAATGACTGCTTTCTCATAATGAGGATACTCTATCATTGCATTGAGTACCAATTCAGCGTCTACATTTCCTTTAATCGGGTTAGATTTTCTTTTTGATTCAAAAACCAGTTTATAAACAAGCTTGTATCCATAAGACTGTAATAGCTTATATAGTTTTTTATTCTTAGGCATATACCCAATAAAGAGAAAAGCTTTGCTTACGTTGTATTTGTCCTTGAGATATATTCTGAAACGTGCAAAATCTAAGATCCATCCCTGGTTTTTTATACCAAGATTCAGATTTTGGCTGTCAATAAAAGCGTAAATTTTATTCACGGAGAAACTATAGCAAAGAATTACTCTATTGTCTGTAGATTCTAAACAACAAATTTAAGGGTCTTTTTAAAGCGATAGCTTTATAACTAATTAAAGAGACGGAAGAAACGCTACTTAGTACTCCTCGACTGAATACCTTACGGTACTTACATCTAGAGTCTATTAAACCAGTGATCTACTGGTAAGCTTAAAGACTTCTCATCTTGAGGTGTGCTTCGCACTTGAGATGCATTCAGTGCTTATCACAAAGAGATATAGCTACCCAGCGATGCACTTTTAGTACAACTGGTACACCAGGGATCTCTTCCTCCCGGTCCTCTCGTACTGGGGAGAATCCCTCTCAAAAGTCAATGCGCTTGCACCGGATAGAGACCGAACTGTCTCACGACGTTCTGAACCCAGCTCGCGTAACGTTTTAACGGGCGAACAGCCCGACCCTTGGAAGCTACTACACCTCCAGGATACGTTGAGCCGACATCGCTATTAATCTTTCGGTTGTCCCGAAAGTTTAGACTATACCTTCTTCCTCTTGTCTTTTAATCCTCCATAGAATTAAAAGAGTAGGAGTCAGCGTGTTAGCTCTCAAAAATTTGAGAACTCTGTCATGCGCCTAGCGCTTTACGACAAGTCGTTACGGGGTCAAGACAGAAGGGAATTTATATGTAAATTCTCTTAAGACAAACGGTTTAATAAGATTAATGAAGCTTCTAATACTCTCTGTTCTGACTCTGATCCTAAAATAAATTTTGTCTTTATTTAAGGTTGATTCTATATTAAATTGCTGTTTAAGTAACTTAATAAGAAACTCTTGTTCGTTTTTACTGAACTGCTGAGTATTTAGATAAATAGACGATCGACTTTTAGATCCATCATCCATAAACCATAAAGCTAATATTAGAGGGTTGAGACTAAGATTATTTGGAATTACTTTTCGTTTATTGATGTAAAACCATTCATATAATGGAGTAAGGCAGGGTAAACTTCGAGTAGCAAATCTATATGCTTCTCTTGTACCGTTTCCTTTTCTCCATTTCGGTGGCGTAATTACCAAATTTCTTAATTTCTCATACTTCCAATCAACTAATGCCTTTTGGGCAAAACTATGATTGATCTCTATATGAGCGTTTGTCTTTTTTCTCATCGTACCATCTCCTAAGAGACAGCCAATAAGAATGGACTTTTGTTCTTCTGTCAGACTTCCCACGGTGTTGTCCATTACTATCATTGTATAGCAATTAGGAGTTCACCGTTATGAGCTGATTATATGTGTACAACAAACTAATAGAATTACTTCTACCACACCCCGATGTAAATTAAGGTGCCGAACCGCGCCGTCGATTTGAACTCTCGGGCGCGACTAGCCTGTTGTCCCCGGGGTAGCTTTTATCCGTTAAGCCCCATCCGCAATCACAGCGGATTGGGGGATCACTAACGCCTGCTTTCGCATCTGTTCGAATAGTCATTCTCACAGTTAAGCCGGCTTATGCGTTTGCACTTACACTACGATTTCCATCCGTAGTAAGCCGACCATTGCGCTCCTCCGTTACTTTTTTGGAGGAGGCCGCCCCAGCCAAACTGACCGCCTAACACTGTTTTCTCTTGCGAAAATAAGATTTTGAATAGACAAAGAGAGGTCTTTCATTTGCGACCGAAGTCTCCCTCCTATTGCTAAACAATTGAAAATTCATCCTCAATGTCAAGTTTCAGTAAAGCTCCCGGGGTCTTTTTGTCCTGGTGCAAGTAGGCCGCATCTTCACAGCCATTTCAATTTCGTCGAGCAGCGGTTCAAGACAGTTATCAACTCGTTAAACCTTTCATGCGGGCCGGAACTTACCCGGCAAGGGGTTACGCTACCTTAGAACTCTCAGGGTTAGAGCTGTCGTTCACTGGAGCTTGTACCGCGACCTAACACAATAAATGTGATCAGCCACAGCAATTAACTTACCAGTACTGGACAGGTTTCAGCTCCTATACATGCCCTTTCGGGTTTGCAGGAACCTGTGTTTTTGCTAAACAGTCGGTTGATAGTCTTTTGTTGAAACCCTCTCGAAAGAGGGCAGAGCTTCTTGCATAGCTTACGCTCAGATTTTTTGCCGAGTTCCTTAAACCACCATTACTCGAAACGCCTTGGTCTACTCGACCAACCCACCTGTGTCGGTTTGCGGTACGGATGTATAACACACTCCTTGACTGACTTTTCCCGGAAACGTACACCCACCAGCTCTCATATCTTGCGACACAATCGCATTAACAGCTCATCTCCGCCAGTTGGCGGAACTCGCTGCTTAAACCCCCATATAGAAGGCCTGGTTTGGCACACTTCGTCATCAATCAAGTAATAACGCATATTACACAGTAGCTGAATATTAACAGCTTGTACATCCCGAATTTGTAAACCAAATCCGGTTAGATCCGACTAACCCTCAGCCGATTAGCGTTGCTGAGGAAACCTCGGGTTTTCGGCGTGAACGAATTTCACGTTCAGAGACACTACTCATGTCAGCATTCTCTCTTCTGTTTCCTTCAGCAAACCTTACAGTTTACCTTTATCGAAAACAGAATGCTCCCCTACCGTAATAAATTACTTCCAACGTCGGTAGATAATTTAAGCTCCGTTCATTTTCGGCGCCTGTTCTCCTCCCGCAAAGCGGGCTATTCAGGTGAGCTGTTACGCACTCTTTAAAGGGTGGCTGCTTCTAAGCCAACCTACCTGCTGTATTGGAAAACAAACGGCCTTTTCCACTAAAAAATCATTTAGGAACCTTAGTTGGGAATCTGGGTTGTTTCCCTTTTGCCCATACCGGCTTATCCCGGTAGGACTGACTCCCTTGTCATTACATCATGTATTCGGAGTTTAGTTGGTTCCAGTCGCCAAAGGCTCCTGAAATCATCTAGTAGCTCTACCCCATGAATAAAACAAGAGGCTATACCAAAATATATTTCGGGGAGAACCAGCTATCTCCAGGTTCGATAGGCATATTACCTCTAACCACAAGTCATCCCATGCCTTTTCACCGGCAACGGGTGCGGGCCTCCACTCCGCTTTCGCGGGGCTTCACCCTGCTCATGGTTAGCTCACCTGGTTTCGGGTCGTTCGGAAATTGCAAAATCGCCTTTTAAGACTTGCTTTCGCTACGCCTTCCCACAAAAAGTGGTTAAACATGCAATCTCCGGACACTCGCTGACTCATTCTTCAATAGGCACGACATCATCGAGCTAAGCTCGACTCTGTCTGTTTGTTAGCCATTGGTTTCAGGTTCTATTTCACTCCCCTCCAGGGGGACTTTTCACCTTTCCCTCACGGTACTAGTTCACTATCGGTCAGTTTGAGTATTTAGCCTTGGATCGTGACCGACCCGGTTTCCCACAAGGTTTGCCGTGCCTCGTGGTACTTGGGTAACCCACCAGGGTAAAGCTAGATTTTGGATACAAGACTGTCACTTTCTGTGGTTGTTTTTTCCAAAACATTTTCCTATCCTGCTCTACTCCCTACTGTGGACCCGCAACACCAAAATAAATTTTGGTTTAGGCTTTTCCGTTTTCGCTCGCCGCTACTACCGGAATATCATATGATTTCTTTTCCTCCGATTACTTAGATGTTTCAGTTCATCGGGTTCCCCACCTGTATTGCACAAGAAGCTCCAAGGTACAAGATACAAGTATCCAAACAAATTCCAAATCACAATGTTTGAGACATTGGCGCTTGATTTATTGAAAATTGTTTGTTTCTTGTTACTTGGTTTCTTGAAATTTCCAGCGCAACACAGGCTCAGTCGCTTGCGCGACCGGGATTGCTCCATTCGGAAACCAACGGCTGGTAACGCCTGATTAAGGGCTCACCGTTGTTTTCGTGCTTAATCACACGTCCTTCATCGGCTCAAACTGCCAAGGCATCCGCCAATGGCATTAAATCTTCCGTCTCTTTTATTAGTTATTGATGTTCCCGACGTTACGTCGGGATACTTGCTATTACTTTTAAAAAGACCTTAAATGTCAAAGAGCCCTTCAACTACTTCGTAGTTTCAGGGTAAACTCTCAAAGTTAAGAGCTTGCCCTGAGGCGCGAAGCAACGAACGGGTGGACCTGACCGGACTCGAACCGGTGACCTTCGCATTGCAAATGCGACGTTCTAGCCAGCTGAACTACAGGCCCTAGCCAAAGTACACCCATACTTTTTCCTTCGAAAAGAATCCGCAAAAAGCAGACATTAAAAAAATGCTGTTTTTGACTATTGGATTTATTTTATTTCATGGAGGCTGTTAGGAGAGCGGTTTTGTAGCTTCCAATAGTGCCTTCATGCAAAGGATATTCGCATGTAAATAGTATTTTAGTAAAAAAGGAGGGTAAAGTCAAGGTAGAATGAGGTTATTCGAGGACCGTGCCGACAAAGTCTTCCTGATTGATGACTTTTTCTACGTTTGCGAGGTCTTTTCCGTTTACGTAGATTGCCTTGACGCCCTGTTCCTTCGCAAGTTTTGCACCGACAGGGTCAACGGGAAGGCTTCTTCCCGGTGTCCATGCTTCACCTACCATTCCGAGATACTCATCCCAGCTGAGCTTTTTAAAGGGTTTTGCATCGGTATGTGAGTTGGGATCCTTGTCGTATACGTAATCCGTATTACTCATTTTGACAAGGGTTTTTATGTTGTAGTCCTGCGCCAGTACCACCGCATCATAGTCTGTGGACCATCCGGGTTTCCAACCTGCTGCAATAAGAACGGGCTTGTCGGTTTTTTGAATCGTGTCGTAGTCGATAATGATGTTGGGGTGCGCAATGTCCATGAAGATCGTGCGGAAGAGTTGAGCATTGAGTCTCGTGGCATGAATGCCGAGCCAGTCAAGTTCTTCAGGCGGAAGTTTATGGCCGGTGACTTCGGCGCCAGCATCACGATAATGACGGGAAAGTCTTCCTCCTCCTATAAATAAAAAAAAACGCCGGTTTTTCTCGGCGATTTGTTTTCTAATCAAGGCTTGAAACCGTTTGATGTACTCGACATCAAGCCCTCCGTTGGGGACGATGAGCGATCCCCCGAGTTTAATGATGATTGTGTCTGAGTAGGTTTTTTTCATAGAAGTTTTCCTAGACCACCAACTAGTATAACACAAAAGTTACGGCTTTCCCAGATATTCATCCCAAGACTTGATCTGTAAGTCAGAGAGCTCCTTATCGTGTAATGCGTTCACAAATAGTTTTGCTTTTTTAAAGTCTGTTAAAAGGGTAATATTATGATCAATAACCGCTCTTCTCATCTGTGAAGAGTCATCGACATCCTTCCGAGCATCGGTATTGACGATGTTTATTACCAGATCGACTTTTCCTTGCTGAAAAAGATGCAATACGTTAAGTTTTTTTGACTCATGTATTTTGTGTACGTGATTGCACGGTATTCCATTGTTGTTTAAAAATTTGTTTGTTTTTTCGGTTCCATAGAGCGGAATTTTAAGTTTTTTAAGTTTTCTGACCGAGGCTAAGAAATCTTCTTTGTTTCTGCTTCCCTGAATACTTATGAAGATCCCTTTTTTGGGAATCGTGTCTCCTACGGCAAGCGCTCCTTTGAAGTATGCTTCTTCCAAATCTTCTCCAAAACAAGCAACCTCTCCCGTTGATGCCATTTCAACGTGTAGTAGCGGATCGGCTCCGGTTAATCGTGCAAAAGAGAATTGGGGGACCTTCACGATTATTGAGCGTGGTGGTGTAAAGTTTGCGGGTTTTGCGCTGTTGAAGAATGCGTCAACTGAAAGCTCGATAAGATCAATTCCGCTTGCTTTGCTTAAGAAAGGAAAAGTGCGTGATGATCTCAGGTTTATCTCAATAACGGAGATCTGATTTTCTTTTGCAAGAAACTGAATGTTAAACGGACCACTGATTGAAAGCTCTTTTGCTAATTTTCTTCCTACATCTTCTATTTTTCTTTGAGTCTCCAGATAAACTTTTTGTGCGGGGTAGACGATTGTTGCGTCGCCCGAATGGACTCCTGCGTTTTCTATGTGTTCTGATATAAGGCCAATTAGTACTTTTCCGTTCTGAGCAACCGCATCGTACTCAACTTCTTTTGCATCCACTACAAATTTTGAAAGAGTTAACGGATACTCTTTGGAGATGACTGTTGCTTTTTTAAGATATTTAGAAAGTTCGGCCTTGTTGTGGCAAATACGCATTAGCGTACCCGACAATACATAGGACGGTCTCATAATGACCGGATATCCAACCTTCTCAGCAAATCTTAGAGCGGTTTCCGTATTTGTGAACTTGTCCCATGCGGGTTGAATAATCTCAAGCTTGTCTAGTAGTTTGCTAAATTGAGATCTGTTTTCAGCTCTTTCGATATTTTTTGGTTCTGTCCCCAGAATTTTACATCCGTACTCCTTTAGCGAGCCGCTTCTGTTGTTGGGAGTCTGTCCTCCTACTGATAGTATGATTCCTCCCGGATTTTCAAAGTCGTAAATATCTGCAATCCTTTCAAACGTAAGCTCTTCGAAATATAGACGGTCTGAGATGTCGTAATCTGTTGAGACGGTTTCAGGGTTGCAGTTTATGATTATTGACTTTTTTTTATGTTTTTTTAAACCGGTAACGGTCCGGACACTAGTCCAGTCAAACTCTACCGAGCAACCGATTCTATACGGTCCGCTTCCCAGGACTACGACTCCTTCTCTTTTAAGCGGTTCGACATCGTGGTGGGTGCCGTTATAGGTCAGATATAGGTAATTAGTTCTTGCAGGAAATTCTCCTGCCAGTGTATCGATCTGAAAGATCGAAGGAATGATTTTGAACTTTTTTCGGAGTGCGCGGATTTTTAATCCGGTTGTTCCAACAAGTTCGCCAATGTATTTGTCTGAAAAACCGAGTTCTTTCAACGTTCTTAGTTTTTTCGGAGTTAGTCTACTGATTGATGAAGGAATTGATTTTTCTTCATCTACAATTTTTTTTATTCGATACAAAAACCACGGATCAATACCGGTCAATTTGTAAATCCTTTCGACACTCATTCTTTTTCGAATCGCTTCGGATAGGGCAAACATTCTTTTTGGAGTCGGTTTTTGAAGAAGTTGAATCAAGGTTTTTCCGTTTTTAAGAAGGCGTCGAACTGTTGCGCCTTCAAGATCCAGATCGAGCATACGGATTGCTTTTTGATACGCCTCTTCAAAGGTTCTTCCGATTCCCATTACTTCTCCGACTGACTTCATGCCGCTTCCAATATCCTCTTCTGCACCTTTAAACTTTTCTATATCCCAGCGGGGGATTTTCACCACTACATAATCAAGCGCCGGTTCAAAAAAAGTCTGCGTAATTTTTGTGATCTGATTGGTAATTTGAGAAAGTCCTTTTCCAAGCGCAAGCTTTGCAGCAACATATGCAAGGGGATAGCCTGTTGCTTTTGAAGCAAGTGCGGATGAACGCGAGAGACGGGCATTTACCTCGATTACATAGAACTCAATCTGTCCGTTTTTAGGATTTGGATTCAACGCAAACTGCACATTGCACTCCCCTACAATTCCCAAGCTTCTCACGATCTGGATGCTTACTTTCCTCAGGAAATGGTATTCGTAATTATTTAAGGTCTGACTGGGGGCAACCACCACTGAATCTCCTGTGTGGATTCCCAAGGGATCCATGTTTTCCATATTACAGACCGTAATACAGTTGTCATAAGGGTCTCTTACCACTTCGTACTCAATCTCTTTGTAATGATGGAGATATTGTTCGATAAGAACCTGTGGTGAAAATGAAAACGCATCTTCGACTATTTCTTTCAGTTGTTTTTTATTACGCGCGACACCTGACTTTTGTCCGCCAAGCGTATAGGCAGCACGTACCATAAAAGGGAAGTTGAAATCCGGCTTCCGAAGGATAGTTTGTATCTGTTTTGTCGAGGTAATTGCATAACTCTTAGGAGTAGGCACTTTGATTGAGTGGAGGTGATTGGCAAATTTTTTCCGGTCTTCTGTCAAAATAATTGACTCTATCGGTGTGCCAAGGACCGAAACCTTATTCTTTTTTAAAACCCCACTCTCGTAGAGATTTACTCCACAGTTTAAGGCGGTCTGTCCGCCAAAAGAAAGGAGTATTCCGTCAGGCTTTTCTTTTTCTATGACCTTTTGTACGAAGTATTCAGTTATTGGCAAAAAATATACTGTATCTGCAAGATCATGCGATGTTTGAATCGTCGCAATGTTTGGGTTTATAAGAACCGTCTGTATACCTTCTTCTTTTAGCGCCTTAATTGCCTGGGAGCCGGAATAGTCAAACTCCCCGGCCTGACCTATTTTAAGAGGACCGGACCCAAGAACCAATATTTTTTTATACTTTTGCATTTTTTAGAAAAAAATCAAAGATCCAATCAGTGTCTTCAGGTCCGGGAGTTGCTTCAGGGTGAAACTGTACCGACATAATCGGATACTTTTCATGAATTATCCCTTCATTGGTTTGATCATTTGCGTTTACAAACCACTCTCTAAAACCTTTAGGAATTTTGCTTACTACGTATCCATGGTTTTGGGTTGTGAGGAAACATTTGTTTGTTCCAACCAACAGACATGGCTGATTCTGACTTCGGTGGCCAAATTTCAATTTCCTCGTGTCACCTCCTACTGCAAGAGTCAATAGCTGATTACCCAAGCAGATTCCTAAAATCGGGATGTTTTTTTGTAGTGCTTGTTGTACTGCTTTTACTGCTGGAGTTGCCCGTTTGGGGTTTCCCGGTCCGTTTGAGACAATCAAGGCGTGAAATCGTTTTCCTAAGGAGAAATCATAGTCATGAGGAAGAACCGAAACTTCTACTCCTCTTTTTACCAACTCATTGATAATGTTTCTTTTCGTCCCACAGTCCAGCAAACCAACCTTAATCTTTCCTCTTCCTACGGTTAACGGTTTTTTTAGCGAGACCTCGGCAACCAAGTCATCCTTATCAGGATCATACCAATCTACGTTTTGCTTAAGGAGAACTTTTCCAAGCATCGCGCCCTCCACTCTTATTTTTTTGGTAAGAAATCTTGTATCCTTGATCTGCAAAGCCGGAATTTTCTCTTTTTTCAGCCAAGATCCCAGACTCATCTTTGCCGAGTGATGTGAATAAGTGTCAATGTAGTCTGACACTATAAGACCTTTTATTTGGATCTGCGATGATTCCCAGTATTTTTTATTAGGAACCCCATAGTTTCCGATGAGAGGATAGGTGAGTACGAGTATCTGTCCTCTATAGGAAGGATCGGTGATTGACTCCGGATACCCCACCATTCCTGTGGAAAAGACAACTTCCCCACTTGTTGACGTTTCATACCCAAAGCTTTTGCCATGAAGGGTTGTTCCGTCTTTGAGAGTTAGTTTTCCAATCATAATTTGCCAAGAACCAAGCCGACTAATGCCATTCTCACATATAAACCGTTATTCATTTCCTCGAAATAAACAGTTCTGGGGTCAGAGTCTACTTTTTTGTCGATTTCCTCGACTCGGGGCAGGGGGTTCATAATGATCATATTCTTATTCCCTCTTTTTTTTAACAAATCAAGCGTTAACACATACTTCTTAAGTTCTTTCTGAGAAATATTCATACCCTTTAACCTCTCTTTTTGCAATCTGTTCCAGTACCAGATATCTGCATTTTTTGGAATTTCATTCACCTCACTTATTTCTTTTACAATGACTCCTTTTTTTAGAAGTTCATCTTTGAAGAGTTTGTCTGGGTGGAGTTTCTTGGGAGAAAAGAAATAAACCGTGTTATTTGGATAAAGAGCGAGACCTCTTACAAAAGTTTTTATAGTCCTACTATGGAGAGGGTCTGTGGAAACAACACAAACGAGATTATTCAATCTTTTAAAATGCTTATTGATTGTGTAAAGCTCCAATAGTGTCTGTGTAGGATGTTCATCTCCCCCGTCACCCGCGTTTATTATAAGAGCTTTAGTGGTTGCTTCGGCAGCTTGTAGTGCTGATCCTACTTGCGGGTGTCTTATAACAATCAGGTCTGAATAGGCCTCAAAGGTTTTTATCGTGTCGCTTAACGATTCTCCTTTAGCTGTTGCAGAAAATTGCGTTGCGTTCTGTACGTCTATTGTTTTCCCTCCCAATCGTTGAATCGCAGAAGAAAACGATCCGAATGTACGTGATGATGGTTCAAAAAAAAGGAGCGTAGCAACGCTCCTCTTGAGGATATCCAGATCCTTCTTGCGTTTGACGCGACTGAGAATCCAATCGGTCTTCTTAAAAAGCTTGGCTATTGAGGCTTGATCAAACTGGGAGATAGAGAGGATGTGCTTCTTTCTAAAATCACCTGCTATTTTCCCTGAAAGAAACATATTCCGATCAAGTCTAGCAAGGGGCCATATATTTGTCAAGAACTTGCAAAAAAACAGCTATCTTCATATAGTTAATACATGGCTGTAAAAAAGAGTATTGTGTGGTTTGAGGAGGTTGGAAAAGAGGATGTTGGTTTGGTTGGAGGAAAAGGGGCAAACTTAGGAGAAATGACC
>MGBA01000025.1:0-3452 GCA_001789965.1 Candidatus Roizmanbacteria bacterium RIFCSPLOWO2_02_FULL_40_13
CGGCGAGGCAAGAATTCAGTGACTGTGCCGCAACCCGGCGAGGCAAGAATTCAGTGACTGTGCCGCAACCGTGATTCGCTAACGCTCATCATAAATAATAGCTTGCTCTGAGCGCAAGCGAAGAGTCGGAAAACTAACCAGACTCCGCCAGCTGGCGGATTGCCCCGAGCAGGGAAAATTATGAACCGTGCAGAAAATCCACTAGCGCAATATAGCTTTGATCCGGCTCCTGAAGCACATCGCCTCAATAGACTTTCGGAACATAAAAGAGCGTGGGAATTTTCAAGGAGTCTCCTTGGATATGACAACGAAGTTTTAAAAGATCGGCCGGTCTCCATAAAATATTCGTACTGGTTTGACCCGTCGGGAAATCTGTACAATCATCCTGCCCGCAATCCGGAGGATTTATCCTTGAATGGAATCCGTCCGGGAGAACGAGGAGATCTTCCTGCAAAAGGACTCGAGAAAGTAGCTCAACTTCTTTTTGAAAATCCCGGGGAAGTAGTGCTCTGGTATAGTCCTCCGGGCCCTGCAGCCTTTGACGATAATCCTGAGAATCCTTTCTCACAGATCACATTTGACTACGGACAACTCTACATCACGGTTTTAAACGGAGATCGAGTAGAAAACGTTGCGCTTAAGATTACAAACGAAGACGTACTTCGACATTTTATGCCCCATATCGCAGCTTTCGCGGGAAACTTCGATGGTAAAGAGCGAAGAATTCAGTACTTCCTAACCCATCCGGTAAATACCTCTATGGCTTTAGAAGAATTCCTGTCAGTGGATCGTCCTGATGAATATACGCACACTAATCACAAAGGTGAAGATTTTTCCCTACATGAAGTGATCAGTCTTGCAAGAGCAGTTTTTGAAAAAGAAGGATTTACACCTGAAGAAGAAGAGATCGTCCGTTTTGCAACAAAAGTAGTGAGGAAACATGTCTCCGAAGACTCGCTGCAAACGGCGTATTTTACCCGCATATCGATGGAGATGAAAGCAAATGGTGTGGATAGTATGAGACTCGCCGGAAGTTGTGGGGGAAGGACAATATTGGGTTCAGAAGTAGAAAATCTGCTTGGACTAAATAATGGATTCTCCACTGATTTTCGCACCCTTACACAAATCGTGAGAGATAAACTTTATTATCCCGATTATAACTGCAGCCACTGCGGAGGAACACTTACCGGCGAGTCAAAAACCGATAGAAACGCCCGGAGAAAAACCTGCGATCATTGCGGTGGCGAACTAAACTGCTAAAATGGAAGTATGGCAAATGCGACAATGTTGGCGCGGAAATATTTTCAGAAAGAGAAGGAGGGGAGGACGGGTAATCCTGAGATTGAACCAGTTGGTCAAGCTTCGCTATCTCAGCCTCCTCTTTCAGAGAGCCGTCTGGAAGTAAAAACTCCCTTACGGGAAGTCCCTGTTGAAGTACGAGATCATGTGCGGGTAACACAAGACTCTATTGAGATTCCGGAAGATATGCCAAAAAAAGGGGTGAGCGCATCTGAAGTTGGCCATTTCCAAACTTTCACTAGGATTTCTTTTGACGATCTCAAAAAGAAGTTTTCGAAAAAAAAGAAGCGGAGATTGAATCCAAAGAAAGGAATCGACTGGTTTAATTTGCAAAACGATGTGCAGGGCGAACGCGAAGAAATAGCGAAAGAGGCTTTAGCCGAACTAGAAGAAGATCTTAATATGGCTGCGTAAATTAGGCGCTTTTTGCTTTTTTAATCTCTTCTTCAAAACCCTCTTTTCCCATGGCGCCGACAAAAGAAGATACCGGTTGGCCGTCTTTTATAATCACGAAGGTGGGGATGGAAAAAACCGAATATTGAGAGGCGACATCTGCGTTTTGGTCAACATCAATCTTTACAAATTTCATGTCTTTCATCTCATCGGCAAGCTGATGAACGATAGGCTCTGTCACTTTACAAGGGGCACACCAATCAGCATAGAAATCAATAAATACGTATCCTTTGTGATCTAGTACTTCTTTCTGGAAAGAGTCTTTGGAGACTTGAGCAACTGCCATAGGTGAATTTCAATACTAAAATAATTTCGTAAAAAAGTCAATCCTTCGACAAGCTCAGGACAAGCTGTATAATGTATATTTAATGGCACAAAAAGAGCGCTCCCGTGAAATCGATATCCTCAGAGGCTTGGGAATGTTTTTCATCATCGTAATCCATACCGCAGCGTATTTTTTATCCTCTCCTCCCATTTCTTTGCTATGGAATTTTACCCAGTTTGCCGTCCCCGTATTTGTCTTTTGCTCGACCTATCTTTTCTTCCAAAAAAGATCTTCGTACGCAACTGGTGACTATTGGAAATATCTAAAAAAAAGACTAGTCCGCCTTCTGAAACCTTACTATGTTTTCCTTATTTTTTATCTGCCGGTTGCGGGAATTGTTTCATTGAAAGGAATTAATTGGAATTCTTTTATAAGAGAACTGACGCTCACTTCGGCGGGAACAGAGATCAACTGGGCGGTTCTTCTTTTTGTATATGTCTCTGTGCTCATGCCATTTCTTTTGGCTTTGTATCGCAAGACAAAAATTGCTTTTTTTCTCTTTGCGATTGGTGCAATCTTAAGTTCTTTTCTTCTGCTTATTTATAAACCGGCTATAAATTTTCGTTTCATAATGTGGCTACCGTGGTCAGTAATTATTTTGTATTCGTGGTTTTTTGCGAGGTTTGAAAAACAGCCGTGGTTCTATCCGCTTTCTATTTTAAGCTCAGGTGGAGTCTTTGCTACATTATCAATGATCTTGAAAACAAAAGGCGGCTCTCTCCTTTTTATCGAGAATAAGTATCCCCCCAATCTGTACTTTTTATCATATGGAATTTTTATGATAACAGTCCTGTATTTTCTTACAAAAAAGGGATTATTTAACGCTAAGCTCTTCAGAAAACCTTTGAATTTTCTCAGTAAAAATTCCTATCCGATCTTCTTTATTCACCTCCTATTAATCGTTGCGGCAACGAAGTTTTTCGATGTCGGAAAATTGATGTGGTGGCAGTTTTTCGGTATTCTATTTGTCGCGACGCTTGTCGCGCAATATACTCTGAACAAACTGCGAAGGTCTTAAGAGAATACGATTAAAACTGTTTTTGCCGATCGACTGACTGCGCCATCTCAAACAAGCTTGTAGAATCCGGAGGATTGTTTATTTTTTCTGCTTTTCTTTCTACCTTTGCTGCTTTCCTTTTAACTCTTCTGTCATATCCCCGTTTAGTTAACCATTTGTTAACCTTCCATCCTCTTTCCCTTTTGCCATCAACGATGAGATCTATCTCTGTCCATTCGTCAACAACAGTTGTACGTCTTGCCAGCGTGTTGTGCTCTTGTGGACGTACGAGAACTCGCGCTCTTTGAGGTCCATTCTCAACATTAGCCATATGCGAAATAATACATCCGGACAACCCAAATATCAAGCCTATCTCTT
>MGBA01000025.1:3465-40970 GCA_001789965.1 Candidatus Roizmanbacteria bacterium RIFCSPLOWO2_02_FULL_40_13
AGAGGCCCAGAAATGTAGATGTTTGCCGGGGCTCTTGCATTGAACCAGTTTTTCCACTCATCTCCTGAAAAACTTCCTCCGCTTCCGTCTCCTGAAACATTAACGGAGGCTGTAGATCCGGATCCAAAATCAGCGCCGATCGAAACATCGGTTACGTGATTGTAAGGACTCCCTCCACGTGCCCGTAGTTCGACTTTTACCTTTTCCGCGTCCCATGTGTCAGGAACTCCTGCATCGGTCTGCGAAAGGTGCGAACTAGTCCCCGAATCGCGACGGGCAAGAAGGATTACGTTTGCAATGTCTGCGACCTCACTTGTCTTAAGCCACGCTGTCCCACCGTATTCTGATCGAGATCCCCAGTCGCAATAAAACCAAGGCGAGTCTTTATCATATGCCCGGGAATTTAAATCTCCAAAGTTTCCCGGATTTCCTCCAGGCCCGTCAAACTTCCCGATGCTTTTAATATATCCTCCATGAGTTGAGGCATATTGAGTAAAGGCAGGACTCCCTCCGTCCATGAGGACCCAACCGGCTGTTGCGTTCACAGCCTGTTCCCAGTTTCCGCCCTTCGGATCTGGCTTAAACACCTGGCACGATTCTGTCGTACAAATCTCTTTTGAGCCGTTCCCAGTAACATTTAGCGCGTATGAGCGGGCGGCGACTGCTTGGGCTTTAAGCACTGCAAGATTATTGTCTGTCCACGAATCAGGGACCTCGTAGATCCTCTTTACATAATCTTCTATCGACCCCGACCACCCGGTATTGGTTTTTATCTGGACTCCCTGATCGTACCCTTTGTTTAGGGACTTTCCGGGATAATATTCCGAAAGGATTGTTTCTTCATTTTGACCTGCTTTTGCACGACCCCATGCGCCATATTGATTGAGCCCGTTTCTGTGAGGAACACCGTAGGAAAAAAATCCAAGCGAGGGACTGAATCCTGAACTTTTTCCGTTGGTTAAATCGCTGGAACAACCTTTTGATGACGTTCCTGCTGATCGCGGAATGTTAAGAGATGCAAGTTTTGCAGCAATAAGAGAGGTCTGCTTTTCGGTCAGTTGTGCAACCTGTTGCTTTTTAGTTGAAATCTCTCCTGCAAGTAACTGCGTCTGCTTGTCTATCTCTACTTTTAGCGCTGCGAGGCCGACTCGTTCCCGGGCAAGGGACTCCTTTTTATCTTCAAGTCCTTTGATATATAACACGATTTTTATAATCTCGTTTCTGTCCTCGTCGACCAAGACGCTTTGATAAAAGAAGTTTTGAAGGGAAGAGGATAAGTTGTCAGACACCAATAGATTTAGAAGAGAAAAGGCGTTTTTGTTAATGTTTTTGTAGTAAGATCTCGCCCGCGCATACAGCAATGTCCTTTGGCGGTCGAGTATTTTTTCTCCCTCGCGAACCTCGCGTTCTTTTTTTACTATTTCTTGTTCTATAAAGACAACCCTCTGCTTGATCCCGTCAAGCTGTTGGCTCAATTTACCATGGTCCGCTTCTTTTTTTGACAGATCTGCCCTGAGTGTTTCCAGTTGTTTTGTTACGTCCTCAAGCTCGTCTGCCCGGATTAAAACAAGGGGTAGAAAAAAGAAAAAAGCGCAGACAAAAAATATACCAATAAATTTGCGGAGTTGAACCATTCTTTCATTATAACCAATTTGAGAGTTTCTATTGGTTAGGTTCTGCTAAAAATTCTCCTGAGATCGCGCCTTTTATTACGAGGAGCAATTCTTGAGAGTCTTTTCTACTGAAAAAGAACTGGGACGATCCCTTCCTTCTTTCGAACTCCTCGACTGCTTCTTGAAATGCCTGCCAAATAAATACATCATCGTATGCGAATTGTTCCAGTTGAGCTTTTTCCTCATCCGTGAGTTCTTCCGGGGTGCGAACGGCTTTCATTTTAAGCTCCAATTTTGCAGTTGCGCGCTCCATTGGGGACCTTTCGTCTCCGAAGTGAAAGCCAAATCCGACACCACTCATAATATCAATGTCTGACCCGTGCCGAAAAAGCGTGTAATCAGGAAAGATATCGCAGAGCTCTCCATATTCAGTTAAATGAATCTTCAGTAGAGGATTTGCATCAGCATATTCCGAAATCTCTCTAAGTCCATTGTCTTGTCCTATTTGAGATATGGTAAGCTTCCTTCCGTCTACTAGAGGGACTCTTCTTTTTTCTTCTTCCTGGTGATGGAAACCGAGCTTAGTAGGAATTACTGGAAATTTTGGAAAAAATTCATCAATTATGACCCTCTCTATTGCTTCCAACTCTGACTTTAGAGCGGGTTGCTTTTCAAGTCCGGGTTTTCCTCGTTCGACCATACAGATAATCTTTAAATCCTAGGAAAGTAATTATTTTCTTTTTCGGAGATAAAAACCTGAAAGAAAGGTGGGGACAGCAAGGAAAAGGATATGCGCCGGAGATCCGGTTGCCGGGATGGTCTGGACCTTTGTAACAGTCCCGCCCTTAGAGGTCATTTGCTGATTTCCGGCCTGTTGGTTCATTTGTACGGTTGGCGTAGGAGTTGCTCCGGCTTTTGGTGTCGGGGTTGGAGTGGCTTTTCCTGCTCCAAAAAAGGAAAGAAATCCTTTTTGATCTGTCACCTTTGGCGTAGGAGTTGGAGTGGTGCCTGCAAGTGGACGAAATGTCTTGCCCAAATTCAGCCGTCCGGTAAAGACGATGATAAAGACGAGCACGACCACGAGGCCGAGAATAAAGTATAAAACCTTATTAAAGCTTTCCATGAGGACCCATTATAACATTATAGGCTATTGGTTTCAACTGTAGCATTTAGAATTTAGCATTCAGTATTCAGGATGTTGCCCAAAATGCCAAATGCCATATGCTTGATGCTAAACCTGCTACACTAAGGATATGAACGAATCCGAACAGGATCTTCCCGGTGAAAAAAATCCACAGGTCGTCTTTTCGTGGAAAGCCCCCCTCCGTCCCTACATGCAAAAGAGCCCTAAAATCATCCGGTTCTATCTGGCCCTCGCGCTTCTTATTTCACTTATCATCTTCTTTTTCGGAGACCGGATTATACTTATTCCTGTCTGGGCGTTGTTTTTTATTTTCTATGTCTTTACGGTGACTCCGCCCCCTGATATAGAACATAAGATAACACCGTTTGGCATAGAGACAGCCCAGACCACCCTCCGCTGGGATGTTCTGGATCATTTCTACTTTAACCACCGTTTTGGATATGACGTTTTGGTCTTGGTCACCCATGGCCCATACCCATATTATGCCTATCTTGTGCTCCCAAACGATGAGATTAAAAAGAAGGTGACGATGATCTTATCCGAACATATTATCTATCAGGAAGATCCACATAAAAACTTTACCGACAAGGCTGTTGAATGGCTTGTGAAGCTCGTCCCGGACGAGAGCAGAAATCACACGCCGCTTAAAGATGATCAGTTAACTTCTTCCCAAAAACCGTAGCGTCCATCTCGCGGATGCCAAAGATGCGGCCCCATTTGATAACGCCCTCGTCTGAAGAGACAAGATATGCATCTTGCTCTTTGGCAAGGACAATAAGATCAAGGTCTGCTACGCTATCTAAAAAGCCCGTTCTGGTGGCGTTTCTGTAGCGGTCGCGCAAGGTTTTAACATGTGCTCCGACCGCCTTCTCGAAGTCTTGCTTCGAGTCTTTTACCTGCGAGCCGGCTAGCCCTTTAGCTGCTTTTTTGAGTTCTTCTTCAGCGATTGTAAGGCCTTTATAGCTCCGATCACGTATGTCTGAGATTAGATTGTAAAATACAGCGGCAGGAAACTCCACAGAAGAGACATGAGGAGACTTTACCGCAATCACAGAAAGAAAATCCTTTAGAAAAGCCTGACTTTTATCGTCAAAAAAGCTCATAAGCTCATCGACCACGCGGGGAGGCATAAAAAACTCTGCCTTTTTCTCTTTTACCATGGTTTTCATGGCTGTTGTAGCTTTTTTCATAACCTCTTCGGTTTTTTTACCCAAGCCCAAACCAGGCGCCATATTGAAAAACAGATTGGTGTCCAAAACGTACTTATCCATATTAGTATGTAGTATATAGCATTTAGAATTTAGGGTAAAGCCCAACTTTGTGTTTAGCTTGATACGACAGTGTTTTTTGATATAATCGCTCCATGGGTATAGAAGCAAGAAGACCAAATAACGTGTTTTCTGAGGGCATGTCTTTCTTTGCAGATCTTTTTGCAAAACCCCCCCGTGAAGGAGAATTATTGTCTCGAAGAGAACGCAGGCATGAGTCACGGCTTATTCATGATGCGCTGGTTGACCACCTCCGAAAGGTTGGAGTCATAAGGGCGGCAAAAAACAAGTGGACGACTGAGATTTTTCGTAGTCCGGCCCACCGCATCCCGCTTGAAGAACAAGAAAAATATCGCATTATATGGAGCCAGACCTCTTCTTTTGACCGCCGTTCAAAAAATAATCGCCAGTGGGTTGAGTTGTGCGGAACGCCCGTAGAACAAGGGGGTACGAAATAAATTATTGTATACCTCCACGCGAAGAAGTGCGAGAAGAGGCCGGACGAGAATGTTAAAAACTCGTGAAGAATTGGAAGAAATGAAACGCTTTATTGCTCCTTTGCTGTCCACTGATTAATAAGAAATCTTGTCTTGACAATCTCTTCCTTATTTTTGTGGATTTTCCTCTTGAAAATCTTTTTTTTGTCGTGTAGTCTTTGTGGATAAGTTATCCACAATATTGTTTATATGCTGTCAACCTTCTGGTCCGGCTTTTTAAGATTTGTTGAGAAAAATAGCAAAGAAAACCCTGTTATTTACTCTCTTCTTAAGCAACTTCGGCCTATTGAGATGAGCGAAAAGCACATTGTCCTCTCCTGTGATAACCCTGGCTTCGTCTTCTTTCTTCAAAAAAAAATCCATTTCGTCGAAGGATATCTTTTCGACCATACTAAGAAAAGGTTGAGGATTGAGATCGTAGTCAAAGCTCAAAATAAAAGACAGGAGCCTCCGCTTCTCCGGTTTGAGCCTACTATTGAAGACGTTTTTAAGAAAGCCGGCCTCAATGGGACCTTTACTTTCGACAATTTTGCAGTTTCTTCAAGCAATCAGGTAGCTTATGCTGCAGCGCAGGCGGTCTCTGACTCAATCGGTAAGGCATATAACCCGCTGGTCCTCTATGGAGGCGTCGGGGTGGGGAAAACTCATCTAGCACAAGCTATAGCGCAAAAGGTCCTCGCGAAAAAACCTAATAAAAAAGTGTTGTTTTCTCCGGGAGATCTTTTCACAAACGAGCTTATTGAAGGAATCCGAGAGAAAAACACGCCCAAATTCCGGAGAAAGTACCGCCAGCTCAACCTTCTTATCGTTGACGATGTCCAGTTTATAGCCGGTAAAAACACTGTGCAGGAAGAGTTTTTCCACACATTTAACGCGGTTATCTCAAATGGAGGCCAGATCGTGCTCACGTCAGATAAGCCACCTCATGAAATACGGAGGCTGGAAGACCGTCTCCGTTCGCGTTTTGCAGGCGGTCTTACTGTAGACATACAGTCTCCTGATTTTGAACTCCGTTCGGCTATTCTTCTGATAAAAGCGCGTGAAAAAAACATCGACATTGATCTTGAAACCGCAAAGATAATCGCAGAACAAGTGGCTGACTCCCGCGCTTTAGAAGGTACGCTTCTGTCACTTTATGCAAAAACTTTAAGTAATGGAGGAAGAATCAACCTTGAGGCTGTCGAAGATTTTTTTATGAATGTTGTTGAGCAAAAAAATAAGAGGGTCTCCCCTCACGACATCATAAAAACCATCTGTACGTATTACGACGTCCGCCAATCTCAACTTAAAAGCCCTAACCGAGCTGAAAATATAGCGCTTCCCAGGCAGATTGCAATGTACCTCCTCCGGAAGGAGCTCGGCCTTAAATACGATCAAATTGCAACGCTTCTAAAGAGGAAGGATCACACCACGGTTTTGCATGGTTTTGAGAAGATAAAAAGCCTTCTTGCGAGAAATGATATTTTTAAGAAAGAGGTTGATAGGATAGTGAATACGTTGTAGCTGTGAACAGCTTTTCCACAGATTGTAAACAATGTCTTTTTCCGGTTTACGTTGTGTTGAAAATCTAGAGCGCATCTTATACACTTATCCCCAGTCTCTAATACTACGAAGTATTAATACTATGAAAATCAATATAGATAAAGATCTCCTACTAGACAATTTAACGGTTGCCTCGCGTTTTGTATCTAACCGATTCTCCTCAGTCCCATCTCTTCAAGGAATCCTATTTGAAACCAAAGACAAGCATATAAATCTATACGCGACCAATCTTACCTCTTTTTTTCACACCAAAATAAAAAATCCCACAACCGAGGAAAAAAAGATAGTTTTCGATCCCAAAAAAGTCATGGAGTTTCTCTCACTTCTCACACCCGGAATAGTAGAGCTTGACATTGAAGACTCACAGCTTGTGATACGAAAGGATAAGACAAAAGGAACATTTTCTCTTATAAACGCAGAGGATTTTCCCTATCCACCAATTGTCAAAGAAAAAGAAGAAAAAATAAAGACAGATGTCCTAAAAAAACATCTTCCGTTGGTGTTATTTGCAGCCTCCTCAGACGACACAAGACCCGTCTTAAACGGAGTTAATTTCCTAACACAAGATGATGAAATCGCACTTGTCGCAACAGATGGATTTAGACTTTCCCTTCTTAAAATGAAAAAAGAAGACTCGATTCCACAAATGCTTGTTCCAAAGGGCTTTCTTGAAGAAGTAGTCAGGCTTTCAAAAGAAGAAAAAGAGATGGGTTTGAGATTTTCGGAAAAAGAAAAGGTGATCTCGTTTACCTTTGGCGACACCACGGTTTACTCGCGTCTTATCACTGGAGATTTCCCCCCGTTTGAAAAAGTAATTCCTTCAGAATCCAAAACAAAAGCAGTTATAGAAAAAGACGAGTTTTTGCGCAATATCCGAATCGTGTCTGTCTTTGCACGGGAGGTCTCAAACATCGCACTTTTATCTTTTGGGAAAGATGGAATCACCATGTCTCCAAAGACAGAAAGAGATGACCAAAACAGCACCCTACAAGACGCAGACGTAGAGGGGCCTCCGCAAAAAGTAGCGTTTAACTTCAAGTTTATAATCGACTTTCTCATGCATGCGCCGGACAAGAAAAAAATCATCATCGAAGTTCTTCGTCCAGACGCACCCGTAGTCTTTAAAATAGAAGGGAATAAAGATTTCTTACACGTCATCATGCCCGTCCGCATCCAAACCTAATCGGCGCATTAGGACAACCCTTCTGCTATAATAGTCTAATGTCAGCAGAGAGATCCATTCTTACACGAGAACAAGTCAATCAAGCGGAAAGCAGGGTCGGCTTTAGCCACCCTGTTTTAACGACCATCGAACGCAACCTTCCTAGAATTCTTCATCTAAACGAAGGATATGTCTTTGTAACCGACAGTTCAAACCAGCAACAATATATAAAGGGACATTACGGATTTTTAGCTGACGCGCTTGTTGAAGCTGGTCCATATCCACTTGAACCAATAGATCTTATAGCGATTTGGGCGCGCGTCATAGAAGTGTTTCCTAACAACTATTATAGATATGATCTTGCGGGAATGATATCGAGCGCTTACGCAGTCATGGAGATCGAAGATCTGGAATGGAAAAAACTTCCTAGACATTATTTTGAGACGGGTCAGCTACCTGAGGCTGTTACGAAAGACAGAAGTGGCTTAGTTGTTGTTCAAAGCCGATTACATCAAATTGGAGAAAACTTAGGCGATATAGACTTCTACACGGATGGTGTCAGTGACGGAATAACCCACGCTTCTGACTTAGCAAAAAGGGAAAGAGATGGAGACGAAGAGGCGGCAAGGGAATTAGACGCGTTAATAGCTCACCAGAAAGCGCATAATACCCCAACGTTATCAGAACTCCATGAAAATTTTGGAAACGGTTATATGCCTTTAAGTAGAGCTGTTGGAAAAGCGCTAAAAGCTTTTGGCAGGGAAGTTTAGAGTTCTTCGAGACCTCCTCCGTTATTATCTCCGTTCGAATCCAAACGCAAACCGTATAATAAAGACATGAGCCTTCTACATGCTACTCTCAACGGATTCAGTCAGGTTTTTCTTCAAGAGAATTTAATTTTTGGCGCATTGATTGCGATCGGACTGGCTGTTGCGTCACCTATCGCATTATTGTTTGCACTAATCGGACTGACATCTTCGCTTCTTACAGCCCACACTCTTGGAGTAAAAGATGCAGTTATAAATAGCGGATTATATAGCTTTAACGGGATCCTAATAGGAATTGTTTCGTTTTTCTTTTTAAAACAAACACCAACAACTGTTATTGTGACAGTGGTTTTATCAGTGCTTGGCGCATTGCTTTTCTATGGTTTTTCCAAAAATAATATCCCAGCATTCACTACGCCATTTGTAATAGCTGGTTGGGTTGCTTTAGTAGTCTCGAGATATTTTAAGTAAGAGTGGTTTAGAGTTCTTCGAGGACTTCTTTTTTCTCCGGAGCCTCTTTTACCAGATTTAAGAATCTTTCGGTTGAGGAAAGTCTTCGGTGTCCTACCACTTTTGCGATGTGTTCAATTGAAAATCCACCCATTAGTTGGTGGGCAATAAATGTGTTTCTAAAATCATTTACTGTCGCGTTTTCAATCGCCACTTCACGGAAACAACGGGTAATAAGCTGTCTCACGTTTCTTATAAGAAGGGGTTTTCCGGTGCGGGTTATAAACAAAAAGTCATCGTCAGGCCCGCTATTTCCTCGGACCTTTAGATAATCTCCAACTGCTTTTTTAACCGCTTTGTTCAAAGGAACTTCACGGGGCGGATTTTTTCCATAAGGCCGGATATCAAGAGAGCCATCCTTTACATCGGTAAGTCTAAGATTGGTGAGCTCTCCAATACGAAGACCGGTCTGAAGAAGGATCTCAACGATAGCATAAGTTCTCAGATCTTCTTTCGCAACGTCACGGATCGCGCGGTATTCAAGCTTACTGAAAACTCGAGGAGGGGTTTGGGTATATTTTGGGTGGGCGACATCCAAAGAAGGGTTGGTTTCAAGGATGCCCTCTTGTTTTAAAAACCGGAAAAACGTTCTAATAGAATTCAGCTTCCGTGACGCAGACTTTTTCGTGTAATTGTCAGTAAGAAGCTTATTAATAAAGAGCTCGATATCGTTTTTTTTGACATCCCGGATGTCATTTATCTCGCGGGAAGACAAGAACCCGATAAATTGCTCTAGGTCTTTTTTATAAGCGATGATAGTAAAGTTTGATTTGCCTTGATTTCTCAAAGACTCAGTGAACTTTTCTATCAACGAGGGGAACGTATACCCATCCATAGTACCCCATAATATATCATAGGAGGAAGGCTTTTTCAACCACAAGTTGTTTTTTTTCTGGGGCTTTGGTATACTACAATTCACATATCGAGTGAAAAAGGAGGACTTTCTACTTAATGCCAAATACAGCAAAAAAAACTACTAAAATACCCAAAAAAATATCCCTAAAAGCAACAAAAAACCCAAGCGCAAAATCAACATCGCCAGCGCATCCAATGGACGCACTTTTGGCAAAGCAGACGATTACCAGTATAAAAAAGGGTCAGGAAGTCGACGCGAGAATCGTAGGAATTTCCAAGAAAGAGGTCCTTTTTGACATCGGGGCAAAAGCAAATGCAGTTCTCGGAGACCGCGAAACAAGAGAAATTTCAACCTACCTTCCCTACCTAAAAGAAGGGGATTCTGTACGCGCCCGCATCATCTCCGAAGAGTCAAAAGAAGGATTTCCCGTCGTTTCGCTCCGAAACTTTTTTGACAAAGGAAAATGGAACATTCTGATCGCGAAAAAAGAAAAAGAAGAAGAGGTGGAGGTAATGTGCGGAGAGTATGGGAAGGGCGGCGTATTTATTGACTTCATGGGAATCCGCGGTGTTATCCCAAAAATTCAGCTTACCGACCAATACCTCGCGAGCCCTGAAAAATTAATAGGGCAGAAGATTAAGGTAAAGGTTCTCGAGGTTGATCAGGCAAAAAACCGCCTCGTTGTCTCACAAAAAGCATCGGTTCTCAAGATTTCACAGAAAGGTTTGAAAAAACAGTTCGATAAGATCAAGATCGGCGAAAAGAAAAAGGCAAAGATCCTCGGAGTCTCGGAGTTTGGGATTTTTTGCGAGGTTGACGGAGTTGAAGGACTGGTCCACATCTCGGAAATTTCATGGGAAAAGGTAAGCGACATTTCTTCTTTCGCAAAGCCTGGGGAGATGATTGAGGTCATGGTGGTTGAGAAAAACACACAAGATCTGAAACTAAACCTTTCAATAAAAAGACTTAGTTTTGATCCGTGGAAAGAGATCGAAAAGAAGTATCCAAAAGACAAAGAGGTCAAAGGAGAGATCGTGCGTCACGAGAGATATGGATATTTTGTCAGACTTGAGCCGGGAGTTGAAGGTCTTATTCACACCAGCAAATTAACCGGAGGAGAGACTCTTGAAGTCGGGCAGACAGTCAAAGCATATATTGAGCGCGTCAGCAAGACTGCGCGACGCCTGAGCTTGGTTCTTCCCCAAAAAGCAAAACCGGTCACCTACCGGTAGCAGCATTTAGCATTTAGAAGTCAGCATGTAGGGATAAAATCCTTTACCCTAAATTCTAAATGCTTTATACTAAATGCTAGTTATGGATCAACATCCCGTACCTCGTCAAATTACAACCTTTGAGTTTAAACTCATAGGGTTCATGACCTTGCGTCAGTTTATATATCTTTTGGTTTTTATTCCGCTTGGATACGTGGTTTACAAACTCATTCCAATCCCGTTTCTTAACTTTCTTCTCGGTTTTTCAGTGGCAGGAATAGGACCACTTTTTGCATTCGTTCCTTTTAATGACCGGCCGATTGACATGATGCTTAAAAATCTCGTTAAAAGGCTTACTTCTCCAACCCAATATTTTTTTCACAAAGAGAATCCGTCCCTTTATTTTTTACAGGATCTGTTTTTCGCCTCCGATCCTCATCAAACAATCGCACACGTTGATTCACAAGCAAAACTCGCAACGTATCTTGCAAAGACCGGATCAACAAATCCTGAAGACGCTACATTAGTGCAAAAAAAACAATCAATCGTCGATCTTTTTCTTCATCCTCAAAAGGTAATAGCTCCGCAACCGGCTCAACCAGAACTACATATAAAACCACAAGTAGAAGATGTGGAAAAACCAACAATGCAGGTCGTTGAAGAAAAAGAACCGGTTAAACAACCATTTGTCACGGGAGTTGTCACCAATAATAAAAAAACACCGCTTCCCGGAATCCTGATCTATATAAAAGATCAAAATGATCAACCACTGCGACTTTTAAAGACTAATCCACACGGAGTTTTTGCAACGTATAACCAACTTCCACCGGGCGATTATAAGTTTGAGATTAAAGATCCAAAAGGCTCATTCTTCTTTGATACAATGAAACTGCATCTTGAGCAGCGGAGCGAAAAGCCATTAGAATTTAGCTCAAAAGAGTTGTTGTAATATGCCAATTAATAAGCCTACGTCACCGATAAAAGCATCTACGCAGAGCTTTGTCGAGATAGAAGATATTAAAGACGACATAATCGTTTTGCGCGACTCGTTTGCGGCAACAGTGCTCGAAGTTGGGGCGGTTAATTTCTGGCTGCTTTCCCAGGAAGAGCAGAACTCCATGATCGTCGCATATGGGAACCTCTTGAACTCGTTGTCCTTTCCGGTGCAGATTCTCATCCTTTCAAAAAAGATGGACATATCTTTATATCTTGATTACTTGGCAAACAAGGTATCTCAACAGCAGGAGAACATTATAAAAAAACGCTTGATGAGCTATCAGGAATTTGTGAAAAATATAGTCAAGAAAACAAGCGTTTTGGAAAAAAGATTTTTTTTCGTGATTCCATTCTCACCTCTTGAACTTGGAGTGACCGCAGTAAACGCAAAAAATCTTAACAAAACATATATTGTCGCGCGGGCAAAAACCGCACTGTACCCCAAACGTGACAACTTGGTGCGACTACTTGGCAACATCGGGTTAAAAGCAAAGCCGTTGCAGGAGCAGGCGCTGACAGAGCTGTTTTACAATCTATATAACCCGTCGGCAACCGGCAGACAACTTGCACCGGTAAAAAGTTATACCGACATAATTTTGACCACATGAAACATATAGTATTTAGCATTTGGCATTTGGCATTTAGGACGGAGACATTATGTTGGGATTGAATTTTTTCGGAAAACAAAAAAACAAACCATCGCTTGGCAAAAAACCAAATGGTTCCCACAGTGTGGCGGATGTTGTTTCAAAAGGAACGGTTTCCGTGAAGGATATCGTTGCTCCTTCCTATGTGGAGGTTGACTTTAACCATATAAAAATCGACGACAAGTTTTACAAAACATTTTTTATTGTCGGATATCCACGGTACGTTTCTGCCAACTGGCTGTATTCTCTTATTACTTTCGATCACCCCTTGTACATCTCGATGTATATTTATCCATCCGAGTCAAAAGTAGTTCTTGAAGAGCTAAAAAGAAAGATTGGCGAGATGGAAGCGACCATGGAGAATGATCTGAAAGAAGGAAAAGTAGTTGACCCGACAGTACAGGTGGCCCTTGATGATGCGCTTGCCCTTCAGGCAGAGCTTGCAAAAGGAGCAGAGCGATTCTTTCAGTTTGGACTATATGTTACCATCCCTGCCGATACACAAGAAGAGTTGACGAGGATTTCAAAGCAGGTTGATTCGGTCTTATCATCTCTTCTCATAATCTCTCGGCAGGCAACGCTCGAGATGGAAGAGGGATTTAAATCGACGCTTCCGATGTTTTACGACAAACTTGCTGTCTGGAGAAATATGGATACGACCTCGCTTGCCATGACCTTTCCGTTTTCAACTGCCGCGCTCACCAGGAACGAGGGGATTTTGTATGGCGTCAATCAACACGACCATTCACTTATTATTTTTGACCGCTTTACTCTCGAAAATGCCAACTCGGTGATCCTTGGAAAGTCCGGAGGAGGGAAAAGTTTCATGATCAAGCTTGAAGCGCTCAGACTTTTGATGATGGGCGTCGACGTCATTATTATTGACCCTGAAAATGAGTATAAAAAACTGGCAGAATCTGTCGGCGGAGAATTTGTAGAGTTCGCCGGGTCTGCTCAGGTTAAGATTAATCCGTTTGAACTTGAGGCGACGAATCCTGAGCCGGACGAGCTGCAAAATAAGATATTAAATCTTCATTCTCTGATGCGTGTGATCATGGGAGACCTCACCCCCGCACAGGACGCATTACTGGACAGATCTTTGGTTGCCACATATCAGGCAAAAGGAATAACGCAGGATCCTGCGACCTTGAAAAACGAACCGCCGCTTCTCGAGGATTTGTATAAGGTTCTTATCGGAATGGAGTCTGCAGAAGCACGCGAACTTGCCGACCGTCTGGAGAAGTTTGTAAAAGGATCTGCTTCAGGGATCTTTAACCAGCAATCAAACTTTGATATTAAAAATCCGTTTACGGTTTTCGGCATCCGCGATCTTGAGGAAAATCTAAGGCCCATCGCGATGTATATAGTTTTGGATTACATCTGGAATACCGTAAGAAGAGTGAAAAAAAAGAGAGTATTGGTGGTCGATGAAGCGTGGTACTTGATAAAAAATAAGGACTCCGGAGCATATCTGTATAACTTTGCAAAACGAGCACGGAAGTATTCGCTTGGACTAACAACGATCACTCAAGACGTGGAGGATTTTCTTGCGACCAACGAAGGAAAGGCGATTATAACCAACTCATCTCTCCAGATTATTTTGAAACAATCAACGGCTGCGGTAGATCAAATTGCAAAAACGTTTTATCTGACCGGCGGAGAAAAACATTTTCTCCTTTCCGCAGGAGTTGGTGAAGGATTATTTTTTGCCGGACAATCCCACGTCGGCTTTCAAGTCATCGCCTCTCAAGAAGAAAAAGGAATTATAGAGTAGGAGGATGCGTGGCTTCCTGTATCCGCACGCTCTCAAATGCTCGCATCACCTCAGGAAGAGCGTATTCTTTTTCTGGGATACCAGTTGATTCAACCAAATCTTCAAACCCTGCGAGGGGAACATCAATTGGGGCGCTTAGCACAAGAGTTCTCTTTTCTTGCGGAGGCATATTGCTTTCTTTCCACTTCAATGATACGTCGTCGGCAAAGTGTGCTTCTAGGTAATCAAAATCTCTAGGGAGGCGTCTTCTAAAACTAGGGAGTTTTTCAATACGGATTCGGTCTCTTTGACAAGGGACTCCATAAGAAACTTTTTCTGCAGCCCCCAATCGTTTCTCGAGCTGTTTAAATGCTTTAATTACTCGTCTTTTACTTCGACCTGAATTCCAATCGAGACTCCATGATGGAGGAAATTTAGGCCACTGGTTCTCACGCTGAAGAAACCAAAGACTAAAAAACATCCCTTGCTCGGGACTCTGCACTTCCACACGAATGAAAGGCATATCTATGTCAGGAGAAGTCGGCCTTCTTACAACTTCAAGATCGATTGGCGGGCGGGCACCATGCCTTTCCTGTACAGCAACCATACGGACATAATAATCCTTCTTTCTATAAAATCAAGAGAGAAGTTCTTTCACTTTTCCGTCGGGGATTTGCGGGAATTCTGTATAAAATTGCGAGACAGCGGAGAAATACGGATCCTTGTGAAGAATGACAATCTTATCAATTCCCTTTAAATCAAGTCCGGCAGATGCAACCGGTGCTGCGACTACCACTACTCTTGCCCCCTTCTCTTTTGCAAAAAGCGCTGCGGCCTTCATCGTAGCTCCTGTTGCTATCCCGTCGTCAACGATCACCGCAGTTTTTCCTGAAAGTTTATCATAGGCCTTCTCTTTTAAAGAAAACTTTTCGCAGTACTCGACAAATTTCTCCTGCGCTTTTGCGATTTGTTTGCGGATATCCAGCTTGGAAAGAGTTAGAGATTGGATAGTGCTTTTTTCCAGATAGACAACGTCAAAAACCAGTCCGCCGATCGCAAGTTCTTCCTGGTCAGGGGCGCTTATTTTTGCACAAACCAGAGGGATATGCAGAACTCCTAGTTTTCTCGCCAAAATATCTCCTAAAATAATTCCCCCTCTTAAAAGAGAAACGATCGTCACATTCTTCCGTCCTTTGAGCAGAGGTTCATTTTTTAACTTCAAAAACAACTTGTTTGCAGCGTCTGTCCGATCTTTAAATATCACCAGGTATAATATAGCATATAGGATTGAGCATGTAGCATTTAGGAGCGGCCTAAATGCAAAATGCCAATACCCAAATGCTAACTCGGGCTCGTAGTTTCCCGACGCTTGCGGTCGGGATGCCGACAGAATCGTCGGCACATTTAGGGCCTGTGGCTCAATTGGCAGCGCGTCTGGCTGGCAGTCAGAAGGTTACGGGTTCGACTCCCGTCAGGTCCACACTTCGCTCCTCATTTTCATTCGGAGCTACGTTGTGGCACAGCCACCACTTTCAAGAATTCAATTCTGGATTTTCTTCAAAGAAGTGCGTCTAACGAAGCCTTTATAAGGCGAAGTGGCGCTTTTAATCCATTGAATAATTAAAACAATGACATTACCATTCGTTCATGTACTACGTCTATATTCTTAGGCTCAATAATATGAATTTTTATACAGGTTTTTCTTCTAACCTTCAAAACCGCTATTCTGAACATCTCGGCGGAAGGGTCCGTGGAACGAGAAAACAGAGACCATTAAAACTGGTTTGTTTTATCGGTTTTAAAATTAAACTAAAAGCATTACAATTTGAAAAATATTTGAAAACGCCATCAGGTTTTGCATTTAGAAATAAGAGATTGATTTAACTTATGAAAAAGCGGTGTGAGTGGGGAGAAGGAAACATCTTACTTACTGAATATCACGATAAAGAATGGGGACGACTGGTCAAAGACGACAGGAAACTTTTTGAGTTTCTGGTTTTGGAAAGCGCCCAAGCCGGACTGAACTGGTTGACTATTTTGAAAAAAAGAAGCGGCTATAAAAAGGCTTTTGCAAACTTCGACGCGAAAAAAGTTGCCAAATACGACAAGCGTAAAATAACTTCTCTCTTGAAAGACCCCTCAATAATTAGAAACAGACTAAAAGTAGAGGCTGCTGTGAATAACGCGAAGCGGTTTCTTGAAATCCAAAAAGAGTTTGGGTCGTTTTACAAGTATCAGACGAGCTTTTTAAAAAACGGAAAACAAATCAAGCATAATTTACGGAAAAATTCCGATTATCCTACAACTATTAAAGAGGCTGAACTCTTTGCAAAAGACTTAAAGAGCCGAGGTTTTAAATTCCTGGGCCCGACCACGCTATACGCGCATATGCAGGCGACCGGCATGGTCGACGACCACATGATTTATTGCTTCCGGCGCCTGATATAATCATTTCAAATGGCAACTCTTCTTGCGTACATTTTTTACTTTATCGCGGCAAGCGCGTCTCCTCTCCAACGCCGCTGGCTTGCGTTAAAACGAACAGGGGGTGGGATCGGTCAGATAGACTTTGCGTTTAAAACAACTCTTGTCATCATCACTTTTGGACTCTCCCTTTTTCTTATCCAACCATTCAAGGTTAGCGGTGACATACGAGCTATCGTGGCTCTTGCTGTAATATGCGGAGTCGCCGGAGTGGGCTTTTGGGTCGGCTCTTTTGTTGCGCAAAAACACGTAGACGCAGGAATCACTACTTTAGTAAGTAATATTTACACCCCGATTACCATAATTCTAGCATCGGTCTTTTTAAACGAGAAGTTGACTACTCTGCAGATTGTAGGGACAGCTTTATTATTATTTGCCATTCTTCTGATCTCAAAAAAACACCGTATTGGAAGATTTCATTTTGATAAATATTTTCTCCTGATGGTTGTAAGCGGCGTCTGTCTTGGGCTCGTGTTGTCAGCCGAACGAGCCCTGCAGAAAACTACTGGGTTTACTGCAGGAACACTTTTTAGTTGGTGGGCTCAGAGCGCCTCGCTTGGACTGGTTGCGCTCATGGTTCGCAAAAAAACAACACATACCAAAAAAGAAATCTTCATCACAGGAACACTGCAATTTTTTCAGGCTTTATCCTGGGTTTTACTGCTGCTTATAGTCGGAAATCTAAGTTTGGTGTCTGCGGTTACGACGTTTAAGGTCGTCGTTATTTTTGTAATCGCTGCACTTTTACTAAATGAACGCGAAGATCTCCCACGGAAGATTCTGGGAAGCCTGATCGCTGTAGCAGGTTTGCTATTGATGAAATGACACTGGTCGTATAAACTATCAATCTTTATGAGAAAAGTGGTCGTAATGGGCGGTGGGACTGGGACGTTTACGATTCTGACCGGTCTTAAAAAATATCCTGTCGCGTTGACAGCACTTGTTGCGATGGCAGACGATGGTGGATCTACCGGCGTCCTTCGTGATGAACTCGGAGTTCTTCCCCCCGGGGACGTACGACAGTGTTTGGTCGCCTTATCCC
Source organism: Candidatus Roizmanbacteria bacterium RIFCSPLOWO2_02_FULL_40_13 (assembly GCA_001789965.1). GTDB lineage: Bacteria > Patescibacteriota > Microgenomatia > UBA1406 > GWC2-37-13 > 2-01-FULL-40-42. Next base: position 20,958 of record MGBA01000025.1, read on the forward strand.
GCGAAAGCAAGCTGATGCGGGAACTCATGAATTACCGATTTGAAAAGGGCTCTCTCAAAGGGCATAATTTCGGCAATTTATTTCTTTCTGCTCTTGAAAAATTCACCGGAAGTTTTGACAAGGCGATAGAAAAAGCCTCTGAAATCCTCCGTACCGAAGGGAAAGTAATCCCTTCGACCCTCGACAAGGTGGTACTTATCGCAGAGCTTGCGACCGGACGAAAAATAATAAGTGAAAGTAGGATTTATGAGGCAAATCTAAAAAAATTAAAAAGGATTTATCTCAAGCCAAAGTCCAAAGCCAATCCAAAAGCGCTCCGAGCCCTAAAAGAAGCGGACGTGATCGTCATGGCGCCCGGACATTTTTATGCAAGTATCATTCCCAACCTTCTCGTACAAGGAATCCCTCAGTCGATCTGTAAAAGCAGGGCAAAGAAGATTTTTATCTGCAATCTGATGACCAAATATGGGCAAACCGACACGTTTTCCGTATATGATTTTGTAGACCAGACGAAAAAGTTTCTCGGATGCGATTTTGATTATGTTATTTACAATAACCGGCAGCCATCAGCGTGGCTTTTAAAAAGATATGCCCGTGAAAAAGAACATCTCGTTTCAACTGTCCTAAAAAAACAAAAAAACGTTTATAAAGAAAAGTTTATAGGAGGGAATTTATTAAACCAGAAAATAGCAGCGACCAAATATCCAGATCTTCTAAAGCGAAATCTTATCCGTCACAATCCAGAGACTACCGCACGCCTTATCATGAAGCTCCTGAAGAAGTAGGGAGACGAAAGATGCTCGAGGCTTTTTCAAGATCATTGGTAGTTGCAAAATATGGTTTTTTAATCCTTCTGCCACCAAGTTTTTCAACATATATCTCAACAAGGAGATCATTCCTATAAAGTTTCTCGATGATATTATCCGGAGCGACTGTATTATCAGGAGGGAGGTTAAGATTTATGATTTCTACCTTTCCCTTAAGTAGTCTTACGCAAGAAGAAATGGCTTTTCCGAGATTCTTAAAAGTTGTCCCCTTTGTGCTTACCTGGAGAGGCACATTTAACTTTTTCTTGAACGCATATATGGCAGAAAAGGCTATTGGTTCGCGCTTCCAATAGGCTGTCTCCATTTCCTTTTTAGAATAAAACGTCAACTCCTTTACTATAGAGTGGAGCATGCACCTCCTCTTTCCGAGAAGTCTTACGATTTCAGAGGCTTTATGAAGAGCGCCTTCATCCTTGCAGTCGATTTTAATTGGGACATTGGTTTTTTCAAGAAGGGCAAGCGCGTCACCAAGAGATATATTTTTATTTTCCGGCAGAAGTCCTTCTTTATAGATCGCTTTGTCGTGTCCAACAACAAATCCCCCATTTTCAATGGAGCTCAGATCTATTTCCACACTTTTTCCTTCTTGTATGAGACGCAAAAGGATTTCTTTGGTGAGGATTGGGGTGTGGGAAAAAACAAACGGAGGGACTGTCTTAAAAATCAAATCTCGAATATTCATGAAGATCCTGAAGAAATAAAGTCAAAATCCTCAGGTCTATCTATCTTATGCTTGTTTGTTATCTGGAGCTTGATGGGAATAAGAAGCCGTAATGTATCATAATCATCTTCCCGCAGATGAGGAAAAATACCGTCGCGCAGACCGCCGATAACCACATCAATTTCTTGCCTTGTGAGCGCAGAATACTCCCGGCGGTACCGTCTCAGAGTCCGCCTACCAAAATATTTTTTAAACTCTTTCTTTTCCCGACTAGGATCATATTCTTTGTACATACGGCTGTATTTTAACATAAAGGATTGATAGCGAGTGCAACTTTTGATAAAATAACTAGACGTTTTGGGCCCGTAGCTCAACTGGTAGAGCAGTAGCCTTTTAAGCTATTTGTTGAGAGTTCGAGTCTCTCCGGGCTCACCCTTCTTGTTGAGCGTTTGAAGCTTTTTCCGCAGCGACGACTGCCTGCCTTGCCCCACTTGCTTTTTGAAGACACTCTTCATACTCTTTTTCAGGATCGCTGTCGGCGACAATACCTGCCCCCGCCTGGATATGAGCAACCGTTTTTCCGTCTTTTTCGGTAAACACAATGGTGCGGAGTCCCAGACCAAATTCATAGTTTCCCTTTAGGTCAATATATCCCAAGCCTCCTCCGTACGGACCGCGTTCATCATCCTCAAGCTCGGCAATAATTTCCATCGAGCGAACTTTTGGAGCGCCCGAAACAGTGCCTGCCGGGAATGTTGCGCGGATGACATCGACATATGACTTATCAGCTCGCAATGTTCCCATTATCACGCTTTTCATATGCATGACCTTTGCAAAAAAAGCAACCGACATCAGTTCCAATACCTTCTCTGATCCAAACTCGACGACACGCCCCACATCATTTCTTGCAAGATCAACAAGCATGGTGTGTTCAGCCTTTTCCTTTGGATCTTCAGTAAGTTCTTTTGCAAGCCTTTGATCGTCTTCCTCGGTTTTTCCCCTCGGACGGGTCCCCGCAAGCGGGTCAATAAACACTTTTCCATCCGCAAGTTTACTGATAAGTTCCGGAGGACTTCCTGCAAGGTGAAAGCCACCACCGAAATTAATATAGGTCATGTAAGGAGAAGGATTGTGCTTCCTGAGTTGCCGATATACCTCAAAAGGATGAGCAGATGTTTGTCGGGAAATCCGTAATGAAAGAACCGTCTGAAACGTATCACCGTCCAGAATATGCTCTTTAATGCGTCCCACCTTTTCTTCGTACTCCTCTTTGGTCATGTTTGCCCGTTCGTCTAGGGTGTAGTCTTTTTGCACCGGGAGAACGTGAGGCAATGAAGGTCCCTGCTCGAGCTGTCGTACCATTTTGTAAAGACGCGCTTGTGCTAAATTGTAATCGTCAGTTATTTTTTCCATCTCATCTACAGACATATGAGTTATGGCTGTTATCACCTGACGGAGAGGATGCTGATCAAACGCAATAAAATCTCTGATCTGAAAAAAAAACCCTTTGGGCAGACGCAAATGATCTCTTTTGTGGGGAGAAACTGTTGGTTCGATGTCTCGAGCGTATCCATACGAGAGAAATCCGACCCACCCGCCAAGAAACGGAGGAAGCACATGGGGTTCGGGCAGTGAAATTACTTTACGGGAAGGTCGCGATTCTATTGTACTGAGAGGATCTTCGGAACTGTAAGCCGGGACCTGTATGGTGTCTATCGGGTGTGCGCCGACATAACTATAGCGTCCCATTGTTTCAGGACTTTCGGCGCCCTCAAGAAGAAACGATCCAGGACGACCGCCATCGGACAATCTCCAATATGCATCAGGCACCGTATGCATATCCGAAGGAAGCTCACAATAGATGGGAATAATACTGTTTGGTTCTACAAGAGCGCGTACCTCCTCAAGCGAAGGTCGAATGGTAAGCCTCTGAGATAGAGCCTCTCTATGTTCCGTACTCATGTGTAACGATTATACCACCAAGGACATTACGATCAAGTCATGAAGCGTGCTAGAGCTAGTTTTCAAGAAGTGATTCTTCCCGCAGGCCGGCGTAGTCTTTTACCACGTAGAGTCCTTTTTGTTTGACGACATACCCCTTTTTTTCGAGTTTTTTGACCTCGAGGCTGACCGTTTCTCGAGTAAGTCCAACTAACGCTGCAATATCCCGGTGAGTAAGCGGAATGCGGATAACCATAGTTCCTTTCTCGCGGACTCCATACTGTTCGGCAAAAATCATAAGGACCGATGCGATTTTGGCATGAGAGTTTCCAAACGTCAGATACTCCATACGTTTTAAAGTTATTTGAAAGCGAGAGGTTATACCTCTTGTGAATTCATGAAATACATCAACATCTTCGTTAATAAACGTTACAAACTCTTCACGTGGTACACGGAATATCTCAAGATCGGTAATTGACTCGAAATAATAAATACTAGGAACTCCTTTTACAGCCCAAACAACAGGGAAAACTTCCCCGGGTTGGTAAATAACAAGCGTTAATTCCTTTCCATCGGAAGCAACAGTATATAATCTTGCGTAGCCTTTAAAGACATAATTGACACCCTGGGGGGTATCGCCTGCATATAAAAAGGTATCCCGTTTTTTAAAACGGACCCTTTGGCCAGACTCTTCAAAAAATAATCTAATTTTTTCTTCTGCAGAGTTCATATTCATAGCCTGAAAAGTATAGCACATACACCACAATCTGTAATATTTCTTACAACTTTTTCGTAAGGAAGACGACTGCAAAAGAGAATAGGAGTTTTGTAAAATGGGGCAGGGAAAATTGTGCAAAGTTTGTTATGAAAGACGAAAACTGTAATAACAATAGTTCGGGACAACAAAAAAGGAAGGGACGCTATGACCAAACCAAAGGATCTATTAACACCAGAATTATGTCAGAGATTTATTACCTTGCCGGGAGAGAGGCTTATTATCGCCAAAAGAGAGCATTGGTTTGTGATGATGGGCCCTCTGACCACAACAGGTCTCCTTTCACTGCTTTTTATTAGTCTTGCAGCGCTGTTCTTCCTTGCAGGAGCTTCAGACCCGACCTTATTTATCATTTGTCTATTCCTCATTCTTGTTTCAACGACAAGCATCGTGTTAAAAATTATCGCCGATTGGCATTACCACCTCTATGTATTTACCACAAAGCGCATTCTTCAGGTAAATTGCGCGCCTCTTTTTTCACATTCAATAAACGATGTACAACTTGATCAGGTCCGCATCACCGAGATTGATGTAAGGATAAAGGGATTTATAAACGAGCTCCTTGACATGGGAGATGTGATCATCGCATTTGATCGACCGTCACATGAAGAAACATTTGTGATCGCAAACATCAAGGATCCTTCAACCACCGGAATTCTTCTGGCTAACACGGTGAAGCTGATGATGGAATCAGCACCAATATGGTTTCAGCCGAGAACACACGAGATGGATGGTAGTTATAAGTTTGCAGAAGACGTGGAGAGCGTTCCTTCTGTCCATGAAAGCATGAGTTTATGATGATAAAGCAACTTGCGCTCGTGTTCTATCTGATGTTTTTTGTGGTCGCTCTATACCTGGCAGCGTACAACGTCTTGTACCTGAAGGGCATGGAAAAGACCATGAGATACACCGGGTTTGGCTTGCCGAAAAAGATCGGGCAGGCTGTGCGCATAAATGTCCTATTGTCGGTCATCACGCTGTTTCTCATCGGAGTATTTAGCTTGGCTCGATAAATCTATGGAATTTTACCTATTTTTAGGCGGAGTAGTGGTTTTCTTTATTTTAATTGGAACGAGCTGATAAGGTAGTTTACCCAGCCAGTTTTTCCACTGGAGTTAATTTTTTGGGAGAACGGTTCTCCGCGTTGTTTTTTGTTCGAAAGAGAGTTTTGATTCTCACCAACCTACCTTTTTTAGTTTTGTCTTTTTGAAGCTTCACTGCCTGATTCATCTGTTCATCTACAAGTTTCATAGCCTGTCTTAATTGTTTCTCAGAAAGCCCTAAATCTTCTTTTCCCCACCGCGCCATCTCGTTCTGGACTTGCTTGTGCCAAACCGGTTCATAGTCCGGAAGTCCAAGGCGCCTTTTTACCGGCCTTATAAGCTTTCTTATAATTTGCCGACGCTGTATTTCAAATAAGGAGGAGAATTCGTCAGCATGGTCTAGTGAGCCTTCCGGATGAGGAAAGTTTTCCGGAGCAAATCCCGGGAGTGTGGGGATCATTCTAAACAACACATACTCTTTGAGTTTTTTTACACCCTCAATCCTTACGGCGTCCAGTTTTTTGCTACGCCTGACGTTTCTCGCGGGAGCAACATCGGGTAGCCTTTCTACCCGTACCATAACAGCATCATTATACTCCCATCATCTTGTAAAGACAACCTAAACTTTATTTTACAATTTCAAAGTTATCAAATGCTTCTTTTACATCTTCGACCAGGATTTCAACATCATCCACACGGGAGATTGGTGAGCCTTCTTTTATCTTTGCAACATAATCCCCAAGCGCTGACTCCTCACCTTGCGCGACTATTTCAATTCCGCCTTGCAGACCAAACCGGTGAGAATCATCGTGCACATTCCGTGCCCAACCGGTTATTCCTTTAAGCTTTGCTTGAATTTTTGACCATGCCCGGAACCCTACTCCGATGACATCACCTTTTACGTATAAGTGGACTTGTTTCATATGAGAATCATTGTAATGCCGGATCAATATTTTGGGCCCTTTCAAAATACACGTTCGCCGTATTTAAGTCATCCCGCTGTTTATAAAGCAAAAAAAGATTATATAGAGTATCCCGAGAAGAAGGGTTAATTACTAATATTCGTTCAAGTTTATTTATCATATTGTTCCGGCGCTGTTCTTCTGCAAAAACAGCCACCTCTACGCCCTCACCATAGAGGTCTTCATACAACGAAAGCTTTGGAGAAAAAACCGGAAGAGGTTTAATGTCTGTTAGGAACTCAACCATATACTCCCTCTCATTCCGGACGAGATTAACATACAACGGAGAGATAATTTGCGATAAAGCAATGTTCAGAACCAAGAAAAGCGCAAGGCTGGCCAGCCCGATATAAATTCCTACCTGTTTTACCATAGAAAACCTGAGATAATTAATGCGTTCTCATTATATAATTTTTTTATGGATGTAGTTAATTTTCAGGGCATCCTCGATAGAGCCATCACCTTTATTCTTGCCCTTTCCGCAGCCGCGATCGCAGCAGGTTTGACGTTTGCCTTTGTCTATCTGATCATCATTTATTTCCGGATGAAAAAGAGAGAAGAGCTTTCTCTGGAGATGGTGACGGTTGAGATAAAGCTGCCCAAAGACAACGAGATAAAAATTGATGCGGCCGAACAGATGATTGGGGCGTTTTCATCTCTTAAAAAGTCGGGATGGAAAAGCGCTTTTGATGTCGATGACACGATCGCCTTTGAGATTATGGGGAAAAAAGCGGACATCCGTTTTTATGTCTCGGCACCCGCAAAAATTTTGGACTTGGTGGAAAAAACCATTTACGGTTATTATCCTCAGGCAGATATTCAGAAGGTTGAAGAACCGAATATCTTTACTGAAGACGGAAAAGTGGCTCATGCAGCTTTAGTCCAAAAAGATTATCCTTTCATGCCACTGAAGGTTTACAAAGATCTTCCTACCGATCCACTGGCCGCAATTACCAATGCATTTTCCAAGCTTGACGAGCGAGAAGGAGCTCTTCTACAGGTTCTTATCAAACCCGCAGGAGGAAATACAAAGAAACACGGAAAGGGATATGTCTCCTCAGTTAAAAAATCAGAATCTAACCCTGACAAGGCAACCTTCAAAACCGATCCAAAAACACTTGAAAAGATCGATGATAAAGCCTCAAAACCTGCATTTGATACTGCAATCCGCGCTGTGGTTTCATCGCCTTCCCAGAGCCGTGCCGATCTTCATTTGAGAAATATCACCAGCGCACTTTCCCAGATTAACTCAGATACAAACAGCCTTAAAAAAGCCCGGATTCTATTCAAAGGAGGCTTCATGTTGAACTTCGTCTACAAATTTTTCCCGGTTCTTGAATGGCCGTTTTTCAAATCAACATCAGTCCTCTCCTCAGAAGAGCTCGGGACCATATTCCATTTTCCAAACAAAACCATCGAAACCCCTCATCTGCAATGGTTGAAAGCGCGCACCGGACCGGTCGCAGCAGAGGTCATGCAGAAAGGCGGGACATACATCGGTCAAGGTTATTACAGAGGAATAAAAAGACCGGTAAACATCGGGTTTGATGACCGCAGGCGGCACGTCTACATCATAGGAAAAACCGGTACGGGAAAATCAGTACTTCTTCAGGATATGGCAATCCAGGACATAAAAGCAGGTCATGGAGTCTGCGTCATCGATCCTCATGGAGACTTGATTGACGAGATTGTGCAGCACATTCCGCCCGACCGCGCAGAGGACGTAATTTACTTTGATCCATCAGATACCGCGCGGCCCATGGGACTAAATCTTTTGGAAGTATACGATGAGGAACAGAAACATTTTATGACGACCGCAATCATCAACCTCATGTACAAACTGTACGACCCGCAGCGCACCGGTATCATTGGTCCGCGGTTTGAGCACGCAGTACGAAACGCAATGTTAACCGTCATGTCTGAGGAGGGAACGACGTTTGTAGAAGTAGTGCGCGTTTTGACCGACGCAAAGTATGTACAGGAGCTTCTTCCAAAAATCACCGACCCGATTGTTAAGCGCTATTGGACCGATCAGATTGCACAAACCTCAGACTTTCATAAATCAGAGGTCTTGGATTATATCGTCTCTAAATTCGGCCGTTTTGTCACCAATAAAACCATGAGAAACATCATCGGACAGTCAAAAAGCGCCTTTGATTTCAGAAAGGTCATGGATGAGGGGAAAATCCTTTTAATCAATCTTTCAAAAGGAAAGCTCGGAGAAGAAAACTCCAACTTTTTAGGACTGGTTCTTATCCCCAAGATTCTAATTGCGGCAATGAGTCGGCAGGAGATCCCCGAGGAAAAGCGCCGTGACTTTTTCCTGTATGTTGATGAGTTTCAGAACTTTGCAACGCCAGACTTTGCAACCATACTTTCTGAGGCGCGGAAATACCATCTTAATCTGACGGTTGCCAATCAGTTTATCGGACAGGTCGAGGAGGAGATTAAAAACGCGATCTTCGGTAACGTCGGAACCGTGATCTCATTCAGAGTAGGTGTTACTGACGCTTCATATCTACAGCGTGAATTTCAGCCGGTGTTTACCGAACAGGATCTTATTAATATCGAACGTTTTCACGTCTATATGAAAACCATAGTAAATAATGAGCCGGTCCCTCCTTTTTCTGCCGACCTGACGAAAGATATGAAAGAGGAAAAAGAAAAGGCTAATCCAAAGATCGCACAGGCGCTTATCCAGCTTTCTCGGCTCAAATACGGAAGACCAAGAGAACTGGTGGACGCGGAAGTTTCACAGAGATCCAATCTATAAAAAATTCCAAGATACAAATTCCAAGTATTCCAAACAAATCCTAAATCCCAAACTTCAAACGTTTAGAATTTGTAGTTTGGTTCTTGTTTGTTTCTCGGTGCTTGTAACTTGGAGATTTAATAACATATGTTGCAGACATTTCATACAAGACTTACTCATAAAGAAAAATTTACCCCCGATGTGTATCTTTTCAAATTCTTATGCATCAATCCGGATATTATCCGATTTGAGGCGGGGCAGTATGTCATCTTACAGGTTCCCCAACCGGGCGGAGAAGTCAAAAAGAAACTGTATTCGATTTTTTCTCCGCCAACTGAGATGAAAACATTTGATCTTGTCGTAAAACTTGTTCAAAACGGAATTGGCTCGACCTATCTGTCTTCATTGCAGTTGGGAGATGAGGTGATTTTCGATGGTCCTGCGGGCATTTTTACCCTAAAAGAAGAGGGAAAACATAACGGGCGGGACAAAGTCTTTATCGCAACCGGCACCGGTATTGCTCCTGCGCGCTCCATGATCTTGGAGCACCTTAAAAAACATCCGGATGAACGCTTTATTCTTTTATGGGGAGTGCCAAAAGAAGAGGATGTGTATTTTTACGATGAGTGGAAGAAGCTTCATGATGAAAACCCGAACTTTAACTTTATCGTGTTCCTTTCAAGAGCAGTTGCAGTATCAAAACCAGATCATTTCATGTTAGGGAGGGTCAATAAGGGGATTGATGAGCTACATACCAAGTTCGGAAAGCCCACCGGCGGGACGTATGCGGATCTGGACGTGTACATAGCAGGAGACCGCGATATCGTCGAGTCAATACGCCAATATCTTCTTGCCTTGGGAGCTGATCCTCTGCACGTCGTAACGGAAAAATTCGTTTAAGAGCATTTGGCATTAAGCATATAGCATTTAGGGACGTTCTAAATTCTAAATACTAACTACTAAATGCTATTCTAGAATCCTGTCACGAAAAAGTCTGCGGGGAGCTGAGGATACGACTGAAATAGCTGAACTTTCTTTGAAACTCCGGTATCTGAAGTTGCCTCGGAAGAAACAAACTTTCCCTGCGAGGGGAGGTCAGGGGAATTTCGTGAGAAGAACACCTTGGACGAGCTATACAGCATCCGCACAATGACTAGCTTGGTGTCTTCACCGATGAGGGAGCCGTCAATTGTCGTGCCCTTATAGAAGGCTGTATTGGAACAGGCGAGTCCTTGGTCTGATTCGGAAATTCTATCATCTGGGTCTATGACAAATCGGCGCAATGTGTAGTTGGGACTCGTTCCTTTTACCACGGTTATCTCAATTGCGCTTTTGGTAGATTGATTGGAAGAAGCAAAACAAATTTCCAGATTTTCTCCGTCCGACGGACCGATTGTACTGGGTGCAGTGTATACTCCCATATAGAATGTGTACTGTTCGTCTTTCTGAAGGATCGGCGTGGTGAATTTGGTATCTGAGGGATTGGTTGAAACAGATGCTGTGCCGCTAAATCCCGAGTTGGGGAGAATTCCACCGGTACCGGCCTGACCAATGTTGACGGTCCCTGCGGTTTTTAAGGCGGCTTCGATTCCTGCTTCTGCTGCAGCAAGCGCCTTTTGATTTTCTTCTTCAAGCTTTGTAATTTGAGTATCGGTGCGGGACGAAAACGTAATGGAAAGGACGATCGTCAAAGTCACTGCCAAAAGCATGACCGCGATAAGAAGGACCTGTCCTGATTCTCTCTTGGAGCTTGCTTGGAGCTTGAAACGTTTCATGTCCCACGCTCCACGCTTTATTTTATTGCGTCTGTTGGTATTCATATTTTGAGACCGACACGTATGGCAAAAGCTCCATATAAAGGGTCGGATTAAAAATTATAAAGATTCCCGGACGGGAATTGCTACCCCATGTGCGGTTGTTGGTAAGACCGGAAGCAGCGACCAGATTACCCGTGATTTTCAAGCCTTGTGCGGCTGTTTCACCGGTGTTTATGGTCTCTGCGACAAATAATCCCTCAGCTTCTTCGACCGGCTCTGGATCTCCTGCAAACGTAATGCTGTTTGCGATTATTGCAACGGATGCGCTGGATGGCTTGAAGTCTTTGGTAATATTCACGGTTCCTGTTGAAATAAGAACTCCTTTTATATTGTCGAATTTAGAAGCGTCTTCTATCGTAAGATCTCCACCGGTCCAAACATGTATCTTTCCGGTTTCAAGTTCCGATAGGTTATCGATTTCTTTAAATTCTTTTCGTGCTTTCACGTATTCTAAGAACGTAGCCGGATTCAGAACTCCGAGTTTCTGGTAGTCTGCTTTCCACCCTTTGGAAGAAGGATCAGCGGTGCCGATATTAAGAGCGCGCGCGGTTGCAGCTCCGGGATCATTTCCTGCTGACGCCATGATAAAGAGACGAGAACCATCATCTTCCAAATCGTATGAGGTGACCGAAAGAGGAATGGGGTTACTGACATTAAGCGAGGAAGCAAACGATCCGTTTTTGATCTTAATCCATGATTTGGCAATTTTAAAGAGGAGATCTTTGGTAAATGTAGTGGTCGGTGTTGGTGCAGCAAGATCGATCGCGATCGAACTACTTCCTGAGGCTTCACAAGCTGCCGAATCAACAAGATAACCGGGTTGATATTCGGTCGAAGTTGCAGAAACTGTAAGATTTTGCGTTGCAACAGGTGTCGGATTGGCAAATTCATCAAAACTGACGTTACAATTATAGGAAGATTTAGTGGTGCCGGATGAAGGATTGACTGTACAGACCGGTGTTACTCCCGATGGGTATTGCGCAGAAATATTTATGGAGAGGCCGTTGGTGGATATGTCGTTGTGACAAGCTGGCGTGTCATATTCTCTAAGATTTCCCTGAATTGCAACTGTCGGAATTGGAGCAGGAACTCCTACAAAAGAATCTACTTGGGCGCTTGCCGGAAAACTACACGAAATTGCCGTAACCCAGATGTGATACTGGTGAGCTGAAGTAAAGGTGAAGTTGGTAGATGTCGCGTTGAGATTTTGTACGCAGGAATCACCGGAAAGAGGCGACGAACAACTCCCATTCCATCCGTTTTGTTCATCATCGATGTATACATTATATCTCGTATTGGAATCTGCGTTGGATGGGGCTGTCCATGAAATCGTTTGAGAGCCGGGCATAGTGGAAGTTTGTGGTAGGAGATTAGTCGGCGCCGTCGGTTGAGACGAGACGTCGACCGTCGCGTAAGTAGGGTTGCTATAAGTATTGCAACCTGACTGCGTATTTCTGACATGAGCCCACCATTGGTACGATTGACCAGCTTGGAAATTGTACGGCTGCGAGTTGTCATAGTCTATAAAACATTCATCTCCACTCCCGTTTTTTCCAGCTGGATTACCGGGACCTTCACAAACGCCGGCATTAAAGGAACTAGGATTTTCATCAACTCTTACATAATAACTTTTTCCTGCAGGTTGCCATGAAAGATTACTTGTGCCCGGACATACATCCTTGCCGTCTGGGTTTAAATTATAAGGAGGATTAGGAGTGGTGCATTGACATACGCCTTTACTGTCGGGTGCAGTACCAGCACAACAGCCATCGGCGTAATCGCTTCCAGTTTTTCCGGCCGCCCCACAACCATTTTTCTTGCAAAGGGAACCGCTTTTTCCCTGTGGGTCGCAGGTTAGTCCTCCACAACAGGTACCTTGATTGCTACCACTACAGCTTTGATTTAGATTTCTGCAGGCAGGAGGACTAGTTCCTCCTCCTCCTCCTCCATCCGAGCAGCCGGTAGTATACGATCCGGCACCCGTGTAACCATATCCGTGACATTCCCAAGTCCAACAGGATCCATAAACAGGATACCCAACGCAAGTTTCACCACCACCACCGCTACCAGTTGTAGTACAAAAATCAGGAGTACATTCATCTATAGTATGGCCAGGTGGAGGAATTTGTCCATGGACAAGACTAAATACAGGAACAGATAGGAGGAGAATAATTATAAATGAAGAGTGATATAAGAATTTCACACTCTTGTTTTTAAACCAAAGGAACATAAAATCACTGTATCAATAATTCATGGTTAATTCAAGCACGGGAGGAGACTCTTATCTATTTTTGAACGAGTGGTTTAGGAGCAATTGCGTCCGTGATAAAAGTGGGGCGTCCCCAAGGGAACCGCCCGAATAGATCCTGGACGGTTTTAATATTAGTCAAAGTTGTTTTTAAGGTTTTTACAACCTGTTTGGGTGAGGCAGTATCAGCGTTTAAAAAGAAACCGTTTTGTATTCCTTGTTCTACAGCCGCTTGAAACCCAACGGAATCCTGGTTAAAAAATCCATCTATCATAGCTCTATATGTAGGATATTGTTGGAAAAGATCTAGTCCTTCAATATGAACGTCTATTGATCCAACGCTCCCGTATTCATCAAAAAAAAGCGCTGTTTTCATAGCCTGGTCTGTATTTAAATACGTTTCAATCGGTTTTCCAATATTGGTCTCAAGTTCTTCAAGAAGCTCTTCTCGGGTCATTGTCTTTCCACGATGAAGATTGTCGTTGACGTTGTTTTTATGTGCAGTATAAAGAGGTTGAGGTTGATCGGTGAGAAGCGATTGGTTCGGTCCGAAAAGGGGATTATTTGGAACATCTAAGTTACTTATCCATCCAAAAGGTACCTTTGTGCCGTCGGGCCAGATCTGTGTTCCGAAAGATACTGTTGCGCTTCCCGCGTCCTCACTTTCTAGTGGTATAGTCACTGATCCGTTAAAGAAAGACAACATTCCCAAATAAGAAGGAGTCTCCGGATTCCACTGTGCAAGGCTCATATGGGGAACTCTTGGAAATACCCGGCCTGGAATGTGGGCATAAGTAAATGCCGTACCCTCATTATCAATATAAGTAAGACGAGTTGAGAAACCCCCATCTGCAAAATTTTGTACATGTGGGAAACCAAAGGGAACGGTTTGACCATACCACAAAGCATTAGTTGTGCCGTCTTCATGCTCGGTGTTCACCCACTCTGTAAACTCTTCGGGCGTCATCCTCAAAGTAGCATCAATATTCTTTGCCACAGCAGAGATCTCACTATTCATCTCTTTAATTTCTGCCTTAGTGGTTGAAGTTACGCCCTGAGCCTCTTCGTTACCGTTTTTACCTTTTGGCTTTTTGTCCTTTCCGAAAACAGCATCAAATACTCCAAGAGGTTTTCCTAAAGCAATTCCTGCGCCAACTGAGCCACCTTTAATAAGGAAGTCTCTGCGAGACATATCGGGAGTTTGTTTTGGCCTTGGCTTGGGTCTTTCCATACCTTCGTTCATAAACCTATAGTATAACTATCTAAAATTATTATACACCTCTCCAAAGACTTGTCAAGCCTTTAAGGGTTTTTATATAAAATTTTTCCAACAGAAGGAGTACAGGTTCCTTTACGGAAGACCGAAAGATACGGAAGAATACTCCCCCCCTTTTTTACTCGCGATAGGAAGTCACCTTGGATTTGACCACAGCGGACCCGAAAGTTGTCCTTCGGGGATAAAAAATTGGGATCTACAATGGCTGAAACTACGATATCTCCGGGTTTTAGGACGTTTGCAAGCTCGGATACGGGCTTTTCCTGACAGATGTATTTTATCCCGTCCGCATTTGCTGAAATAGGACAGAGCGTTATTTTTGCATTCGAGCCAGCCTGCATCTTGAGAGGGAGAGAAAGCCCCCAAATAAGAGGGAATTTGTATGTGATAAAGCCTTCGTCTGATTCAAATGTAATTTTTTCAACAGAAAGGGTAAATGCTGGACTATTCAAAGAAAAGGCGGTTTGTCCGGCACATTTAACTACTTTGTTATCAAAGCCGATAGGAACCCGGCCCGTACAAGATCGGAACGAAAATGTATTAGAAAGGACTAATACGACAGCCATTACCCCAACACCGAAGCCTGCTATTATCAAAAAAGTCTTCAGAAAACCGTTCACGATATCAGTGTACGAGAGGGAAAATCACTTTGCAAGAGTGCTCTAAAAAAATCTGTTGCGGAAAGGACCACTTGGTTCTACAATAGTCGATTATCATGAGTAAAGAGCGCAGAATTTCAAGGTTTGCGCGTAATCCCATCGTCTCATCGGTGCTTATAGCCACCTCTTTTCTTAGTGGTCCGGCTATTGCCACCGCCACAAATAAAGAACCTCTTCAATCCCCGGACCGCCGGATGAGCGGAGCTTTTAGCTCAATTAAGACAGCTCTTAATCAACGAGATAGTGAAGAGTTATTCCGTATAGAACATGCTACATATGCAGATGAAAGCTTTCAAACTGTTTTGAACGAATATGCTCTGAGGCAGGCTAAAATATACGGCTTGACTCTTTTTGAGACGCAGCCGTATTTTGACATGCTTGATAAAGCCAGTTCCGTGAACCAAATCTTATCTGTCCTCAATCGCTACACGCGCAAATTGGGATTTAAAGTGGTGATCCCAGACGAAGACCAAATCGATACCGATCTTTTCACTCCAATAAATCCAAAAAAGATTAAGCCTAAAAAGTTTAAGGATGCAGTTGTCGTATTTATAAACGGAATTTCCAATATACCTAAAGAAGTGATTTCGCTATCAGGCTTGAAAACCGTGAATTTAGTAAGGTCAGTAGATTTCCAGAAAACAGAAGGAGAATCAGCTGCTGCTGTATCCGGAGATCCTCTAGAAATGTATATAACTGTATCTGACTTGGGGATGGATGATGAAATCCCGGATCATGAGTTTGGTCACATGATCGATGAGAAGATAACAGATCCCGTAGAAGGAGATGAAGATGAGGAATATACCGCACTTAATCCCAAGTGGTTTGAATACGGAAATCATATGCCCCACGATGGAGTTACAACTACTGACTACGGTGCGGTGGATGAAGAAGAGGATAAGGCAACCACGTATGAAGATACGATCGGCGAGCTTGAGCCAGAAGTATTTCGTAGCGAGGACGCGGTTATTTTGGCAAAAGGACTATTACTCCTTTCGCGAATCGAGGAGTACGTGCCTGGCTACACTGCATATGCCCGCTCCATCTCACTTTTAGATAAAGAAAGCTAGGTGTAAGGTTGACAGAGTAGGCTGGATATTGTATCTTGTTGCCTGATGAAACGGAAAGCCAGACTACAGAAACTCCGCAAAAAAAACCTCAAAACCATAAAGACTGATGTCCTAGTAATCGGGGCAGGAGGTGCCGGCTTGCGCGCTGCAATTGAAGCAAAAAGAAACGGCGCTAAGGTCCTTGTCATAAGCAAAGAATCAATGGGGGAAGCCCATACGAAAATGGCAATGGGAGGCCTCAATGTTGCGATTAAACCCCCAGCAACAGCAAAGCAACACCTACAAGACACCATAAAAGGTGGATGGGAGATCAATAACTACAAAATGGCTAAAATTTTCGCTCGTGAGATGCCTCAGCGTATCTACGACCTCGAAGACTATGGAGTTAACTTTGACAAACTACCCGATGGATCTTTTTACACATGGGCAGGAGGCAAGCAATCGGCGCCACTTAATCTCTGCGCGGGAGATTACACGGGACGTGAGATGATGAGGGGCTTAGTAGCGGAGGCAAAAAAATTAGGAATAGATTATAAAGACAAACAATTTGTGACGAAACTTCTGGTAAAAAACCAACAGGTTATAGGCGCCTTGACTTTAGATCAAAAAACCACAGTCCCAACTCTCATTTCTGCAAAAGTCACCGTTGTTGCAACCGGTGGAGCGGGTATGCTTTACCTCATCAATACCAATGAGCCGACTAACACAGGTGAAGGATATGCGTGGGGACTTGATGCGGGAGCTCGACTTGTGGATATGGAGATGGTGCAGATTCACCCGACCGGTATGGCGTATCCTCCTGAAAAAAAAGGACGGTTGATCACGGAAAAAGTCCGGGGACATGGAGGAATTTTGAGAAATAAATTCGGAGAGAGATTCATGAAGCGGTATCAGCCGAAAAGATTAGAGCTTGCCGGACGCGATGAGGTTTCACGGGCAATTTACGAAGAGATCGAGGAAGGAAGAGGGACGGAAAACGGGGGGGTCTGGCTTGATATAACCCATTGGAAAAAAGGAGAAGCTGAAAAATTCGTACCAGAGGTTTTTCAAGCTTGGAAAGAGGTAGGGGTCGACATAACAAAAAAACAGATGGAAATTAGTCCATCGATGCATCATATGATGGGAGGGATTGATATAACCGAATGGGGGGAGACCGGAGTGAAAGGACTTTTAGCTGTCGGAGAATCAACCAGAAACATTCACGGCGCCAATCGCCTTGGTGGAAACTCCCTTGCTGAAGGACAGGTTTTTGGAAGACGGGTTGGCCTACGCGCTGCACAAAATGCAAAAAAACGAAAGCTTGCCGTAATCCCAAAGAAGATCGTAGAAAAGGAACTTGACCGCGTAAACTCCTTCATTACGCAAAGCGATGGAGAGTCGCCGGAGAAATTTCTTTTGGAGCTAAAGACCGTAATGTGGAATAACGTTGGACTCATCAAAGATAAGCGCCGACTTGATATAGCACTAATCATCATCAAAGATCTGCAAAGATTAGCGACCGATGTCGTCGCCCGAAACAAAAAAGAACTGCAAGACGCTTTGGAACTTCAGGAGATGTTAAAAGTAGCAGAAGCAATCATCATTTCTGCTTTGAAACGGACTGAAAGCCGGGGAGCTCACTACCGTCTCGACTATCCCAAAATGGATAAGAAATGGTTAAAGAACATTGCTGTCTATAAAAACAAAAAAGGACAGTTAAAAACCCGCGTTCTCAATCTGGTAAAGTGAAAATTTCCAATCCCCACCTCGTAGGTGGAAGATTAGTTTATCCTGACAAAATTATTGACGGTATAATTACCGTTCGAAATGGAAAGATAGTAAAGATTCAGAAAAATTCTTCAAGGGCTCTTCTTACATATGACTTTCGACGCAAAGGAGTTTACATTCTTCCCGGACTTATCGAAACGCACGGGCATTTTAGAGAACCGGGGCTGACTCATAAAGGCGATATTCCACATGAGACAAGAGCTGCACTCGCAGGAGGAGTTACGACAACGCTCGATATGCCAAATACCAATCCGCCAACTACTACAGTCAAGCTTTTAAATCAGAAAATCAAAAAAATTTATCCCAAGAGAGCATATACTGACTACAGTTTTTTCCTGGGAGTATCAAAAGACTCGCTTAATGAAATAAATAAAGTAAACAAAAAGAAGATTGTCGGTCTGAAAGTCTTTATGGCCGGACATGAGACGACGCCAACCACGATCCCGGACGACGAAACTCTGGGAAAAGTATTCAAAATTGCTGCAAGACGAGATATTTTGGTTGGAGTACATGCCGAAGACCAAGATCTTATAAATCATTTCAATAAAAAATTCGGAAAGCGGACTGACGCTGCGGTGTGGAGCATAGTACGTCCTAATAAAGTAGTTGCTGTTGCTGTAGCCCGTGCTATCAAGCTCGCCAAGAAAAACAAAACACGGATTTATCTCATGCATCTATCAACTCCTGAGGAATTTGCTCATGTTGACCGCGCCAAGAAACAAGGTGTAAAAGTTTTTGGAGAGCTGGTAAGCCGGCAACTAGACTTTTCTACCAAAGACTATAAAAAATTTGGAAATAAGATAAAGGTTGCGCCCGCCTTGAGAGATTTAAGCGATCAAAAAAAGATGTGGGAACGGTTGCGACGAGGAAAGATCGACACGATCTGTGCAGAACATACCCCACATGAATGGAAGACTAAAAATCAGCCGAATGTCTGGAAAGCGCAGTCGGGGATGCCGAGCATTCAGGAAAATCTACCCTCTCTCATCACTTCTTTTATGAAAAAATATGGCACAAAACGTGCAGAGGAGGCATTGATGTTGCTTGCGAAGTTTGGAGCGAAAAAGCCCGCTGAAATTTTTGGATTAAAGACCAAGGGATCGATCGAGAAAGGTAAAGATGCTGATTTTACCGTAGTTGATCTGTCGAAAGAATGGAGGGTGGCCAAAAAAGACTTATTCAGTAAGTGCGGATGGTCAGCGTATGAAGGAATGAGGCTTCGTGGCAGACCAATCGCAACATTCTTGCGGGGAAATCTCGTCTACGGAAACAGCAAAATAAAAGGCAAGCCTCTCGGCAAACATATCTGATATACTCAATAAATTATGACCTCTAAAAATTTAACAGAAGCACAAAAGAAATTAGTTACACTTCTTTTTACAACCAAAACCGTCGCCCCAATCGGAGTAAGAGAAACACTTCCGGACGGAAAATACAAAATTTATAAAAAAGAAAGACCCACAAGTCCTATCGATTTTTCACAAAGTGAAGAGGAATTCGCAATCAAACTTCATGATACAAATCCAAGCGCTCCTTTAACTCCGATATATATCAACTTACGAAACCTCCCTGAAGTTATTTTGGATCAAATAGGAGTAGTTTTTGAAGAGATGGACGGAAATGACAAAAAGCCAGATTTTTGCACAGGAATTCCTAAGGCCGGAGTACCTCTCGGAAAAGCATACTCAAAACAGGCAAGGGTTCTATATACGGATGTGTTTGATAAGGAAGAATATCCAGATGGAACTAGGAAAATAGTTCCTAAGGCCGGAATAAAAGGCGAAGGAAAAACATTGAGAATTGTGGATGATCTAGTAACTAAAGCAGATACTAAAGTTGAGGCAGCGGAAGCAGCAAAAGCCGGTGGTTTTACACTCAAAGATATAACAATTCTAGTGGATAGACAGCAAGGTGGTATGGATATGATGAGGGATAAA
Organism: Candidatus Roizmanbacteria bacterium RIFCSPLOWO2_02_FULL_40_13; assembly: GCA_001789965.1. GTDB lineage: Bacteria > Patescibacteriota > Microgenomatia > UBA1406 > GWC2-37-13 > 2-01-FULL-40-42. The sequence goes on from MGBA01000025.1 coordinate 40,693, forward strand.
GGATATAAAGTGCGCGCAGCGTTTACCATAAGTCAACTACTCGACTATGGACTTGAAGCAAAACTAATTTCACAGGAGAGATACGATACTGTAATGAGATACCTCAGCCTTCCCGCTTAGCGTTGTCTATAATCTGTTGATTTCATTTCTGAAACCCGTTAATATAATTTTCCGATGTTAACCAAAACAGATCTAGAACAAATAGGGCTACTTATAGATAAGAGAGTCGAACCTCTGAACAAAGAAGTCAGTTCTATGAGAAAAGAAATGCGGCAGGG